>NZ_JBVKAT010000006.1:0-348761 GCF_055598485.1 Streptomyces sp. NPDC107521
CAGAAACGGCACACACTCACGCCCTCGGACGATCCCGTGGCGGACTGACGACGAAGATTCACCTCGCATGCGACGGCCGTGGCCGTCCGCTCGGCCTTGTCGTCACAGGCGGCAACATCAACGACTGCACGCAGTTCGAGCAGGTCCTCGCGCAGATCAAGGTTCGCCGTCCAGGCCCTGGCCGACCACGCAACCGGCCCGGTCATCTCCTGGGCGACAAGGGGTACAGCAGTCGATCCATACGCAACTACCTGCGGAAACGAGGCATCCCGCACACCATCCCTGAACGGTCTGACCAACAGGCGAACCGCCGCCGTCGCGGCAGCAACGGCGGCAGGCCGCCCGCTTTCGACAAGGAGCGCTACAAGCGGCGCAACGTCGTCGAGCGCTGCTTCAACGCGTTAAAGCAGTACCGGGCCATCGCCACCCGCTACGACAAAACCCGTGAATCATACGAAGCGGCACTCACTATCGCGTCACTCCTGATGTGGATATGACCCTTTGAAGACAGGCCCTAGTGCCTGTTTTGGCTTCACAGAATCTCGCCGATGAACTGCGAACTGAAGTCGAAGAAGTTCAGAAGGCTTCCGCCGACGAACTCACCGGAAATGAACCGGCTAGTTTCTTGTCACTTCGCGATCTCGTCACTGATGCACTCGACGCTGACATGAATGAGGTGGGGTGGCGCCAGGTGTGGTTGACCTGCTTGGCGCGAGCAGCTGGTCTGAGCGCCACGCCCGAGAACGCCGAGTCGGTACTTACCGACCTAGCACGAAGCCGGCGAGCGATCTTCGTGATCGACGGACTCGAGGACCTGTTCCAGGACTTCAGCAGTAACACCCAGCAGCAGCGCGCACTGAGGGCATTGCTCACCGGTTGTCCTGAATGGCTTCGCTCACTTCGCGGACGCCCCCTGGGTCTGGTTGTGTTCGTACGACGTGACCTCGTTTTGAACTCCGTACAACAAAACGCCCAGCAGTTTCTTGAACGGCATCGCGCCTACGAGCTCCGCTGGAACCGTACAGAGGCGCTTCGCTTGGTGGCCTGGGTCGGCGAAAGAGCCCGGGTTCTAACTCCGGACGGGTCCGTAGACATCCGCTCAGCTGGAGCCAAAACTCTCTCTCGGCTTCTCGTCCAGATGTGGGGGCAAAAGCTTGGATCAGATCGCTCCCGAGAAGCCCGATCTGAGGAATGGTTCCTCGCCGCCCTTTCCGATTTCAATCTGCAGGTTCAGGCGCGAGACATCGTCCATTTCCTGGCCGAGGCCGCCAGCGACTCAGCGGGGGACGAAAAGGCCGGACGCTGGTCAGATCGCCCTCTGACACCCTCGGCAATGCGCAGGGCACTGCCTCGCTCAAGCCGCGAAAAAATCTCTGCAATGGAACAGGAAAACGTACCTGTCAGGAACGTCTTCAAGCGCCTACAGGCATTGCCGGAGGAGATCCGCAAGGTGCCTTTCACGCTCGAGTCCGTGGAGTTGGATTCCGTGCAGGCTCGCCTACTCGAGGCAAACGGCGTCCTCTTCAGGGAGAACGACCAATACTGGATCCCTGAGATCTATCGATATGGACTCGGCTTTGGGGTCAGCAATGTTGGTCGCCCGAGGGTGGTCTCAATCACGAAGCTCATTCGCGATAGGGGTGACGTAATCTGAATCGAGTCCGCCGGTGAACCGGACACCACCCGTACTTCTACCTGGTCTGTCGAACACCCGACTGGCCGACGTCATCCGGTGGGGCGACGTGATGCTCACGCGGTTGGCCAGCCGTCCAGGGAGATGTCCGCGCCGCTGGTCAGGTAGTGGCGCAGGGCACTGGCCGTAGTGTCGACGAATTCGTCGGGGACGGCGTTGGCGTCGACCCAACGGACCTGGGAGTGCTTTCGGGGTTCGCGGTTCTCGGGTTCGCCGCTCCATTCGTGGGCGGCGAAGACGACTGTGAGAAAGCCGTTGGGGCTTCGACGCCCCAGGCGCCGTGGATGATGTGGGCGACCTTGAGGGACTCGGGCTTCACCGTGAGGCCGGTCTCCTCGTACAGCTCGCGGACCGCGGTTTCGGTGATGGGCTCACCCGACTCGCTCTTGCCGACCGGGAGGTCCCACATTCCCCGGGCGAACTTGGCGTTCTCGCTGCGCTGGAGAAGGACGACGCGGTTGAGAGCCTTGTCGTGGACGATGACGGCGGCGACCAGCAGGGTCATGGATTCGGACGCAGGCTTGAGGGCATTTGGCCGGTCGTCGGCCTGCTGGGCCACGGTGTTCCCTTCGTCGGGCGGGTTGTTGGGCATGTTGGCCCTGGATCCAGGCGGCGACGGCGTCGTCGGCACGGGTCCTGGGCAGCGAGGCCGGCGTGGGTGAGCGCGTGGACCCACTTCTATCACTCGGGATCCCAGCGGGTGAGGGCATCCCAGTGCTGCTGCTCGGTGCCGATGTGGTCGGCAAGGCCGGTCAGGGTGCGGGCGGTGTGGCCGACCACGGTGCCAAGAGCAGGGCCGCCCAGCGCCGAAGGCGGCCCGGCGTGGCCTCGCTGGGAAAGCGTCCGCGCAGCATGGACGACTGCGTCGGCGAGGTACGCGGTGACGGTGGTCAGGCCGTGCCCGCCACCGAGGCGCTCGGCGGCGGTACTGAAGGCCGCGGTGATCCGCTGGATCTTCACGGCGCCGCAAGGCGGCCCCGTGGCCCACACTCACTTCATGGACGGGTCCTGGCGGCCCGCCTGCGCGAAGGCCGGCATACCGAAGGGCACCGGGCCCCACGACCTCCGGCACCACTACGCCGACCTGCTGATCAAGAAACGGCGAGTCCGTGAAGACGCTCTCCGAGCGTCCCGGCCACGCCAACGCGGCCATGACGCTGACCAACTCCACCCATCTGTGGCCCGACTCCGAGGAGCGGGCCCGGGCCGACGTCGACAAGGCGCACGTGGACCGGTCCGCCGACGCCCAACCGCGGGGGGCGACGAAACGGCGTAGCCGCTCCCCCGCGCACCGACCGAAGTCGGCACGCTGCGGACCATCCGCGGACCGCAAAGGCCGCCCAACCCGCTTCGTCGCAGGTAGGACGGCCTTTCGCCGGACGTATCAGACGTTGAACCGGAACTCCACCACATCCCCGTCCTGCATCACGTACTCCTTGCCCTCCATCCGTGCCTTGCCCTTGGCGCGGGCCTCGGCGACCGAGCCCGTGGCGACGAGGTCGGCGAAGGAGATGACCTCGGCCTTGATGAAGCCCTTCTGGAAGTCCGTGTGGATGACTCCCGCGGCCTCGGGCGCGGTGGCGCCCTTCTTGATGGTCCAGGCGCGGGATTCCTTGGGGCCGGCCGTCAGGTAGGTCTGGAGGCCGAGGGTGCGGAAGCCGACGTGGGCGAGGGTGGCGAGGCCGGGCTCCTGCTGGCCGACGGACTGGAGCAGCTCCAGCGCCTCGTCCTCGTCCAGCTCCGCGAGGTCCGCCTCCAGCTTGGCGTTGAGGAAGATCGCCTCGGCGGGGGCGACCAGGGCCCGCTGCTCGTTCTTGAAGTCGTCGTCGGTCAGCTCGTCCTCGTCGACGTTGAAGACGTAGAGGAAGGGCTTGGTGGTGAGGAGGTGCAGGTCGTGCAGGAGCTCGGCGCGCTCGCTACCCTGGACGATGCCGTGGGCGAAGAGGGTGTCGCCCTTCTCCAGGATCTCCTTGGCCTCCTCGACGGCCTTGACCTTGGGCTGGACGTCCTTCTTGATCCGCGACTCCTTCTGGAGGCGCGGAAGGACCTTCTCGATGGTCTGGAGGTCGGCGAGGATCAGCTCGGTGTTGATCGTCTCGATGTCGTCCTTGGGCGAGACCTTGCCGTCGACGTGGACGACGTTCTCGTCCTTGAAGGCGCGGATCACCTGGCAGATCGCGTCGGACTCGCGGATGTTGGCGAGGAACTTGTTGCCCAGGCCCTCGCCCTCGCTGGCGCCGCGCACGATGCCCGCGATGTCCACGAAGTCCACCGTCGCGGGCAGGATGCGCTCGGAGGAGAAGATCTCGGCCAGTTTCGTCAGCCGGGGGTCGGGGACGCCGACCACACCGACGTTCGGCTCGATCGTGGCGAACGGGTAGTTGGCCGCCAGCACGTCGTTCTTGGTCAGGGCGTTGAACAGGGTCGACTTGCCGACATTCGGCAGACCGACGATTCCGATCGTGAGCGACACGTTGCGACTTCCCGTACGTGAGGATGCGGAGGAGGGCCAGGCAGGGCCGATCCACCAGTCTACGGGGTGTCCGGTACCGCACTCGCGCGGTGTCGAACGCTTGGCCGGGCCGGGCCCGACGGCGTGTCTTTCGGCCTATTCGGCACATTAACCGACCTAAGTTGGTCCAGTGGAGCAACACAGGACGCGACCCCCGCAGTACGGCCCGCGACGGCCCCGGGCCCCGCTGCCCCCTCAGGGGCGGCGCACGGACGGCGGTGCGGCCCGTCCCGACGGCCCCGCCCGGACGGGCCGGTCCTCCGGCCCGTCCGCCGCGCCGGGAGCCGGCGGCACCCCGCGCCTCCCGCCGGGGCGCCGTCCGCCGGGCGGCGCCCCGGCGCGCCCCGTACCGCCGCTCGCGCGGCTGGTGCGGGCCGTGCGCGCGGTGCCCAACCCCCGGCTGACGGGGCTGGGCACCGGGCTGTTCTGCGTGGCCGTGATGGTGGTGCTCGGGTTCCTCGACGGGTTGCTGTTCGACACCCCGGGCGCGGCCCTGACCGTGTACGGCGTCCTGTTCCTGCCGGTCTGCGCGCTCACCGCGTGCTGGGTGCGCGGCGGGGATCTGCTCGCCGCCCCGGTCGCGGCGCCGATCGCCTTCGCCGCGGGGCTGGTGAGCGTCGCCGGGGGCGGCGACGGGGTCACCGGGTGGGCGATGGGCATGGTGACGGCGCTGGCCACCGGGGCGGGGTGGCTCTACGGGGGCACGCTGATCGCCGGGGTGACGGTGCTGGTGCGCCGGGCCCGGCTGGTGCGCCGCCGGGCCGCGGCGGCGGCCGGGCGCCCGCGGCCCCCGGCGGGCGGGCGGTCGGGCGGGGCGCGCCCGTCGGGCGGGGGGCGGCCGTCAGGCGGGGCGCGGCGCGGCGGCTGACCCGGCCGCCCGCATCGCGGCGCCCACGATGCCCGCGTTGTTCTGGAGCCGCGCCGGGACGATCTCCGCGCGGATGCCCTCGATCCGGGGCAGGAACTTGTGGGCCTTGCGGCTGACGCCGCCGCCGATGATGAACAGCTCGGGCGAGAGCAGCATCTCGACGTGGGTGAGGTAGCGCCGCACCCGCTCCGCCCACTTCTCCCACGACAGGTCGTGGTCCTCGCGGGCCTTGCTGGAGGCCCGCTTCTCCGCCTCGTGGCCGTCCAGCTCCAGGTGGCCCAGCTCGGTGTTGGGGACGAGGACGCCGTCGCTGAAGACGGCGCTGCCGATGCCGGTGCCGAAGGTGAGCAGGACCACCGTGCCGGTGCGGTCGCGGCCGGCGCCGAAGCGGGTCTCGGCGACGCCCGCCGCGTCCGCGTCGTTGACCACGGTGACCTGCGCGCCGCCGAGCCGGCCGCCCAGCAGCGCGCGGGCGTCGACGCCGACCCAGCTCCGGTCGACGTTGGCCGCCGTGCGGATCATGGCGCCGCCGGTGACCACGCCGGGGAAGGTGACCCCGACGGGCCCGGTCCAGCCGAAGTGCTCGACGACCTGCCGGACCCCGTCGGCGACCCCCTCGGGGGTGGCCGGGTGCGGGGTCAGGACCTTGTGGCGCTCCTGGGCCAGGGCGCCCCTGTCGAGATCCACAGGGGCGCCCTTGATACCGGATCCGCCGATGTCCACGCCGAAGATCTGCATGGCCCCACGTTACGGCCCGCGACGGACGCTCACTGCCCGGCGGCGCCCGATCCGCCGCGCTCGGCCACCAGCGCCGCCGCCTCCTCGCGCAGGTCGCGGCGGAGCTCCTTGGGCAGCGAGAAGATGATGGTCTCCTCGGCGGCCTTGACCAGCTCCACGTCGTCGAAGCCGTATCCGGTGAGCCGTTCGAGGACCTGCTCGACCAGGACCTCCGGGACGGAGGCGCCGGAGGTGACGCCGACCGTGGTGACGCCGTCCAGCCAGGTCTCGTCGATCTCCTCGGCGAAGTCCACCAGGTACGAGGCACGGGCACCGGCCTGGAGGGCCACCTCGACCAGGCGCTTGGAGTTGGAGGAGTTGCGGGAGCCGACGACGATGACCAGTTCGGCCTCGGAGCCCATCTGCTTCACCGCGAGCTGGCGGTTCTGCGTGGCGTAGCAGATGTCGTCGCTGGGCGGGGAGATGAGCTGCGGGAACTTCTCCTTGAGCGCGTCGACGGTCTCCATCGTCTCGTCGACGGAGAGCGTGGTCTGGGAGAGCCAGACGACCCGGGAGGGGTCGCGGACCTCGACCTTGGCGACGTCCTCGGGGCCGTCGACGAGCTGGATGTGGTCGGGGGCCTCGCCGGAGGTGCCGATGACCTCCTCGTGGCCCTCGTGGCCGATCAGGAGGATGTCGTAGTCCTCGTCCGCGAACCGGACGGCCTCCTTGTGGACCTTGGTGACGAGCGGGCAGGTGGCGTCGATGGTGGCGAGCCGTCCGCGCTCGGCCTCCTCGTGGACGACGGGGGCCACGCCGTGCGCGGAGAACATGACGATGTTGCCCGGGGGCACCTCCTCCGTCCGTTCGACGAAGATCGCGCCCTTCTTCTCCAGGGTCTGCACGACGTACTTGTTGTGGACGATCTCGTGCCGGACGTAGACGGGGGCCCCGTACTGCTCCAGGGCCTTCTCGACGGCGATCACGGCGCGGTCCACCCCCGCGCAGTATCCGCGAGGGGCGGCGAGCAGGACACGGCGGCCAGACGAAGCGGTCATGCGCCCCATCGTAAGGCCGTGTCCGGCGCGTCAGGCATCGCGCGGACGGGTCCCCGCCGGGAAACTGGCGGGGACGTGGACGCGGGTGCGGCGCGGTGGCGGAGGCGCGATGTCGGGGACCGGTGCGGGTGCGGGGGACGGCGGGGCCGGGGGGGCCGGGGGGACGGGCGGGGCCGGGGCGTACGACGGGGCCGGGGCGACGGCCGGGGGCGGAGGGGAGTCCGGCGGGCTGCGGCGCAGCCTGGGCTTCCGCGACCTCGTGGTCTACGGGCTGCTGTTCATCGCCCCCATGGCGCCGGTCGGCGTCTTCGGCACGCTGGACGCCCGGTCGCACGGCGCGGTGGCGCTGGTCTACGTCGTGGCGACGGTCGCCATGGCGTTCACCGCGTTCAGCTACGCCCAGATGGTGCGGGTGGTGCCGCGGGCGGGGTCGGTGTTCGCCTACGCGCGCGCGGGCCTCGGGGACGGGGCGGGGTTCGTCGCCGGGTGGATGGCGCTGCTGGACTACGTGCTGATCCCGGCGGTGGCGTACCTGTTCTCGGGGATCGCGATGGAGGCGCTGGTCCCCGGGGTGTCGCGGTGGGTGTGGACGGCGCTGGCGGTGCTGGTCACGACCGCGCTGAACCTGTGGGGGGTGCGGGCGGCGGCCCGGGTGGGGTTCCTGGTGCTGGCGATGGAGATCGTGGTCCTGCTGGTGTTCCTGGTCTCGGCGGTCGTGGTGCTGGCCCGCGACGGGGCGGCGCGGGGCTGGCTGTCGCCACTGACCGGGGACGGCTCGCAGGGGGCGTTCGCGCTGTCGGCGGTGGTGGGCGCGGTGTCGGTGGCGGTCCTGTCGTACCTGGGCTTCGACGCCATCGCGACCTTCGCGGAGGAGGTCACCGGGGGGTCCGCGAAGGTGGCGCGGGCGCTGCTGTTCTGCCTCGCGCTGGCCGGGCTGCTGTTCGTGGCGCAGACGTACCTGGTGGCGCTGCTGGAGCCGGTGACCTCGGCGGAGCTGGCCGCGCGGCCGGAGGAGCAGGGGGCCGCGTTCTACGACGCCGTGGACACCTCGGTGGGGACCTGGCTGCACGATCTGGTGGCGGTGAGCAAGGCGGTCGGCGCGGCCTTCGCGGCGCTGGCCGGGCAGGCGGCGGCGGGGCGGCTGCTGTTCGCCATGGGGCGCGACCGGCGGCTGCCGGGGGTGCTGGCGCGCACGGGGGACGGGGTGCCGAGGGTGGCGCTGCTGGTGTCGGCGGTGATCACGATGGTGGCGGCGGTGTGGGCGGCCCGGCGGGCGGACGGGCTCGACCATCTGGTGTCGGTCGTGGACGTCGGCGCGCTGACCGCGTTCACGCTGCTGCACGCGAGCGTGGTGGGCTGGTTCGCGGTGCGGCGCCGCGGCGGGCCGGTGAGCTGGTGGCGGCACGTGCTGGTGCCGGTGCTCGGGGCGGCCGTCACCGTCGCGGTCGTCGTGGAGGCGTCGGGGGCGGCACAGGTCGTGGGCGCGGTCTGGTGCGCCGTCGGCCTGGTGGTCCTGGCGGCGCAGGCGCGGGGTCGGCGGCGGACGGGGAACGGCGGCGGCCCGGGAGCGGACACGGGGGCGGCGGGCCGAGCGGACGGCGGGCGGAGCGGCTGAGGCGGCGCGACGGTACGGGGGCCCGCGCGACGGGACGGGCGCCCGGGGCCGGGAGGCGCCACGGCACGGGAGACACCGGGCGCGGGGGCCCGGCGGGCCCGGGAGGCACCGGGCAGGGGGCGCGGCGAGCACCGGAACCGCCGGACGCCGGGGCGCGGCGAGCACGGGACCACGACGGCGAGCGCGTGACACGGCGGGCGCCGGGCACGGCGAGCACGGGAGACCTCGCCCGGGAGGACGCCGGGCGCCGCGGCCCCGCCGGCACGGGGAGACGCCGGGCGCCGTGACCCGGCCGGCGCGGAAGACGCCACGCGGGGCGACGCCGGGAGCGGGGCGCAGGGTGCGACGGACGCCGGGGTCCCCGAGCGGGGCGCGGCCGGCGCCGGAGACGACGGGAGCGGGGCGTCGGGCCTGGAGGCACGGCCGGCACCAAAGGCGTCGGGCCGCCGGGCCCACGACCGGCACGGGAGACGCCGGGGCGCCGGGGCGCCGGGGCGCCGGGGCGCAAGGGGGCGTTCGGGGGCGCACCGGACGGGACGCGGGGCTCCGGCGCGGGGGCCGGACGGGGCCGGGGCGGCCGGCCGCCCCGTCGCGCCCGGTTCCGCGCCGGGCGCCCCTCGCACGGGCGTCCCCCGGTGTCGTACCCGGCCGTTACGCTCGGCGCATGGCTGTGAAATCGACGCCCGAAGCGCCCCTGCCCGTCGGCGAGGTGTCCCGGCTGATCGGGAGCTGGATCGACCGGCTCGGCGCGGTGTGGGTGGAGGGGCAGATCACCCAGTTGTCGCGGCGGCCGGGCGCGGGAGTGGTGTTCCTGACGCTGCGCGACCCTTCGCGGGACGTCTCCGTGGGCGTCACCTGCTACCGCCAGGTCTTCGACGCGGTCGCGGACGTGGTCGGCGAGGGCGCCCGGGTCGTGGTCCACGCCAAGCCGGAGTGGTACGCGCCGCGCGGCCAGCTCTCGCTGCGGGCGGCCGAGATCAAGCCGGTGGGGGTCGGTGAGCTGCTCGCGCGGCTGGAGCTGCTGAAGAAGGCGCTGGCGCGCGAGGGGCTGTTCGCCCCGGAGCGCAAGAAGCGGCTGCCGTTCCTGCCGCATCTCATCGGCCTGGTGTGCGGCCGTGCCTCGGCGGCCGAGCGGGACGTCCTGGAGAACGCCCGGCACCGCTGGCCCGCCGTCCGCTTCGAGGTGCGCAATGTCCCGGTGCAGGGCGTGCAGGCGGTGCCGCAGGTGATGGGGGCGGTGCGGGAGCTGGACGCGATGGACGGTGTGGACGTGATCGTCGTCGCGCGCGGCGGGGGCAGCGTCGAGGACCTGCTGCCGTTCTCCGACGAGCGGCTGGTGCGGGCGGTCGCGGCCTGCCGCACCCCGGTGGTCTCGGCCATCGGCCACGAGCCGGACACCCCGCTGCTGGACTACGTGGCCGATCTGCGCGCCTCCACCCCGACCGACGCGGCCAAGCGGATCGTGCCGGACGTCGGGGAGGAGTACGAGCGGGTACGGCTGCTGCGGGACCGGGCGCGGCGGTGCGTGGCCGCGCTGGTGGACCGCGAGGAGCGGGGGCTGGCGCACGCGCTGGCCCGTCCGTCGGTGCAGGACCCGCACCGGATGATCGACGAGCGGGAGGCCCTGGTGGCGGCGCTGCTGGAGCGCGGCCGGCGGTCCCTGCGGCACCACCTCGACCGGGCCGACTCCGAGCTGACGCACACGCGCGCGCGGGTGGTGGCCCTCTCCCCCGCCGCGACCCTGCGGCGCGGGTACGCCGTGCTCCAGCGGGCCGACGGCCGGGCGGTGCGCGATCCGGGCGAGGTCGGGCCGGGCGAGGCGTTGCGGGCGCGGGTCGCCGAGGGTGAGTTCTCCGTACGGGTCGACACATAGGGTGGATGGATGACCAGCGAGGTGGAACAGCGGGCGGCCGCGGCCGAGGCACTCGGCTACGAGCAGGCACGGGACGAGCTGATCGAGGTCGTACGGCGGCTGGAGGCCGGGGGGACGACGCTGGAGGAGTCCCTCGCGCTCTGGGAGCGGGGCGAGGAGCTGGCGAAGGTCTGCCGCCGCCGTCTGGACGGCGCCCGGGCCCGGCTGGACGCGGCCCTGGCCGAGGAGGAGGCCGCGGCGGAGGCCGCCGACGGGGAGGGGCGCGCGGACGGGGAGTAGCCGGCCCCGGTGTGCGGCCCGGACGCCCCGGGCCGCACCCACCAGGGCCGCCCGCCGGACCCGCGCCCTGTCGCGCCCGGCCCGGCACCGCGCCGTGTCGGCATCGCGTCGCCCTACCCGACCTCGCGTCGCCGCGCCGACCGGTCCGACCTCACGTCGCCACGCCGTCCGGCCCCGCGCCGTGGCGTCCCGGCCCCCGGGACGGCAGGACCCCCGTACCGCCCGTCCCGGAAGCCGGGTCGCCGCCCGCGCGGGCGCGTCACGCCTCGCGGTCCTCCGCCAGGGTGTGGGCGACCAGCGCGTTGGCGTGGCCGTGGCCCAGGCCGTGCTCGGTCTTGAGCCAGCCGACCAGCTCCATGTGCCGGGTCAGCGGTGAGGCCCGGATGAGGTCCTTCCACTCGGCGACCGGGCGGCCGTACTTCTTCTCGATGGACGGGAAGTAGGAGGCGGGGCCCTTGGCGGGGCCCGCGGGCTCGGTGGTCATCTCTCGGTGCTCCCCTTCGGCTGCGGAACGCGTGCGGGCCCGTGCGGCCCGTACACGGGGTGGACCCCGGCCCGGGACGGAACTCATCGCTCCCGATGTGTGACGCCCGTCACCACGTCCCACGCGGGCGCGTGAAGAGGATCACCTCGCCCCCCATTTGGTTAAATGTTGAACTTCTTTGGCGTAGAGTCGCCCTGTCAGCGGCTCCCGCCCACGCGGGCCCCGCATCCGTCTCCCGAGGAAGAACACGCATGTCTCTCGTTCTCGACCCCGCCGCGCAGGACCTGCTGTTCCGCGAGGCGCGCACCGCGAACTCCTTCACCGACGAGCCGGTCGGCGACGAGCAGCTGAAGGCGATCTACGACCTGGTCAAGTACGGTCCGACCGCCTTCAACCAGTGCCCGCTGCGCGTCACCCTGGTCCGCTCCCCCGAGGCCCGCGAGCGCCTGGTCGGGCACCTGGCCGAGGGCAACCGGGCGAAGACCGCCGCCGCCCCGCTGGTCGCGATCCTCTCCGCGGACAACGAGTTCCACGAGGAACTGCCGCAGCTCATGCCGCACGTCCCGCAGCTCAAGGACGCCTTCTTCAGCGAGCGCCCGGTGCGCGAGGGCACCGCCGCGCTGAACGCCGCCCTCCAGGCCGCCTACTTCATCATCGGCGTCCGCGCCGCTGGGCTGGCCGCCGGCCCGATGACCGGCCTCGACTTCGAGGGCGTCCGCAAGGAGTTCCTCGACGACGACCACACCCCGCTGATGGTCGTCAACATCGGCCGGCCGGGCCCCGACGCCGCCTTCCCGCGCTCCCCGCGCCTGGCGTACGAGCAGGTCGTCACCACCGTCTGAGACGGCGGGGCGCTCCGGCAGCCGCCCCGGCCCCCGCTCCATGGGCCAGTGACCTGAGTCAGAGATATTCGGGGAGTTCTCGCGAGCCGCCCGGCGTGCCGGAGGCCGGATGCCGGCAGGCCGGGCCGGACCTGCCGGCCGCACGGCATCCGGCTGATGGCCGCGATCTGCCGACGAGTCTCTGACTCAGGTCACTAGGGTCTTTCGTTTGGATCCGGCCTGATCCAAACGAAAGACTTCAGGCCCCCGGACAGGGTCCGGGGGCCTTCGCCGTACGTGGGGGCGCCGGGCGGGCGCGAGCGCGGGGCCCGGCGGCGCGGGGCAACGCGGGGCGCCGGTCAGGGCATCGTCAGCGCCTCGGCCATGGCGGTGAGCTGGTCGAACGACCCGGTGCCCGCCACGACCGTCGTCGCGCCCTGCGTGCCGCCGGTGTCGTGCAGCACCAGCGCGTCGTAGCGGCCGCCGGTGTAGCGGGTCCAGGTCCGGCCGCCGATCTCCTGCGTGACCTCGGTCTTCTCCGCGCCCCGGCTGGTGTCGGAGATGAACCGGGACGGCTTCTTCAGCGACTGCTCGACCGTCACGTACTCGCCGTCCGGAGCGCGGAAGCCCAGGTGCCAGGCCTCGGCGTCGTCACCGCGGTAGCGCACGGAGGTCGGCTTCCACTCCTCGCCCAGCCCGTCGGGCGCGGCCACCGGGTAGGACGCCGCCCGGCGTGCGGTGTTCAGCTCGACGGAGTAGTCGATCCGCCTCAGCTCCGGTTCGCGGTTCTCGTCGTGCGGAATGAAGATCCAGACGACGCCCGCCACCAGCATGATGACCCCGAGGGACAGGATCATGTCCCGGGCCGACTTCTGCTTGCCTTTCATACCTGCCACGCCCCCATCGTCGCAGGTGCCCGGCCCGCTCATCCGTGGGGGCCCCTGCTCATTCTGTCGGACGGGAGATACAGTCGATCCATACCCTCAACCGGCCGTCGTCGTACAGAAAGGTGCGCTCCGATGACCGAAAATCATCAATTGCCGTCCGAACTGGATGTCCCCTCCGAAGCGCCCGACCGCAACCTCGCCCTGGAACTCGTACGGGTCACCGAGGCCGCGGCGATGGCCGCCGGCCGCTGGGTCGGGCGCGGCGACAAGAACGGCGCCGACGGCGCCGCCGTGCGGGCCATGCGCACCCTCGTCTCCACCGTCTCGATGAACGGCGTCGTCGTCATCGGCGAGGGCGAGAAGGACGAGGCGCCGATGCTCTTCAACGGGGAGAACGTCGGGGACGGCACCGGCGCCGAGGTCGACATCGCCGTCGACCCGATCGACGGCACCACCCTGACCGCCAACGGCATGACCAACGCCATCGCGGTGCTGGCCGCCGCCGAGCGCGGCTCCATGTTCGACCCGTCGGCCGTCTTCTACATGGACAAGCTGGTCACCGGCCCGGAGGCCGCCGACTTCGTCGACATCGACGCGCCCGTGTCGGTGAACATCCGCCGGGTCGCCAAGGCCAAGCGCTCCACGCCCGAGGACGTCACCGTCGTCATCCTCGACCGGCCCCGGCACCAGGGCCTGATCGACGAGGTCCGGGAGACCGGCGCCCGGATCAAGCTGATCTCCGACGGGGACGTGGCCGGCTCCATCCTGGCGCTGCGCGAGGGCACCGGCATCGATCTGCTGCTCGGCATCGGCGGCACCCCGGAGGGCATCATCTCCGCCTGCGCGGTGCAGTGCCTGGGCGGCACCATCCAGGGCAAGCTCTGGCCCAAGGACGACGAGGAGCGGCAGCGGGCCCTGGACGCCGGGCACGACCTGGACCGGGTGCTGACCACCGACGACCTGGTCTCCGGGGACAACGTCTTCTTCGTCGCCACCGGCATCACCGACGGCGAACTGCTGCGCGGGGTGCGCTACCGCTCGGAGACGGCCACGACCGACTCCATCGTGATGCGCTCCCGCTCCGGCACGGTCCGCCGGATCACCTCCGAGCACCGGCTGAGCAAGCTGCGTGCCTACAGCGCGATCGACTTCGACCGCGCCAAGTGACCTCGCGGCACCACCGCCGCGCTCTCGCGAAAGGGGCGCCCTCTGTGCGGAGGGGGCGCCCCTTTCCCCTGCCCGCGCACCGCCTCCCGGCCACGCACAGGGCAACCCCGTACGGCGCACCGCGCACCGCGAACCCCGCGCTGAGCACCGCGTACCGCGCACCGGCCGCGCCGACCCCGTCAGCGCCGCCATCGCACCGCCACCGGGCCGCGCAGCCTCCGGGACGCGCCGAACCCGCGCGGGCGCCCCGCCCGCCCCGCCCTGACCCGTGCCGGACGCCCTCCGCCCCGGACACGCGCACGCCGCCCCGGGAGGCACCGGACCGTCGGCACGGACCGGAGCACACCACCGGGAGGACGCGGGCCGCCGGGACGACCCGGGCCGAGGGCGCGGGGCCCGGACCCGGAGCCGTCAGCCGGCCGCGGCTATGCGGTCCGCGGCGGTGCGGGAGGTCTTCTGCAATTCCACGTCACGGCGGCGGCGCCGGGCCAGCACCACCCGGCGCTCGGCGGCGGTCAGCCCGCCCCAGACCCCGTACGGCTCGGGCTGCACCAGCGCGTGCTCACGGCACTCGACCATGACGGGGCAGCGGGCGCAGACGCGCTTGGCCGCCTCCTCACGGGAGAGCCGGGCCGCGGTGGGCTCCTTGGAGGGGGCGAAGAACAGTCCGGCCTCGTCGCGCCGGCACACCGCCTCGGTGTGCCACGGAGCGTCTTGGTCCCTGTCCCGCACCGGCCCCCGCTGGGCCGGTACGGCAGCTACCTGCAGGGACGAATGGGGCGGTTGCACCACGGGTCTACTCCTGACGACGGCTTCGCGAGCGAGAGACGATGCGTCAGGCTTACCCGTTGTACGCGAGCCTATGCACTGGGTTCACGACGGCCGCCGGGGCCGCTACAGATGCTTGCGCACCCCCCGGTCGACGGAGCGGCGCACCCGGTCCAGGATGTCCGCGACGACCCTGCCGCGCCGGGGGCGGGCCTCGACGGAGCCGAGCACCGCCCAGCCGTCCACATGGATGACGGGCGCCTGCTCCTCGTCGGAGTCCAGGGTGTGCACCTCGAAGCTGCCGAGCACACTCCCGCCGGTGCCGCGCAGCGACACGTTCTCCGGGACACGGACCTCGACGCTGCCGAAGACCGAGAACGCCTTGATCACCACATGCTGGTAGTCGAAGAGGGCCTCGCTGAGGTCGATCTCCACACTGCCGAAGACGGCGTAGGCGTGGATACGGCGGCTGGCCCGCCAGCGGCCCCGGCGGACGGCGCTGCTGAAGACCGCCACCACGTTCTCGTCGGGGGCCTGGGGTATCGCCCCGGGGCGGGGGTGGCCGGCGGACGCCGGGGCGGGGGCCGGGCGGCCGGTGTGCGCGGCGGGCAGGTCGCGGACGAACACGTCCAGCTCGCCGACGGTCTTGGCGGCGAGCACGCCCTCGACGCGCTCGGCGTGCTCCTCGGCGGTCAGCCGCCCCTCGGCGAGCGCCTCGCGCAGCATCTCCGCGATGCGGTCCCGGTCGGCGTCCGAGGCGCGCAGCTCCCCGACGGTCGGCGCCGTGTTCGCGCCCCGGCCCTGGGCGTGTTGGTGAAGGTCCACGGCGGCAGCCTACCGAAACGCGATAGATCGCGACCAGCCCTGTGGACAACCCCGTCCGTCCCGACTGAGCCCTACCTCACAAGCGGGCCGCCGCCGCCAGGTCCTACGCTGGTGGGCGCTGCCGATGGAGGCCAGCCGCCGTCGCTGCGGAATCCAGCCGTGCGTGTTGTCGAGTGAGGAATGGGCGAGATGCCTGAGTTCGCGTACACCGATCTGCTCCCCCAGGGTGAGGACACCACTCCGTACCGGCTGGTGACCTCCGAGGGGGTGTCCACGTTCGAGGCCGACGGGCGGACCTTCCTCAGGGTGGAGCCGGAGGCGCTGCGCAAGCTGGCCGAGGAGGCCGTCCACGACATCCAGCACTACCTGCGCCCGGCCCACCTGGCCCAGCTCCGCCGCATCATCGACGACCCCGAGGCGTCGGGCAACGACAAGTTCGTGGCGCTGGACCTGCTGAAGAACGCGAACATCGCGGCGGCCGGCGTGCTGCCGATGTGCCAGGACACCGGCACCGCGATCGTCATGGGCAAGCGCGGCCAGAACGTGCTGACGGCGGGCGGCGACGAGGAGGCCCTGAGCCGGGGCATCCACGACGCCTACCGGAACCTGAACCTGCGCTACTCGCAGATGGCGCCGCTGACCATGTGGGAGGAGCGGAACACCGGCTCCAACCTCCCCGCCCAGATCGAGCTGTACGCCACCGACGGCGACGCCTACAAGTTCCTCTTCATGGCCAAGGGCGGCGGCTCGGCCAACAAGTCGTTCCTCTACCAGGAGACCAAGGCGGTCCTGAACGAGGCCTCCATGATGAAGTTCCTGGAGGAGAAGATCCGTTCGCTGGGCACGGCCGCCTGTCCGCCGTACCACCTGGCGATCGTGGTCGGCGGCACCTCGGCCGAGTACGCGCTGAAGACCGCGAAGTACGCCTCCGCGCACTACCTGGACGGGATCCCCGCCGAGGGCTCCGAGCTCGGCCACGGCTTCCGGGACAAGGAGCTGGAGGAGAAGGTCTTCGAGCTGACCCAGCGCATCGGCATCGGCGCCCAGTTCGGCGGCAAGTACTTCTGCCACGACGTGCGCGTGGTGCGCCTGCCGCGGCACGGCGCGTCCTGCCCGGTCGCCATCGCGGTGTCCTGCTCGGCGGACCGCCAGGCGGTGGCGAGGATCACCGCCGAGGGCGTCTTCCTGGAGCAGTTGGAGACGGACCCGGCGCGGTTCCTGCCGGAGACCACGGACGAGCAGCTCGACGAGGCCGGCGACGTCGTCCGGATCGACCTCAACCAGCCGATGGACGCGATCCTGGCCGAGCTGACCAGGCACCCGGTCAAGACCCGGCTGTCGCTGACCGGCCCGCTGGTCGTGGCGCGCGACATCGCCCACGCCAAGATCAAGGAGCGGCTGGACGCGGGCGAGGAGATGCCGCAGTACCTCAAGGACCACCCGGTGTACTACGCCGGACCGGCGAAGACCCCCGAGGGCTACGCGTCCGGGTCCTTCGGGCCGACCACGGCCGGGCGGATGGACTCCTACGTGGAGCAGTTCCAGGCGGCGGGCGGCTCCCGGGTGATGCTCGCCAAGGGCAACCGCAGCAGGCAGGTCACCGAGGCCTGCGACACGCACGGCGGCTTCTACCTGGGGTCGATCGGCGGCCCGGCGGCCCGGCTGGCGCAGGACTGCATCAAGAAGGTCGAGGTCGTCGAGTACGAGGAGCTCGGCATGGAGGCGGTCTGGCGGATCGAGGTGGAGGACTTCCCGGCGTTCGTCGTGGTGGACGACAAGGGCAACGACTTCTTCCAGGACCCGGCCCCGCAGCCGACGTTCACGACGATCCCGGTCCGCGGCCCCGGCCTGGCCTGACTCTCCCCCGGGGCACCCCGGACGCGCCCGCGGGACACTCCCGGCGCGCCCCCGGGGTGCCCCGCGCCGCCCGCCGTGCCGCGGGCACCCCGGCACGCCCCGGCACGGGCCCCGTCCACCGCCCCGGCCGCCCGCGGGGCCTCCCCCGGCGGCGCACGGCCACGAGGGTGAACGGCGTTCCGGAACGGAACATCCCGGCCGCCTCCGGCGCTGTACCCGGTATGAGCGAATACCGCATCGAGCACGACTCCATGGGCGAGGTCCGGGTCCCCGCGTGGGCGAAGTGGCGGGCGCAGACGCAGCGCGCCGTGGAGAACTTCCCCGTCTCCGGGCAGCGCATCGAGCGGGCGCACATCGAGGCGCTCGCCCGGATCAAGGGCGCCGCGGCGAAGGTCAACGCCGAGCTGGGCGTGGTCGACGCGGAGATCGCGCGGGCGATCCGGGAGGCGGCCGGGGAGGTCGCGGAGGGCGCCTGGGACGAGCACTTCCCGGTGGACGTGTTCCAGACCGGCTCGGGCACCTCGTCGAACATGAACGCCAACGAGGTCATCGCCACCCTCGCGGGCGAGCGGCTCGGCCGGGACGTGCACCCCAACGACCATGTCAACGCCTCCCAGTCGTCCAACGACGTGTTCCCCTCCTCCCTCCACATCGCGGCCACCGCCGCCGTCACCCGCGACCTGATCCCCGCCCTGGACCACCTGGCGGCGGCGCTGGAGCGCAAGGCCGCCGAGTTCGCCGACGTCGTCAAGTCCGGGCGCACCCATCTGATGGACGCCACCCCGGTCACCCTCGGCCAGGAGTTCGGCGGTTACGCGGCGCAGGTGCGGTACGGGGTCGAGCGGCTGAACGCCTCGCTGCCCCGGCTGGCCGAACTGCCGCTCGGCGGCACCGCGGTGGGCACCGGCATCAACACCCCGCCCGGCTTCTCCGCCGCCGTGATCGCGGAGGTGGCCCGCGCCACCGGGCTGCCGCTGACCGAGGCCCGCGACCACTTCGAGGCGCAGGGCGCCCGGGACGGCGTCGTGGAGACCAGCGGGCAGCTCCGGACCATCGCCGTCGGCCTGACGAAGATCGCCAACGATCTGCGCTGGATGGCCTCCGGGCCGCGCACCGGGCTCGCCGAGATCTCCCTGCCCGACCTCCAGCCCGGCTCGTCGATCATGCCGGGCAAGGTCAACCCGGTGGTGCCGGAGGCGGTGCTGATGGTGGCCGCCCAGGTCACCGGCAACGACGCGACCGTCGCCGCGGCGGGGGCGGCCGGCAACTTCGAGCTGAACGTGATGCTTCCGGTCATCGCCCGGAACGTGCTGGAGTCCGTCCGGCTGCTCGCCAACGTCTCGCGGCTGCTGGCCGACCGCACCGTCGACGGCGTCACGGCCCACCGCGAACGGGCCCGCGAGTACGCCGAGTCGTCGCCGTCCGTGGTGACCCCGCTCAACCGCTACATCGGCTACGAGGAGGCCGCGAAGGTGGCCAAGAAGGCGCTGGCCGAGCGTCGGACGATCCGCGACGTCGTCCTGGAGGGCGGCTACGTGGAGCGCGGCGACCTCACCCGCGAACAGCTCGACGAGGCGCTGGACGTGCTGCGGATGACCCGCCCGTGAGGGGCCGGCCGCCGCGGCCGGCCGACCCCCGCCCGTCCGTCGCGCGGCCCGCGCCCCGGGGCCCGGCAGGGGCGCGGGGCGCCCGGTCCGGGAGGGGGGAACTGCCGCTTTCCTGCCGCCCGATCGGAACGGCAGCCCCTAATATCGGTCCATGGCAGACGGAGATGCGGTGAGCGCGGCGACGGAGGCGGGCGGCCCCGCGGCCCCGGCGGGGCACTGGGCACCGGGGAGCCACATCCTGTGGCGCTACCGGGAGAACGGCGGCCCCGGCTTCCACATCGCCCGTCCCGTCACCGTCGTGCGCGACGACGCGGACGTGCTCGCCGTGTGGATGGCGCCCGGCACCCGGTGCGTGAAGCCGGTCCTCGCCGACGGCACTCCGGTGCACCTGGAGCCGCTCGCGACCCGCTACACCCGGCCCCGCGCCATCCAGTACGACCACTGGTTCGGCACCGGGGTGCTGAAGCTGGCCCGGCCGGGCGAGCCCTGGTCGGTGTGGCTGTTCTGGGAACCGGGCTGGCTGTTCAAGAACTGGTACGTCAATCTGGAGGAGCCGCTGGCCCGCTGGGAGGGCGGCGTGGACTCCGAGGACCACTTCCTGGACATCACCGTGCAGCCCGACCGGAGTTGGCAGTGGCGGGACGAGGACGAGTTCGCCCAGGCCCAGCGGGACGGCCTGGTGGACGGGGCGCTGGCCGCCCGGGTGCGCGCCGCGGGCCGTGCCGCGGTGGCGGTGATCGAGGAGTGGGGGCCTCCGTTCCCGGACGGCTGGGAGGACTGGCGCCCGGACCCCGGCTGGGCGGTACCGTCGCTCCCCGGGGACTGGGACCGCACACCCGCGCGGGTGTCCTCATGAGACCCTTGATGGGCCCCAGGGCAGGAAACGTAGGATCGTCCTCCGCAACGGCGCGGAGCGGCAACTGACGGAACGCACGACGTGCTTGACCGATCGTCACCGAGGGGCGGCAGGACGTGAGCGAGCGGCACGAGGGCAGTACCGGTACGGGCCGCCGCCGGCCCCCCGGCGGCACAGGAACAACCTCTGACCCCGCGGCAAATCCGTTCCTCGGGCGTGTGTTCCGGGTATCGGGAATTCTGCGGGACGAACTGCACGCGCCGCGGGCAGTCCCGGACGGATGGATTCGACACGCGTGACGGAGCAGCCGACCTCTCCCCAGAGCCTCCAGGCAGGCGTCGACCCCGCGGACCCCCGCGGGGCGCTCGCGCACGCCCCCGTACCGCCCCACGCCCCCGAGGCCGTCGCCTTAGGAGCTCAGGGCCGGGTCGGCAGGCCGCCGGGACCGGACCCCGCCGAAACCTTCGAGCACCGCCAGCCGGGCCCCGACCAGGCCGCCGAGCCCGGCACACTCCGTTCACGGCCCACACCCGAGGGGGTGCCGGTGCAGCCGAGCGCACAGAGCGGGCCGACCGCCGAGACGGCGGCGGCCGGGCAGGAACGCCATCGCGGGGCCGACGGGGCGGACCGCCGCACCGGCCGGCCCACGCCGCCGGGGCAGCCCACGCCGATGCGGCGGGACGGCGACCGGCTGCGCTTCGTCGGCGCCGCCACCCGGCGGATCGCCCGGGGCATGGACCTGGACGAGATCGTCATGGGGCTGTGCCGGGCCACGGTGCCGACCTTCGCCGACGCCATCCTCGTCTATCTGCGCGAGCCGCTGCCGGTCGGCGACGAACGGCCCACCGGTCCGCTGGTGCTGAGACTGCGCCGCAGCGACCGGATACCGGCCGAGCGGGACACCGAGGGCGGATTCGCCCCGGTCGTCCAGCCGGAGCCGTCCGAGCTGGACACGGTCGGCGCGGAGCTGTGCGAGGTGCGGCCGGGCAGCGCGCTGGCGGAGGTGCTGCGCGGGGTGCGCCCGGTGTTCACCGACTCCCCGGGCGCCCGCCCGGCCCTGCCCGAGCTGCTGGGCGAGGGCGGCGAGTTCATCGTCCCCGCGGGCCGCCGGGCGATCCTGGCGCCGCTGCGCGGACGGCGGCGGGTGATCGGGGCCGCCCTGTTCCTGCGCGGGCCCGAGCGGGTCGCCTTCGAGGGCGACGACCTGCTGGTCGCCGCCCAGCTCGCCA
Source organism: Streptomyces sp. NPDC107521 (assembly GCF_055598485.1). Taxonomy (NCBI): domain Bacteria; kingdom Bacillati; phylum Actinomycetota; class Actinomycetes; order Kitasatosporales; family Streptomycetaceae; genus Streptomyces; species Streptomyces sp. NPDC107521. The sequence continues at coordinate 21,117 of NZ_JBVKAT010000006.1, forward strand.
CGCACAGCGCGCTCGGCATCGACAAGGCGGTGCTGTACGGGCGCGAGGCGTACATCGCGGACGAGCTGCAGCGCACCATGCTCCCGGAGAACCTGCCGCGCTGCACCGGTGTGCGGCTGGCCTCGCGCTACCTCCCGGCGGCCGAGACGGCCCGGGTCGGCGGCGACTGGTACGACGCGATCCCGCTGCCCGGCAGCCGGGTGGCGCTGGTGGTCGGGGACGTGATGGGGCACTCCATGACGTCGGCCGCCATCATGGGCCAGCTCCGCACGACCGCGCAGACCCTGGCCGGGCTGGACCTGCCGCCGCAGGAGGTGCTGCACCACCTCGACGAGCAGGCGCAGCGGCTCGGCACCGACCGCATGGCGACCTGCATGTACGCGGTCTACGACCCGGTCAAGCACCGCATCACCGTCGCCAACGCGGGCCATCCGCCGCCCGTCCTGCTCCGGCTCGGCGGCCACGCCGAGGTGCTGCCGGTCCCGGCGGGCGCCCCCATCGGCGTCGGCGGCGTGGACTTCGAGGCGGTGGAGCTGGAGGCCCCGGCGGGCGCGACCCTGCTGCTGTACACCGACGGCCTGGTGGAGTCCCGGCTGCGCGACGTGTGGACCGGCATAGAGCAGTTGCGGGAGCGGCTGGCCGCGACCGCGCGGCTCACCGGGCCGGACCACCCGCCGCCCCTGGAGGCGCTGTGCGACGAGGTGCTGGACATGCTCGGCCCCGGCGACCGGGACGACGACATCGCGCTGCTCGCCGCCCGGTTCGACGGGATCGCCCCCAGTGACGTGGCGTGCTGGTGCCTGGACCCGGAGGACTCGGCCCCGGGCCGGGCCCGGCGGCTGGCCCGGCGCGCGCTCGCCCGCTGGGGCCTGGAGGAGATGACCGACTCGGTGGAGCTGCTGGTCAGCGAGGTGGTGACCAACGCGGTGCGCTACGCGTCCCGGCCGGTCACGCTGCGGCTGCTGCGCACCGACGTCCTGCGCTGCGAGGTCGGCGACGACGTGCCGCAGCTGCCGAGGCTGCGGCAGGCGCGGGCCACGGACGAGGGCGGGCGCGGGCTGTACCTGGTCAACCGGCTGGCCCGGCGCTGGGGCGCGACCCGGCTGAGCACCGGCAAGGTGGTCTGGTTCGAGCTGAACCGGGGCTGAGCCCCGGCAGCCGGGCCCCCACCCGCCCGCCGGGGCGGGCCCGGTACGCCGAAGGGCGCCCGGTGGAGTGCTTCCACCGGGCGCCCTTCGGCGCTCCTACGGCTGCGGGCGTTCGCCCTCCGGGACGGGGGGCTCCTCCGGGGCCGTGGACTCGCCCTCGTCCGGCGGCGGTTCGGTCGACGGGCTGGTCGTCGGGGGTTCCGGGGTCGTCCGGGGCGGCTCCGGGGTCTCCTCGGGCGTCTCCTCCCTGGTGGGCGTCTCCTTCGGGGTCTCCTTCTCCGTCGGAGTCTCCTCGGGCGTCTCCTCGGGCGAGGGGGAGGTGGAGGGCGAGGTGGTGGGCGAGGGCTTGGTGGTGGGCCGCACCGCCGCGCCCTGCTTGGTCTCCAGGTCGAACTCGGTGACCTCGTCCATCACGCCGAAGGTGTAGGCGGCCCAGATCTGCGCCGGGAAGCCGCCGCCGTTGACGCGGTTCTCGGCGCCGGCCCCGTACATCGGGACCTGCGGGTGGGGTTCCTTGTCGTCCTCGCCGAACAGGCCGACGGAGGTGACCAGTCCGGGCGTGAATCCGGTGAACCAGGCCGACTTGTTGTTGTCGGAGGTGCCGGTCTTGCCGGCGACCTGCTGGCCGTCGCGCAGCGGGTTGTCCCACACGGCGCGCCGGGCCGTGCCGTCGTCGACCACACCGGTCAGGACGGAGGTCACCGTGTCGGCGGCCTCGCGGCTGACGACCTGCTCCCCGACGGGGTCGGGGAAGTCGACCCCGCGGCCGTTCTGCTCGGCCGACTTGACCATGGCCGGGGTGACCCTGCGGCCGTGGTTGTCGAGGGTGGCGTAGACGCCGGCCATCTCCAGCGGGCTGGCGCCCATGCTGCCCAGGGTCTGGGCGGGCACCGGGTCCATGCCCTCGGTGTTCATGCCGAGCCGTCCGGCGACCTTCACCACCTCGGACATCCCCACGTCGACGCCCATCTGCGCGAAGACGGAGTTGACCGAGAGGTTCATGGCCTGCTGGACGGTGATCTCGTCGTAGTTCTGGTCGTCCTCGTTCTCGGGGGCGAAGCCGACCTCGCGGCCCTTGTCCACCACGGGGCGCTTGCTGGTGCCGTCGTAGAGGGTGGTGTCGGTGATCGGGACGCCCTCCTGGGTCTCGGCGTCCTTGTCGACGGCGGCGGCCAGGATCACCGGCTTGAAGGTGGAGGCGGGCTGGTAGTCGGAGCGGGTGGCGTTGTTGACGTAGTGCTTGAAGTAGTCCACGCCCCCGTACATCGCCACCACGGCGCCCGTCTTGGGGTCGACGGAGACGGCGCCCGCCTGGACGTCGGCGTCGACGCCGCGCGCCTTCGGGTCGAGCCGGCTCAGGAGCTTCTCCCGGACCGCGCCCTCCAGCGCCTTCTGCTTCTTCTTGTCGATGTTGAGGGTGATGGTCCAGCCGCCGCGGTCGACCATCGCGTCGGCCTGCTTGCGGTCCTCGGCGGCGCCGCTCTCGACGAGCTGCTTGCGGAGCGCGGTGTTGGCGGCCTCGACCAGGTAGCCCGTCTGGCCCCCCATGCCCGGGGCGGGCCGGGGCTTCTTCGGCACCGGGAACTTCATGTCCCGGCGGTCCCCGGCGTCCAGCCAGTCCATGTCGACCATGTTGTCCAGGACGTAGTTCCAGCGCTGCTGCACCAGCCGCTTGCTGGTGTCCCCGGCGACGGCCCAGTCGTACTGGACGGGCGCCTGGAGGAGGGCGGCGAGGTAGGCGCCCTGCTCGACGGTGAGGTCCTTGGCGTCGACCCGGTAGTAGGCCTGGGCGGCGGCCTGGATGCCGTAGGCGTTGCGCCCGTAGAAGCTGGTGTTGATGTAGCCGGCGAGGATGTAGTCCTTGGACTTGCTCCGGTCCAGCTTCAGGGAGATGACCAGTTCCTTGAGCTTGCGCGAGACGGTCTGGTCCTGGGTCAGGTAGTAGTTCTTGACGTACTGCTGGGTGATGGTCGAGCCGCCCTGCGTGCCCTTGCCGGAGAGGGTGTTGAGCAGGCCGCGGGTGGTGCCCCTGAGGTCGACGCCGGAGTCCTTGTAGAAGCTCTTGTTCTCGGCGGCGACGAAGGTGTGCTGGACGGCCTTGGGCACCTGGGCCAGGTCGACGATCTCCCGGTTGTAGCCCTTGCGGGCCATGATCGAGCCGTCGCTGTACTTGTAGATGTTGCCCTGGAGCTCGGCGTCGCCGTTGCCGACCTCCGGTATGTCGATCACCATGTACAGGACGACGAAACCGCCCATGAGGAGCACGCAGACGCCCAGGAAGGTTCCGAGGATCTTCTTCCAGGTGAACAGCCTGCGTATCCGGCCCTTCCCGCCCGCTCCGGCGGTACCGGACGAGCGGCGGCGGTCCGACGCCGCGCGGCGGCCACCGCGCTGTCGTGCTCTTCTCTCTTCCGCTCGTCCCATGGGTCCGATCCGCTCCGATTCGGTCGTGTGTGCTCACGCGTCACACAGGTTCGTCGCTCAGGTCAGCTCAGAAAGCTAACACCGGGTGATAAGGGGATCGGCGGCCGATCCCACTATTTGCGGACGTGAGAATCAGCACCCACCCCGGAGGAACCGACGCACGAGAGCCCTCCGGGGTTGCCGCGAACCATTTAAGTGATAGCAGTTTGATGACTGCGTGCTAGGGTCGCGGCAGACGACGACAGTGCGGGCGCGCGTCGGGCGCGCACCGCCGGAACGGGGGGACCCACCCATGAGCGCACCGCAGACACCGCAGCCGACCGCGGACGTGCCCGAGATGCCGGCGCCGAGAGTGCGCGAGACCCCGGCGCACAGCATCGGGGGCGGCCTGGCGCTGCTGCTCGGCCTGGTGGGCCTGCTGGTCGGCGCGGGGCTGATCGCGTCCTCGGCGGGCGTCGCGGGGACCGGCGCCAAGGCCACGCTGATCGTCGTGGGCATCCTGGTGGCGCTGGCCGCCTTCCTCGCGATGTGCGGCCTGAACATGGTGGCGCCGGGCGAGGCCCGCGTGGTGCAGCTCTTCGGGCGCTACCGGGGCACCATCCGCCAGGACGGGCTGCGCTGGGTGAACCCGTTCACCTCGCGCACCAAGATCTCCACCCGGGTGCGCAACCACGAGACGGCCGTGCTCAAGGTGAACGACGCCTACGGCAACCCGATCGAGCTGGCGGCGGTCGTGGTGTGGCGGGTGGAGGACACCGCGCAGGCCACCTTCGAGGTGGACGACTACATCGAGTTCGTCTCCACCCAGACCGAGGCGGCCGTGCGGCACATCGCCATCGAGTACCCCTACGACGCCCACGACGAGGACGGGCTCTCGCTGCGCGGCAACGCCGAGGAGATCACCGAGAAGCTGGCGGTCGAGCTGCACGCGCGGGTCGAGGCGGCCGGGGTGCAGATCATCGAGTCCCGCTTCACCCACCTCGCCTACGCGCCCGAGATCGCCTCGGCGATGCTCCAGCGGCAGCAGGCGGGCGCCGTGGTCGCCGCCCGGCGGCAGATCGTCGACGGCGCGGTCGGCATGGTCGAGGCGGCCCTGGAGCGGATCGGCCAGCGCGGCATCGTGGAGCTGGACGACGAGCGGAAGGCGGCGATGGTGTCCAATCTGATGGTCGTGCTCTGCGGCGACCGCGCGGCGCAGCCGGTCCTGAACACCGGCACGCTCTACCAGTGACCGCCCCCGCCGAGGGTTCGCCCGCGCCGCGCCGCGCCCAGCAGCGCAAGCAGGTCTTACTGCGCCTGGACCCGCAGGTGTACGAGGCGCTGGCCCGCTGGGCGGGCGACGAGCTGCGGTCGGCCAACGCCCAGATCGAGTTCCTGCTGCGCCGGGCGCTCGCCGAGGCGGGCCGGCTCCCGGGCGACACCGGCCCCCTCCCCCGCCGGGGCCGCCCGCCCCGGGACCCGGACCCGGGGCCCTGACCGCGCCGGACGCCACCCCGGAGGCCGGCCCCGGACACCCGCCGGGAGACGGGCCCCGGCCGCCCGCCGGACACCCCGCTCCCGCCCCGCCACCCGCTCGCACCGGGGGCGGGGCGGTGGCGTTCCGCGGGCCCGCCGCCCGCCCGCGACCCGTCGGGAGGACGCCCCCGAGGGACGCCCTCAGGACGCTCACCGGAAGTCGCCTTTCCATCGTCACGGAACCGTGACAAACCTGTTTGACCTGCCCCTTCACCCCTCGCCCACGGCATCGCCGAGGAACTGCACACTGCGCGTATACATCGTGCGTATACCCGCTGTGTAGAGTGCTCGCATGTCCATCGGTCACACCCTCCTGGGACTCCTGGAGTCCGGTCCGCGCCACGGCTACGACCTCAAGCGCGCCTTCGACGAGAAGTTCGGTCACGACCGGCCGCTGCACTACGGCCAGGTCTACTCGACGATGTCCCGCCTGCTGAAGAACGGCCTCGTCGTGGTCGACGGCATAGAGGCGGGCGGCGGTCCCGAGCGCAAGCGGTACGCCGTCACCGACGCCGGGGTCACCGACGTCCAGCAGTGGCTCTGCACACCCGAGAAGCCCGAGCCGTACCTCCAGTCGACCCTCTACACCAAGGTCGTCCTCGCGCTCCTCACCGGCCGCGACGCCGCCGACATCCTCGACACCCAGCGCTCGGAGCACCTGCGGAGCATGCGCATCCTCACCGACCGCAAGCGCGGCGGCGATCTCGCCGACCAGCTCATCTGCGACCACGCCCTCTTCCACCTGGAGGCCGACCTGCGCTGGCTGGAGCTCACCGCGGCCCGCCTCGACCGCCTCCGCGAGGTGGTGACCAAGTGACCCCTCCGCCCGGTTCCCTGCTCTCGGCCGACGGGCTCCGCAAGGCCTACGGCCCGACCCTCGCCCTCGACGGCGCCGAGTTCTCCATCCACCCCGGCGAGGTCGTCGCCGTGATGGGGCCCTCCGGCTCCGGCAAGTCGACCCTGCTGCACTGCCTCGCCGGCATCGTGCCGCCCGACTCCGGCACCATCCTGTACGACGGGCGCGAGCTGTCCGCCATGGGCGACGCCGAGCGCAGCGCCCTGCGGCGCAGCGAGTTCGGCTTCGTCTTCCAGTTCGGCCAGCTCGTTCCGGAGCTGACCTGCGTCGAGAACGTCGCCCTGCCACTGCGGCTGAACGGCACCCCCCGCAAGCAGGCCGAGCGCACCGCCCTCGGCTGGATGGAGCGCCTGGAGGTCGACGACCTGCGCGGCAAGCGCCCCGGCGAGGTCTCCGGCGGCCAGGGCCAGCGGGTCGCCGTGGCCCGGTCCCTGGTCACCTCCCCCCGGGTGCTCTTCGCCGACGAGCCGACCGGCGCCCTGGACTCCCTCAACGGCGAGCGGGTGATGGAGCTGCTCACCGACGCGGCCCGGTCCACCAACGCCGCCGTCGTCCTGGTCACGCACGAGGCCCGGGTGGCCGCGTACTCCGACCGCGAGATCGTCGTGCGGGACGGCCGCTCCCGCGACATGGAGCGTGCCGTATGAAGCTCCGCCAGTGGGCCGCGGACCTGGCCCTCGGCGTCCGCTTCACCCTCACCGGAGGGCGCGAGGGCTGGACCCGGGCGCTGCTGACCGCCGTCGGCGTCGGGCTCGGCGTGGCCCTGCTGCTGCTGACCACGGCCCTGCCGACCGCGCTCGACGTGCGGCACCAGCGCGAGGCCGCCCGCACCGACATCACCTACACGGCCAACGACCTGGAGCGCGGGAAGGACACCCTGGTCGTCGCCAACGTCGACACGGACTTCCGCGACTCCAGCGTCCGGGGCCGCGCCATGGAGGTGGAGGGGCCCGAGGCCCCGCTGCCCCCGGGCGTGGCGAAGTTCCCGGCCAAGGGCGAGATGGTGGTCTCCCCGGCGCTGCGGAAGCTGCTGGAGTCGGACCAGGGCGCACTGCTGCGCGAACGGCTGCCGGACCGGATCGTCGGCACCATCGGGGAACCCGGACTCATCGGCTCGCAGGAGCTCGCCTTCGTCCGGGGCGCCACCGGGCTCGCGCAGGAGATCGACGGCGGGCGGATCACCCGCATCGACCGCTTCGGCGAACCCGGCCCGGACAGCGAGCGGTCCGATCCGGTCCTCCTGCTGCTGATCCTGGTCGTCTTCGTGGTGCTGCTGATGCCGGTGACGGTGTTCATCGCGGCGGCCGTGCGGTTCGGCGGCGAGCGGCGCGACCGGCGGCTCGCGGCGCTGCGGCTGGTGGGCTCCGACAGCCGCATGACCCGGCGCATCGCCGCCGGTGAGGCGCTGGCGGGCGCGGTCCTCGGGCTGCTGCTCGGTGCCGTGTTCTTCCTGATCGGACGGCAACTCGCTGGCCACGCGGAGGTGTTCGACATCAGCGTGTTCCCGAGCTATCTCAACCCCTCCCCGCTGCTCGCCCTGGCGGTGGCGGTGGCGGTGCCGGCGACCGCGGTACTGGTGACGCTGTTCGCGCTGCGCGGGGTGGCCATCGAACCGCTCGGCGTGGTGCGCACCGCCCGGCCCGCCCGGCGCCGGCTGTGGTGGCGGCTGCTGCTGCCGCTGGGGGGTCTGGGGCTGCTCTTCCCGATGATCGGCTACGGCCGGGACAACGGGGAGTTCAACCAGTACATGGTGACCGGCGGGGTGGTCCTGCTGCTGGTCGGCGTGACCGCGCTGCTGCCGTGGATCGTGGAGACGGTCGTGGCCCGGCTGGGCTCGGGCCCGGTCTCCTGGCAGCTCGCCGTGCGCAGGCTCCAGTTGAGCAGCGGCTCGGCGGCCCGGATGGTCAACGGCATCGCGGTGGCCGTCGCGGGGGCGATCGCGCTGCAGATGCTCTTCGCCGGGGTCGACAGCTTCTACACCAGGTCCACGGGGAAGGACCCCGCCCTGGCCCAGATGGAGGTGACGCTGCGGGACAACGCGGCCCTCGACGGGGCCCGGGAGCGGTTCCGGAGCACCCCGGGCGTCGACGCCGTCGTCGCCTACTCCGAGGGCTACGCCGGCGACAAGGCCGTCGACCCGGACGAGGGCACGTCCCTGACCGTGGGCGGGTGCGCGGCGCTGCGCGAGGTCGCGCGGCTCCCCTCCTGCCGCGACGGCGACGTGTTCGTCGTGCGCGGGGCCCAGTACGACGGGCAGCTCGACGTCATGGAGCTGGCCCGCAGGACCCCCGCCATGTACCTGGACCCGTCGTACGCGGAGGGGGACGAGGGCAGGGAGATCGCCTGGCCGGTGCCGGCCGGCCTCAAGGAGGCGACGCCGAAGAGCGGCCTGCTCATGGGCATCGACCGGGGCGGCTTCCTGATCACGCCGAAGGCCGCGCCGAAGGCGCTGGAGCCGGGGCTGACCGGGCACCTCTACCTGAAGCTGGACGAGAGCGCGCCGGACGTGCGGGACAGGGCGCGGAACACGGCCATGGCGATCGACCCGCTGTCGCATCCGATCCTCTGGGCGGCCACCGAGCGCACCAACCGGTTCGACGCCATCCGCACCGGGCTGTTCGTCGGGGCGGCGTGCGTGCTGGGCCTGATCGGGGCGAGCCTGCTGGTCTCGCAGCTGGAGCAGTTGCGCGAGCGCCGCAAGCTGCTGTCGGCGCTGGTCGCCTTCGGCACCCGGCGCCGCACCCTGAGCCTGTCGGTGCTCTGGCAGACGGCCGTCCCGATCGTGCTGGGCCTGCTGCTGGCGGTCGTCGTGGGGATGACGCTGGGGGTGGTCCTGCTGAAGATGACGAGCACCCCGGTGCACGTCGACTGGGCCGGGATCGGGGCCATGACCGGGATCGGGGCCGGGGTGGTGCTGCTGGTCACCCTGCTCAGCATGCCGCCGCTGCTGCGCCTGATGCGCCCGGAGGGGCTGCGCACGGAGTAGCGGCCGTCCGAGGAGGGTGCCGCCGCCGCGGCCCGGGTGGTGTCCCGGGCCGCGGCGGCGTCCCGCGTCAGACGTCGGCCAGGCGGACCGGGAGGTCCCGCATCGCCTCGCGCAGGGCGTCGGCCAGCTGCTCGTACTCCGCGGAGCGGGCCGCGCCCGTGCGCATGGCGAGGGCGATGCGGCGGGTGGGGGCCGGGGCGGCGAAGGAGCCGGTGCGGAGCCGTCCGGAGTGGGACACCTCCACCCGGACCGCGGTGCGCGGCAGCAGGGTCACCCCGAGGCCGCCGGCCACCAGCTGCACCAGGGTCGACAGCCCGGCCGCGGTGGTCGTGGCCGGGATGTTCGCGCGGCCCGCCTCGCGGCAGATGTCCAGGGCCTGGTCGCGCAGGCAGTGACCCTCGTCGAGCAGCAGCAGCGGCAGTTCGCGCAGCACCGAGCGGTCGATGCCGTCCCGGCCGCCGAGCGGGTGGCCCGTCGGGGTGACGAGCACGAAGTCCTCGTCGAACAGGGGCAGTTCGACGACCCCGGGCGCCCCGAGCGGCACCGCCAGGAGCAGCAGGTCGAGGCGGCCGGTCGCCAGTCCGTCCAGCAGGCTCGCGGTCTGCTCCTCGTGCACCTGGGGGTCGAGGTCCGGGTACCGGTCGTGCGTCAGCCGCAGCACGGTGGGCAGCAGATAGGGGGCCACCGTGGGGATCACCCCGAGCCGCAGCGGGCCGGTGAACGGCGCCCGCACCGCCTCCGCCTCCTCCATCAGCGAGCCGACCTCGGCGAGCACCGCCTTGGCCCGCACCGCGATCCGGGCCCCCGCCGGGGAGAGCAGCACCTTGCGCGTCGTACGCTCCAACAGGGTGACACCGAGTGCCTCCTCCAGCGCCGAGACGGCGCCCGAGAGGGCCGGCTGGCTCATCCCGATCGCGGCGGCGGCGTCGCGGAAGTGAAGATGTTCCGCGACCGCCGCGAAGGCCCGCAGCTGGGAGAGACTGGGCTGCCGTTTCTTACTGGACATTGATAGCCACCTCCGATCAACACGACCGAGTGTAGCTATTTCCGTAATCAATGCACCCTGTGCCAACATCAACAGTGTCCAACCCACGGGAAACACTGCAAAACGGATGTCTCCCTGCTGCAAGGAGTGCGCGTGCTCACTGTCGGTGACAAGTTCCCCGAGTTCGATCTGACCGCCTGCGTCTCGCTGGAGAAGGGCAAGGAGTTCGAGCAGATCGACCACAAGACCTACGAGGGCAAGTGGAAGGTCGTCTTCGCCTGGCCCAAGGACTTCACCTTCGTGTGCCCGACCGAGATCGCGGCGTTCGGCAAGCTGAACGACGAGTTCGCCGACCGCGACGCCCAGGTCCTCGGCTTCTCCGGTGACTCCGAGTTCGTCCACCACGCCTGGCGCAAGGACCACCCGGACCTCACCGACCTGCCCTTCCCGATGATGGCCGACTCCAGGCACGAGCTGATGCGCGCGCTGGGCATCGAGGGCGAGGACGGCTTCGCGCAGCGCGCCGTCTTCATCGTGGACCAGAACAACGAGATCCAGTTCACCATGGTGACCGCCGGTTCCGTCGGCCGGAACCCGAAGGAGGTCCTGCGGGTGCTGGACGCCCTGCAGACCGACGAGCTCTGCCCGTGCAACTGGAGCAAGGGCGACGAGACCCTCGACCCGGTCGCGCTGCTCTCCGGGGAGTGAACTGACATGTCCCTCGACTCCCTGAAGTCCGCCATACCGGACTACGCCAAGGACCTGAAGCTCAACCTGGGCTCGGTCATCGGCAACTCCGACCTCCCGGCCCAGCAGCTCTGGGGCACCGTGCTGGCGACCGCGATCGCCTCGCGCTCCCCGATCGTGCTGCGCGAGCTGGAGCCGGAGGCGAAGGCGAACCTGTCGCCCGAGGCGTACACGGCCGCCAAGGCCGCCGCCGCGATCATGGCGATGAACAACGTCTTCTACCGCACCCGGCACCTGCTGTCGGACCACGAGTACGGCACCCTGCGCGCCGGACTGCGGATGAACGTGATCGGCAACCCCGGCGTCGACAAGGTCGACTTCGAGCTGTGGTCCTTCGCGGTCTCCGCCGTCAACGGCTGCGGCATGTGCCTGGACTCGCACGAGCAGGTGCTCCGCAAGGCCGGCATGGACCGCGACACGATCCAGGAGGCGTTCAAGATCGCCGCCGTGGTCGAGGCCGTCGGCGCCACGCTGGACGCCGAGGCGGTCCTCGCCGCCCAGTAGTACCGCCGGTCCCGCGCGAGGCGGAACACGGCACGGGCCCCGTCCACCGAACCGGTGGGCGGGGCCCGTCCCTGTGCGCGGGGCCCGTTGTGCGCGGGGCCCGTTGTGCGCGGGAGGCCCGGGTCGGGTGCGGGAGGCCCGGGTCGGGTGGGCGGCGCCCACGCCGTGCGAGCGGCGCCCGGCCGGCTAGCGGGCGGGCGCCCCGGCCCGGGGCGAGTCCTCGGGCGGGGGCGGGTCCTCGGGCGGGCGCGGCCCCGCCGCGGGCGGGACGTCCGTCGCGGTGGCGTCCCGGGGCCTCGGGGCCTGACGCACCGCCGACTCCCGGGAGTAGGCCCGCAGATAGCCCACGACGGTGTTGGCCACCGCGACCAGCGGGACCGCGACCACCGCGCCGCCGATGCCGGCCACCATGCCGCCGGCCGCCACCGACAGCACCACCGCCAGCGGGTGGACCCGCACCGCGCGGCCCAGGATGAACGGCTGCAGGATGTGGCCCTCGATCTGCTGCACCAGCAGGACCACGACGAGGGTCATCACCGCCGCGAAGACGCCCTGGGTCACCAGCGCCACGACGACCGCCAGCGCCCCCGACATCACGGCGCCGACCAGCGGGATGAAGGCGAACAGGAAGATGAACACGGCCAGCGGCACGGCCATCGGCACATGCAGGAAGTAGATGCCGAGACCGATGAAGATGGCGTCGATCAGCGCGACGATCACGGTGCCGCGCACATACGCCGTCAGCGTCCGCCAGGCGCGCGGGCCGGCGCCGGCCACACCGGGCCGGGCCGCCGCCGGCACCAGCTTCAGCGCCCACTCCCAGATGCGCTTGCCGTCGTAGAGCAGGAAGAGCGTCGAGAAGACCGCCAGCAGGATGCCGGTCAGCGCCTCGACGACGACCGTGACGCCCTCCAGTCCGGCGGACGTTATCTGGTCGCTGTTGGCGCCGACCGCCTCGCGCAGGCTCTTGGCGATCTCGTTGATCTGCTTGTCGGTGACGTGCAGCGGGCTGTTCAGCAGCCACTTGCGCAACTCGTCGATGCCGCTCTGGATCTGCGAGGAGAGGTCGTCGATGTTCTCCATGACCTGCCAGGTCACGAACCAGCCGATCAGCCCCATCACCACGAACCCGAGGATCGCGGTCAGCGCGGTGGCGAGGGCGCGCGGGACCCCGCGACGCCGCAGCCGCGCCACGGTCGGCTGGAGCAGCGCCGTGATCAGCAGGGCGACCACGAAGGCCAGCACCACCAGCCGCACCGCGCTGATGACCCGCATCAGCACCCACACGGTGCCGGCGAGGACCAGCAGCCGCCACCCGGCCTCGGCCGCGACCCGCACGCCCCAGGGCACGGCCTGCGCCGGATCGGGACGGGCGGGTGCCGCGACGGCGCCGGTGTGCCCTGGTTCGTCGGGCCGCCCGTGTTCCGGCGGGACGCCCGCGTCCGCGTCGCGCGCGGGCTCCGGGCCGGCGTCGGCGAGGCCGCCGACGGGACGGTGCGGATCGTCGTCCCACTCCGCCTCGGCCCGGCGCTGGTCGAGCCGGTTGCCGAGCCGGGTCAGTCCGGAACCCACTCGGCCCAGCCATCCTGGCACTCGCGACATGTTCCGTCCTCTTCCCCCGACTCTCCCCACCACTCCCCCTGGAGCCGTACCGGTCCGACGGTACACGGGGGGGCATGCGAAAGCCCCTCACCGACAGGACGGTGAGGGGCCGCGCGCGGTTGAGCGCCGGGGGCGGAGGACCGCCGGTCGCTAACGGCTCAGTACCACTGGTTGGCCTGCCAGAAGCTCCACGCCCCGCAGGGGCTGCCGTAGCGGCCGTTCATGTAGTTGAGGCCCCACTTGATCTGGGTGACCGGGTTGGTCTGCCAGTCCGAGCCCACGGAGGACATCTTGGAACCGGGCAGGGCCTGGAAGAGGCCGTAGGCGCCGGACGACGGGTTGACGGCCCGGTAGTTCCAGCTCGACTCGTGGTTCACGATGTTGCTGAAGCACTGCCACTGGCCGCTGGGCACCATGCTGCGGGCCAGCGACTGGATCTGGCCGATGCTGTAGGAGCCCTGGACGGCGCCGACGGCGGGGGCGCTGGTGGAGGCGGCCTCGCGCTGGGCGGCGCGGCTGGCGGCCGCTTCCTCCTCGGCCCGCTTCTTGGCCTCCTCGGCGGCCTTCTGCGCCTTCTCCGCACGCTCCTTCTTGGCGACGGCGGTCTCGGCGGCGGCCTTGCGGGCGGCCTCCTCGGCGTCCTTCTTGGCACCTGCGTCCGCGGCGATGGCCTGAACACTGGCCTGCTGCGTCAGGGACGCGGTCTGCACCTGGGCCTGCTGCCCCACGGGGAGGTCCGCGAGCAGCGTCGTGCCTGCTGCCGTCGCTTCCGCGTCGTGGCTCTGCCCGGTGCTGCCCGAGGCAACACCGACGACGCTTCCGACAGCGGTGACCGCGGTGGCCGAAGCCACTGCGAATCCCCGGACCGAGATCCGGCTCACACGGTTTCCTTCCAGCGACGCCCGCTCCGGTGACCCTCGCGGACGCGTTCGTGCCCCTGGCACTGGCCTCCCCCACTCTGGTCACGGGAGGCACGGGCCCGGTGGACAACTCCCCGACGGGGAGCGCCGCGTGATGCCCGGGCGGCATACGACGCTGCTATGGAGTTGGACGGTGCTGCGGTGGTGCCGTGTCTCCCGCCGTCCGAGGACCGGGGAGGCGCCCCTGGGGGCGAAGGGTGTCGTATGCGGGGCCTGACAGGAATGAGACTCTGCCGCAACCCGCGCGGCGAGGCAATTCTGTGTTGCGTGGGAAAGCTCACATCCCGTTCGGCCCAGCGGTTTCGACGGAAACCCGGCGCACGGCGGCGCCGCCCGGATAGGCTCTTCGCCTTTCCGGACGGCGCCCCGGTTCGGTGACCGGCCCGTGACGGGCCGGAGTCCACGAACCCCTCCGTACCCGTCAGATGTGGGTGTCCTCCAGCATTTCCGTCACCAGTGCGGCGATCTGGGACCTTTCGGACCGGGTCAGGGTCATGTGGGCGAAGAGCGGATGCCCCTTCAGTTTCTCCACGACGGCGACCACGCCGTCGTAGCGCCCGACCCGGAGGTTGTCCCGCTGCGCCACGTCGTGGGTGAGGACCACCCGGGAGTTGGCGCCGATCCGGGAGAGCACCGTCAGCAGCACGTTGCGTTCGAGCGACTGGGCCTCGTCGACGATGACGAACGCGTCGTGCAGGGAACGGCCGCGGATGTGGGTGAGCGGCAGGACCTCCAGCATCCCGCGGGCGGTGACCTCCTCGATGACCTCGCGGCTGGTGACCGCGGACAGGGTGTCGAAGACCGCCTGCGCCCAGGGGCTCATCTTCTCCGCCTCGGAGCCCGGCAGATAGCCCAGCTCCTGCCCGCCCACCGCGTACAGCGGGCGGAAGACCATCACCTTGCGGTGCTGCCTGCGCTCCAGCACGGCCTCCAGTCCGGCGCACAGGGCCAGCGCGGACTTGCCGGTGCCGGCCCGGCCGCCCAGGGAGACGATTCCGACGTCCGGGTCGAGCAGCAGGTCGAGGGCGATCCGCTGCTCGGCGCTGCGCCCCTTGATCCCGAACGCGTCCCGGTCGCCGCGCACCAGCCGCACCCCGCCGTCGGGCGTGACCCGGCCGAGGGCCTTGCCGCGCTCCGACTGGATGGTCAGCCCGGTGTGCACGGGCAGCCCGGCCGCCTCGGGGACGAAGACGTGCCCCTCCTCGAAGAGGATGTCCACCTGCTCGCCGGGCAGCGTCAGCTCGGACATGCCCGTCCAGCCGGAGGAGTCCGTGATGGCCAGCTCGGCGCGGTACTCCTCGGCGAGGAGACCGACGGACGACGCCTTGATCCGGAGCGGGAGGTCCTTCGACACGACGGTGACGTCGAACCCCTCGGCCTGGAGATTGCGGGCTACGGCGAGGATGCGGGAGTCGTTGTCCCCCAGGCGGTAGCCGCTGGGCAGCACACCGGGGTCCGAGTGGTTCAGCTCGACCCGCAGGGTGCCGCCGAGGTCCCCGATGGGGATGGGGGCGTCGAGGCGGCCGTGCCGGACGCGGAACTCGTCGAGCAGGCGGAGCGCCTGCCGGGCGAAGTAGCCGAGCTCGGGATGGTGCCGTTTGGCCTCCAGCTCCGTCACCACGACGATGGGGAGCACGACCTCGTGCTCGTCGAAGCGGCTCAGGGCGTTGGGGTCGGCCAGCAGGACGCTGGTGTCGAGAACATAGGTGCGCCGATCTGGCATGTGGCGCTTCGCGCTGGTCACCACGGAAGGACGTACCCCCTCGGAAGAGGTCGGGGAGCGACGGAGTGGACGCTGGGCCGGGATGACCGGAACGAGTCGACCGGTCGGCGGCCGCGATGCACCGGCGCGGGCCGAGGACCGGCCCTCCGCGTCTTCTTCCGTGCCGTGACCGCACGGTCGGGCTGATGCAAAGGGCCTCCCGGGCGGACGGCTCCGCGCCGCCCGCTGAGGATCCGACACCCGTGGTTCGGGCGTCGACCTGCTTGGCTTATTCCCTGTAACGACCGCCGCCATGCCACGGGGCGGGAGGGCGCACCGGTGAACTCCTGGTTACGGAGGCGGCGTCGGGGGAGGACGCGGGGGCGCGACGCGGTGGGGCGGGGCGGGGGTGGCCGGGGAGAGGGGGTGGGGCGGTGGCCGGAATCGAGGGGGCGGTGGCCGCCCGGGGCGGCGGTCGCGCGGGGGTCCGGAGAGCGGTCGCGCGGGCCGCTGTGACGGGCCCCTATATAGGGGAGCGACGGCTGCCGGGGGGCGACGCCGGGCCCCGCGGCCGGGCGCGAGCGTGCGCGGGTGCGGGGGGCACGGGGCCCCGGGGGCACAGACGGGCGGGAGCGGGCGCCTCCGGGAGGCGGGGTGCCGGTGTGTGCCGGTGTGTGCCGGGGCAGGAAAAAACGGGCCGGTCCGTGGGGGGGGATACGGACCGGCCCGAGGGGGGGGTTCCACCATAACCCTTCGTAAGTGCCGTCGCGCGCATCGGCGCGCCCCGCTACTCTCCGGAACCGTCCGGCGACACCGGGAGCGGTCCGGAGTCCCTCGTTCCCCCGCATGTCACAGCGGCGGCGGGACGGATTCCGGAGGGCGGGGCGGCCGAACGGATGATCCGCGGTCCGGGGCGTGTCGGCGGCCGGCCGGGGTGCGCCCCGGTACGCACGAGGTGCCCGCCGGGGTGCGCCCGGTACGCGCGGGGCGCCGGCTCGCGGCCGTGCGATCCCGTGCTCGCGTCCTCCGACCGGGTGATCCCCCACATGGCCGAAGGTTGACCGGGCACCGCGCGGCCCCCTCCACCGCGCGGTACCCGCCCGCGCAGCTTTGCTGGCGCGAATTACCTTGGTCCGAACTTACGCGACCGGGCCGACCGCACGCGACCCGTACGGCCCATCGCCCCATAACGATGTGGAAACCCGGACGGTGAATCACCGGCGGAACGGGGCAATCCGGGCGCCCGGTGGACGGTGAACGCCTCCCGGGGCGCGCGTTCACGTCCTCCTCCCCGTGGCGCCCCTATCCGGGGCGGGGTTCATGCCCAGGAGAGGGGCCAGTCCGCGTGCGGGGGTGGGGCGCTCCCCCGCGGGGGATACGTTCCCGGTGGGACGGTCGTCGAGGGGAAGGGGCCCGGTGTGGGCCGACGTTGGCGCGACGGGACGGGGACGCTGGTGGTGACCGGCGGGGACGGCGGGGCGGACACCGGGGACATAGGGGATACAGGGGACACCGGGAGTGGTGACGCTGGGGACCGGGGCGGGGGCGGGGGCGGGGGCGGGGGGAACGGCGGGGGCGTGCGGGTGCCGTTGGAGGTGGCCGCCTCGTACCGGGCCCGGACCAGAGGCCTGTTGGGACGGGACTCGCTGGAGGGGGCGATGCTGCTGACGCCCGCCGGAGGGGTGCACACGTTCCGGATGCGGATGCCCGTCGACGTCGCCTTCCTGGACCGGCGGATGCGGGTCCTCGCCGTGGTCACCATGCGGCCCGGCCGGATGGGCCTGCCCCGGCTCCGGGCACGTCATGTGCTGGAGGCCGAGGCCGGGGCGATGTCTCGGTGGGGGGTGCGGAAGGGGGTGCGGGTGGTGGTCGAGGCGGACCGGTGACGTCGGGTGCGGACCGGTGAGGCTCGGGGCGGGCCCGCCGGACCGGCCGGTCGGGGCGCGCGAGCGGTCGGCGTGCGCCGCCGGTCAGCGTGAGCGGGGGAAGGAGACCTCCACGCGGCGGTTCTTCTTGCGGCCGGCCTCGGTCGAGTTGTCCGCGATGGGGTACTGCTCGCCGTAGCCGCGGACCTCGTAGACGACACCGGCGTTGTCGAGCACCTGGGCCAGGACCTCCTGGACGGCGTTGGCGCGCCGCTTGGAGAGGACGTCGCCGTGGGCGGCGGACCCGAGGTCGTCGGTGAAGCCGAAGACACGGACCTTGGTGGCGTTCTGCGTCCGGATCTCCTCGGCGATGCCCCGGATGCGGGACCGCGACTCGGCGCCGAGGGTCGCGCTGTCCCTGCCGAACAGCACCTCGGCCTGGAGGGCGAGGGTCACCTGGGTGTTGGTGTCCTCGCGGCGTTCGTCGCCGCTCTGCTCCTCCACGACGGACTTGATGTCCAGCACCTTCGCCCGCGCGAGGGTGGCCCCCTCGGAGAGTCTCAGGTCCGGGTCGTTGGGGTCGACGTCCACGGGGGCGGAGGGCGAGGCCCCGGCGCCGGGCGGCGTGTCGGGATCGTCGTCGGCCCGTGCGGCGGTGGCGCCGACGAGGTGGGCGGCGAGCAGCAGACCGGCGGCGGCGAGGACCGGGGCGATGCGGCGGGATCTGGTCATGGGGAGCCTCACCCGGAGATCGTGATCGTCACGCTGGCGAACGTCGGCATCTGGAAGGCCACTTCCCTGACGTCCGGCGGCGGTGCCGGGAACTGCATGAACACGGGAAGGATGTCCCCGGCCCTGATGGTGGAGAAGCCCGCCGTCGTCAGAGGCCGTCCGTCCGTGTCCCGGAGTACGTAGTAGCGCTTCTTGTTCCTGGAATCCACCAGGGTGGCCCCGCCGAGCGACCGGCCGTTCTTGATGATCTCGACTTCGTTCCCGCTCATCGCGGAGGGGATCGCCGCGAGCTTCGACCCGTCGTTCTTCAGTTCGCCGTTCACGGTGATGAAACCGCCGGAGTCCCGCTCGGCGGAGGTGATCCGCAGCATGAGTCCGTTCGGCCCCCTCAGCTCGGCCACGGGCCCCTCCGACTGCCCCTCCTGGACTCTCGGTCCCGCCCCTTCCTCCACCGGCGTGGACGCGGCGGCCCTGGGCTTCTCGTCGCTGCCGCCGCCACCGCAGCCGGAAACGGCGAGGGCCAGGCCGGTCGCCACGGCAAGAGCGAGCGTCCTTCTCCGTGCCTTCGTCGTGAACCGATCGCTCATGTCCTGGATTCCTTCATCACTCGTCGTTGGCTTGTCTGTCGGACAGGTGGACGTCGAAGAGATCCTCGGGCCTCGGCAGCTCCGAGAGATCGTCCGCCTCGAGAACCCATTCGTCGCCCTCGCAGGTGAGCTTGGGCAGCGCCTCTTCGTCGGCGTCCTCGGCCGTCGGCTCGAACGAGCAGCGGGACTCGACCACCGCGGTGGCGGTCTCCCGCGCCTTCTGGTTCTCCGTGCCCGGCACGATGGTGTCGCCGACGGTCTTGTTGGTCGTCGCCACGACGCGGTAGGCCAGGAGGCCGACCGGGCTGCACGTCACGCTCGCGTCATTGCGTGCCGCCAGTTCGTGGGCACGGCGGCAGGCATTGTGCACGGGCGCGTCGCCGCGGAAGATGTCCCGCCACGCATCCGGTTCCCGTACGTTCAGCAGCCACTCGCCGGCCAGTTGGTCCCTGGCGTCCAGTGCCGCGGCGAGCGCCGCGGCGTCCGCCGCCGTCTGGGCACTGGAGCGGGTCGTGGCCGCCTGGCCGACGGCGAGGAAGACCAGGGCAAGGAAGAGCAGGCCTCCCACCACCATGATGTAGATGGGGAACGCCTGCCCTGCGTCGTCGCGGCTGCGACCGCGACCGTGGCCTCCGGTCAGCCTCCGGTCACTTCGCCGATCTTCGACGTGATGGCGTCGAAGATCGACTGCCCGATGTCCGTTCCCGTGATGGCCAGGACGATCGCCACCACCACCGCGATGATGCCCAGGTACTCCACCGCCGTCTGGCCCTTGTCGTCGCGGGCGGCGCGGGTGCGCAGGTACGCGGCGGTGGTGTGGAACCAGTTGCTCATGGTGTTCCCCTTCAGGGTGGCCGGTGCCCGCTTCATCTCGGGGAGGGTAGGCCGGGGCGGGGGTGCGGAGTAAGGGTCCCTGGGCCCAACCACGGGCCCAATCAACGAGGTTCACCGTCGTTCACCCCCCGGGCGGAACGAGCCGGGGCGGTGCCGAGCCAGGTGGCGGCGGCGGCCGAGCGGCTGGCGCAGTGGAGCTTGGCGAAGATGCGGTTGATGTGGTTCTTGACCGTCTTCTCGCTGATGAAGCACGCGGCGGCGATCTGCTGGTTGCTCATGCCGGCCGCGATGAGGTCCATGATCTCCGCCTCCCTCGTGCTCAGATGGAATGCCGCCCTGTCGGGAGCGTCAGGGGCCGACTGTCCCACAGGCGGTTGCATTTGCGAAAGAGTGGAGGGCGTACTTGACCGAAACGGCGGTGAATTGGGCCGTGTTGGTGATTCTTGTGCGTGTGCAGTCGCATCTCCCGGGGAGGCTGCCGGTGTCCCGCGGAGCTGGCTGAGCAGGGCGCCCGCCGCCGTGGGGGTGAAGCGGGGGCGGCCCCGGGTGACGTCCCGCACCGCCGTCAGCAGTTCCTCGGCCGTGAACTCGCCGTGGACCAGATAGCCGCCCGCTCCCCGCCGCAGCGCCTCCCGGACGGTCTCCGCCTCCCCGCTGTAGGTCAGCATCATGACGGGGGCGACGCCCACCAGGTACGGAAGTGCGGAGATGCCGTCCACGTCGGGCATGCGGACGTCCAGCAGGACGACGTCCGGGCGGTGCCGGTGGGCGGCCTCGCACGCCTCGCGGCCGTCGGCGGCCTCGGCGACGACCGTGAGGCCGGCGCAGCCGGAGAGCAGCGCGGTGAGACCGGCGCGGACCACCGGGTTGTCGTCGGCGACGACGACCCTCAGCGGGGCCGCCGGAGCCGGGGCGGGGAAGGGGTGGCGCGGGTTCCCCTCACGGGCCGTGCCGTCGTCGGGGGGCACAGGGGCCTCCTCTCCTGTCGGGTGCGTCAAGGCCGTGCCGGGGGCGCGGGCGGTGCGGGTGCGGGCGGTGCGGGTGGCGGGGCGGACGCGGGCGGAGCCGGGGGCAGGGCCGCGAGGGGGAGGTCCACCCGGACCTCCGTGCCCCTCGGGTGCCCGCCCCGGCCGACGCGGATGCGGGCACCCACCGAGGCCGCCCGTTCGACCATGCCGACCAGACCGAAGTGGCCGGTCCTGCGCAGTTCTCCGAGGGTGGTCCCCGGCGGCAGCCCGCGCCCGTCGTCGTGGACGCTGACGCTCACCTGGTCGCCGTCGACGCCGGCGCGGACGACGACACGGGTGGGACCGGCGTGGCGGTGGGCGTTCTCCATGGCCTCAGCGGCGATCAGGAGGAGCTGGCGGGCCACCGCCGGGGGCATCGCCGGGAGCGGTGCGGTGCCGAGGGGGCCGCGGACGACGGGCAGTCCGGTACGGGCGGTGAAGTCGTCGGTCCTGGCGGCCAGTTCCGCCGCGAGGTCGGTGCCGCGGGCGGGGTCCGACTCGTGGCGCAGGTCGGTGAGGAGTTCGCGGGACTCGGCGGCGGCGCGGCGGGCGCAGCGGGCGACCAGCTCCGCCTGGTGGCGGGCCGGGCCGGGGTCCAGGGGGTCGCGGGCCGCGGTGGCGGCCAGTCCCTCGGCGGCCAGGGCGACGCCGTGCAGGGTCTTGGCGACCGAGTCGTGCAGTTCGCGGGCCAGCCGGGCGCGTTCGGCGGCGACCGCCTCGGCGGCGGCGAGCCGGGTCCGCACGGCGGTCAGCGCCTCGGTGGCCGCGCCGAACCGGAGGAGCAGGCCGCGCAGGCTGGAGCCGACCGCCCCGGCGATGACGCACAGGCCGGGCAGCAGCAGCGATTCCGCCGGGGAGGGGCGGGGGTCCCGCAGCGCGATCTGGACGAGGAACAGGACCAGGGACTGGAGCGAGGCGAAGACGGCCGCGCCGCGCCACCCGTAGACCAGGCCCGCGAGGAGCGGGGTGCAGACCCCGACGTAGGCCAGTGTGCTGCCGGGGCCCGCCGAGACGAGGAGCAGGGCCCCGAAGGCCGTGTCGGCGGCCAGCAGGGACGGGTGGCGCAGCAGCAGGGGACCGAAGCGCTCCCAGTCGCGGAAGAGGACGTAGGAGCCCATGAAGGTGAGGACGACGGCGGCGCCGACCAGACGGGTGCTCAGACCGGGGCTCGCGTTGAGCAGGGCGGAGGGGGCCGCGAGGGCGATCATGGCCAGCCGGAAGCCGAAGACCTGGCGGCACAGCGCCTGGAGGGCGTTGACCTGGAGGGGGATGGCGGGGGCGGCCGGGGCGGGTGCCCCGTCGCTCCCCGGTGCGGAGGAGCCGGGGGCCCCTTGCGCCACCGGTACGGGGGCGGGAGCGAAGGGCGCCTGGACGGTCGGAGCGGGGGCGGTGGGTGCCTGGGGCGTCGGCGCGAGGACGGTGGGTGCCTGGGCGGTCGGCGCGAGGGCGAAGGGCGCTTGAGACGTCCACGCGGGGGCGGGTGCGCAGGGCGCGGCCGGCACAGGGGGCGCGGTCGGCGCTGGGCCGCAGGGCGCGGCCGCCGCGGGGCCGGATCCCGGGGTCGGTTCCGTGCCGGGGGCGCGCTCCGCCACCGGCCCGTCCTCCGCGCCGGGTGCGGGAGCCGTGGCCCGTCCTTCGAGCACGGCGAAGGGCCCGCCCGCCCCGGTCCCCTCGGCCCTCTCGACCACCCCTGACGCACCTGACGCACCTGACGCACCGGGGACACTGGACGCCCCGCCCGTCCCAAGCGCCCCGGCTCCCCGGGGGGCCCCGGGCCCTCCGGCCGCCCCCGCGTCCCCCGGAGTTCCGGGGGGCGGGTGGGGGTCGCGGTGGCGGCGGCGCGGTAAGCGGAGGGACCGGCGCGGCGGCTCCTGGACCGTCCGTGGCCGCGCCGGCGGGTTCGTGGTCGCCATCCGTCCGTCCTCCCCTGCTCCGTCCGTTCCGCTCCGTCTGCCGGGCCCCGGCACCGCGCCGGTGGTCCCGCTTCCTTCCGGCGCGAGGCCGGTCCCGCTTCCTTCCGGCGCCGTGCCGGTGGTTCCCGTCCCGGCGCCGCGCCTGCCCTTCCCCCGGCGGCCCGCCCGGATCCCGCCCGGGCCGCCCGTCACCGTCCCCTCCCGGCACCTGCCGGAAGCCGTTCGTCCCCCGGCACCGGTACCGGAAGCCGTTCGCCCCCGACCCCCGGCCGGACGCCGTTCCCGTCCGGCACCGGGCCGGACATCCCGCCCACCTCCCGGAGCGCTCTCGCTCCCGCCATTGCGCCGGGGACCCGCCCCCTGCGCCGGGGACCGGCCCCGGGCCCCGGGCCCCGTCCGGGTTCTACCCACACCCCCGGGTACCCCCACCCCGGCCCGCCGAAGGCCCGGCCGCGCCCTCCGGGCGGCCCCGGCGGCTCCGGCGGACCGGCGCCCCCGCTCTACTCCCCCGTGATCGTCCCGAAGTCCGTGCCCGAGCCCAGGATCAGGCCCGCGCCGAGGAGGATCATCGTGGCCGGGACCATGAACGTCGTGATCATCATCGTGGCCTTGGGCACCGCGCGGGCCGCCTTGCGGCGGGCGTTCTGTGCGTCCGTGCGGCGCATGTCCCGGGCCAGGGACACCAGGGTGTCGACGATGGGGGCACCCAGCTCCTCGCCCTGCTGGAGCGCCGTGACGAACATGGCGACCTGCTCGGAGTCGTTGCGGCGGCGCAGCTCGGCGAAGGCCTGGCGGCGGCTCACGCCGAGGTCCATCTGGCGCAGGGTGATGCGCAGTTCGTCCGCCCAGGGGCCCTCGTAGCGGGTGGACACCCGTTCCAGCGCCTGGCGGAAGCCAAGCCCGGCGCCGACCACGACGGCCAGCACGTCGAGGAAGTCGGGGAGGGTCCGCTCGATGACGTCCTTGCGGATGCGGATGGCCGACCAGATGCCCACCTCCGTCCAGAACGCGCCGAAGGCCAGCAGCAGGAGGGCGACGACGTACTGGCCGCGCAGCAGGAAGACCAGGAAGCCGATCCCGCCGAGGAAGCCGTAGACGGCGCGGCGGGCGGCGTAGCGGTCGATGGTGAGGCCGCCGGGGTTGCCGGCCAGGTCGATGCGGCGGCGGTAGCGGGCGACCCGGGCCGGGCCCATCAGCCGCAGCACGGCGGGCGCGTGGCGCATGCCTATGCGGTCGATGACGGAGCCGACGGCACCGGTGCGGGTGGCGCCGACCTCCAGGGCCAGGGCGAGGTCGTCCGGGAGCTTCGCGTCGGCGCGGTACATGCGGACGCCCGCGAAGGCGCCCCAGACGGCGAGGCCCATCAGCAGGGCGAGCAGGTACGCCATGGTGTCTCTCCCCTCAGACGTCGATGCGGGACAGGCGGCGGATCAGGACGAAGCCGACGGCGTAGAGCCCGAAGGCGATGACGACGGCGGCCTGCCCGGCCGCCGATCCCGTCATGCGCTCCAGCGCCCCGTCCTTCACCCCGTTCATCAGGAGCAACGAGCCGACCCCCAGGACGGGGACGGCGTAGGACGTCATCGTCACCTGGGAGAGCTGGGTGCGGATCTCGCGTCGGGTCTCCTTGCGCTCCTCCAGGGTCTCCGTGAGGTTGCGCAGCGCGCCCACGACCTGGCCGCCCGCCCGGTTGGACAGGACGAGGGTGGTGACGAGGACGACGAGTTCGCGGGAGGGGAGGCGGTCGGCGAGTTCGCCGAGGGCGTCGTCCAGGGAGGCGCCGACGGCCAGTTGGGAGGCGACCTTGCCCAGTTCCTCGGCGGCCGGGGCCTCCAGCTCCTCCGCCGCCATGCCGATGGCGGTGCGCAGGGCGAGGCCGGCCTGGGTGGCGTTGGCGAGGATGCGGGCCAGTTCGGGGAGCTGGTTGATGAACCTCTCGATGCGCTTCTGGCGCTGCCAGTTGAGGAACTGGAGGGCGGCCCAGATGCCGAGGAGCCCGGCGATGGGGCCGAAGAAGGGCGCGAGGGCGGCCTGCCCCACCAGCCACAGGCCGGCGACGGCGGCGAGCATCCAGACGGTGAACTCGCCGGGGGTGACGTCGAGTCCGGTCGCCGCGAGCCGCCGTTCGAGCCGTCGGCCGGACCGGGTGCGGCGCAGCCGGCGGTCGAGGGCGCTGAAGCGGCGCCGCCGGCCGCCCCCGGCGGTCTGCCCGGTGGCGGAGAGGCGGTCGACCAGCGCGGCGCGCCGGGCCCGGCCGGAGGCGTGGACGTGCAGCCCGACGACGCCGAGGAGGCAGGCGAGCAGGGTGACGCCGGTGGTGAGGCCGACGAGGGTGTCCAGTTCCATCGGCGGTACCTACCTGGCCTCTCGGGTGGCGAGCTGGTCCGGGGTGTGGGCCACTCCGAAGGCCTGCGGGACGGGCTGGCCCGCCATGTGGAGGCGGTCGGCGGTGCGGCGCGGCAGCGGATGGTGCCGGTAGCCGCCGTGGACGCGGCCGTCGGGGGTCATGGGCCGGGCGTGGAAGCGGGAGACGGTGGTGATCCGGTACGGCTCGCCGCCGTGGCTGTCGAGGAGGGCGATCTCGGTGACGCGGCGGGCGCCGTCGGCGAAGCGGGTGAGCTGGACGAGGACGTCGAGGCTGCTGTTGATCTGGTCGTGCAGGGCGGCAAAGGGGATCTCCACGTCGGACATGGAGGCCAGGGTCTGCAGCCGCATCAGGGCGTCCTCGGCGCTGTTGGCGTGGACGGTGGCGAGGGAGCCGTCGTGGCCGGTGGACATGGCCTGGAGCATGTCCAGGGACTCGCCGCCGCGGACCTCGCCGACGACGATGCGGTCGGGGCGCATCCGCAGCGAGTTGCGCACCAGGTCGCGGATGGTGACGTGGCCCTTGCCCTCGACGTTGGGCGGCCGGGACTCCAGCCGGATCACATGGGCCTGCTGGAGCTGGAGTTCGGCGGAGTCCTCGATGGTGATGATGCGCTCGGACTCGGGGATCAGGCCGGACAGGGCGTTGAGCAGGGTGGTCTTCCCGGTGCCGGTGGCACCGGAGACGATGATGTTGAAGCGGGCCTGCACCAGCCCGGCCAGCAGGTGGAGCATCTGCTCGTCGAGCGAGCCCAGGCCGATGAGTTCGCGGAGGGTGAAGGAGCGCGGGAAGCGGCGGATGGTGAGGGTGGCGCCGGTCAGGGAGAGCGGCGGGATGATCACGTTGACGCGCTCGCCGGAGGGGAGCCGGGCGTCGACCATGGGGTTGGACTCGTCGACGCGGCGGTTGACGGTGGAGACGATGCGCTCGATGGTCTGCATGAGCTGGTCGTCGGAGGCGAAGCGCAGCGGGAGCTGTTCGACCCGGCCGCCGCGCTCGACGAAGATGGCGTCCGGGCCGTTGACCATGATCTCGGTGATGGAGGGGTCCTCCAGCAGCGGTTCCAGGATGCCGAGCCCGAGCGCCTCGTCGACGACCCGGCGGATGAGCTGGGCGCGTTCGGCGGTGGAGAGGACGGGTCCCTCACGGCTGATGATGTGTCCGAGGACGCGCTCCAGCCGGGACCGGCGCTCGGCCAGGGCGAGGGAGCCCATCTCGGCGAGGTCGATCTCCTCCATGAGCTTGGACCGGTAGGAGGCGACCAGATGTCCGTCGCCGCCCTGGCCGCCGTGCTCCTCGGGCGTGTGGATGCGCGCGCGCAGGCTCATGCGTCCGGTGCTCCTCGCTCTTGTTCCTCGTGCCCCACGTCACTCCCCCGCCCGGTGGTCCAGGGGCATGGTGGCGGTCCTGCGGGCGGGGCCGAAGTCCCAGCCCGGGACGACGGAGGGGATGGCGACGGTGGCCGTCACGGTGACCTCGCCGCCGCCCTCGCTCGCCCCGCAACTGGTGCCGTCGGCCAGCCAGTCGCTGACGGCGGCGGCGCACTCGGCCTGGGCGCCGCGCTGGAGCGAGGCACCGCGCGCACCGGCCCGGGCGGCGGTGCCGGCCTGCTGGGCGGTGTAGGCGATGAGGCCGAGCTGTACGGCGGCCAGGGCGACGATGATCAGGACGGGGAGGAAACCGAGGTACTCCAGGGCTGCCTGGCCCCGGTCGCCCCGGCCCCTCTTCTCCCCCGCGCGGGGGGTGCGGAGGTACGGCATGTCAGTCGTCCACCTCCTCGACGGCACCGGCGTGCCCCTGGACGGTCAGCGGGCCCCCGGCGCCGGGGAAGAGAACCGGCACCCTCAGCTCGACCCTGGCGGTGACCCGGCCGTCCCCGGTGGCGCACTCCACGCCCGCGCCGCCCCGCCACGCACTCGGCAGCTTGTCCCGGCCGGCGTCGGCGCAGGCGCCCCCGCGCGCTCCCCGGGAGGCGGCGGTGCCGGCCCGGACCGCCTCGTCGGCGGCGTTGCCCGCGAGCGTGTAGGTGTACCCGACGAGCACGAGCTGCCAGAGCACGGCCAGGGTCAGCAGGATCACGGGCAGCATCCCCACGAACTCCACGGCGACCTGCCCGGCGTCCCGTACCGGCCGCCGCGCCGGAACGGCACCGAGGACGGTCGCCGGAACGGCACCGTGGGCGGACGCCGGGACGGCGCCGTGGGCGGACGCCGGGACGGCGCCGTGGGCGGACGCCGGGACGGCGCCGTGGGCGGACGCCGGAGCGGGCCGGACGCGCACGGCGCGCCGGGCCCACCGGCCCCTCGCGGGGCGACTCCCGGCCCCCGGACCGGCCGAGGCCCCCGGGCCGTCCGGGGCGGCCGTCGCGGTGCCCCGGACGGGCGGCGGGGCACCGGCGGTCCGGCGGGGCGCGCCGTCGTCCTCCCGTCCCCCCGGCCCGCTCACGTCCGCTTCTCCTTGGTCTCCTTGCGGCCCTCCTTGCGGCGGCGCCGCGCGGCCGGGGCCCGGCCGGGGGTGCGGTGGCCCGTGGGGGCGCTCCTGGTGAGCCCCAGTTCGGCGGCGAGGGTCCAGAGGGCCTGCTTGACCGTGCCGCGGTTGTCGAGTTCGTGGACGCGCCCGGCGTCGACCGCACCCTGGAGTTCCTTGAAGTGGGCGGGGACGGTGGTGTCCGCGACACCGGTGCCGGTGATCCGCTGGATGAGGGCGGGTTGGATCTCCGTCCCGCGCGTGTGGCGGTTGACGACGACGGTGGTCTCCTCCGCCTTGCGGATCTGGAGCCGGTCCCACATCCGCACCGCCCGCTTGGCCCCGCGCACGGCGAGCACGTCCGGCGTGGTGACCAGCAGCGCCCGGTCCGCGGTCTCGACGGCGGCGGCGCCCGCCCCGCCCATCTGGGCGCCGCAGTCGACGACGACCACCTCGTAGCGGGAGCGCAGGGTGGCGACGATCTGGCGGGCGGCGCGGTCGGTGACCTCCTCGCCGCGTTCGCCCTCGCCGGGGGCGAGCAGCAGGGCGAGCCCGCTGTCGTGCCGGAAGACGGCGTCGGCCAGGACCCGGGGCGAGATGTCGGTGATGGCGGCCAGGTCGGCGACGGAGCGCCGGAACTGCACGTCGAGGTAGGCGGCGACGTCCCCGGTCTGGAGGTCCATGTCGACCAGGGCGGTGGACCGTCCCGACGCCTGGGCGGCCAGGGCGAGCTGGATGGCGACGAGCGTGGTGCCGACGCCGCCCTTGGCTCCGCTGACCGTGACGACGGTGCCGCCGGCGCCGGCCGGGCCGTCACCGCCGCCGCCGAGATGGCGCCTGACCCCGGCCGACCACTGGGCCACCGCGTTTACCCGGGCGGCGAGTTCCTCGTGGGCGAGGGGCAGGGTGACCAGGCCGCGGGCGCCGTGGTCCATGGCGGCCTGGAGGAGTCCGGGCCCGGTGTCGGAGGTGACGAGGATGACGCCGACGGCCGGGAAGCGCAGGGCCACCTCGCGGATCAGCTCCAGCGCGGGGACGGGGCCGATCCGCTCGTGGACGACGACCACCTCGGGCAGTTCGTCGACGGACTCGGCGGCGAGCCGGGCGAGGGTGTCGACGAGCTGGGTGGAGTCGGCCACCGGGGTCACCGGTTCGGCGTCCGGGAGCCGGGCGAGCAGCGCGGAGAGGGACCGCGCCGCGTCCGCGTCCCCGGCCGCCGGGAGGATTCTCGTGGGCATGCGGCCCGTCACCTGTCCTTCGCGAGTTCGTACGTACGGTCCTTCTCGGGAACCGTGGTGTCGCCGCCGGGCGCCACCAGCGCGAGCCGGACGCGCTTCGCGAACGACTCGGCGTACGTGAGGCGCTGGGCGTCGAGGGCGGAGAGGGCGAAGGTGATGGGGACCGCGTCGGCGGGCCCCCGTCCGCGGCTGTCCTCGTCGGGGTCGAGGGCGGTGATCTCGCCGACGTCGAGCACCTGGGCGTTGGTCACGATGATCTTCGACTGGGCGGGGTCGCCCTCCCGCTTGCCCTCGAAGGTGGCGTACACGTTCACCGAGGAGCCGGGGGTGATCTTGCCGGCCACCCCGGTCGCCGCGTCGATCATGATGGCGACCTCCTGCTGGCCGGGGCGCAGGGCGGGCTGGTCGACGATCATGTCGCTCTGCAGCAGCGAGCCCTCGCGCAGCGTGGTCACCGCGATCCTGCCGCGTATCTCGGAGAGGTCGGTGACCGCGTTCCGCGACAGCCACCGCTCGGGCATCCGGATCTTCTCGAACTGGCCGGCGCTCAGCGCCGTGTAGGGCTTGACCTCGGTCTTCAGCCGGTACGCGGTGACCTCGGGGCCGACCTCGGACCTCACCTCGTCGATCACGGAGAGCACGCCGACGAAGGCGCCGAGGGCGCAGAGGACCGACAGGATCAGCAGGATGACGCCGCGGCGCTGACGGGAGTTCATGGGCCGTGCAACCTCATTGGGGGATCGGTCGAGCCGGGACGGAGAACGGGGGACGGTGCCTCGGGGGCCGCCGGGTCAGCCGGTGAGCGCGCGTCTCGTCCGGCCGCCGGGGGCGTGCCGTGACGCGGTGCCCGGGTCGTCGGGGGGCGGCGGGGTCGCGGAGCAGAACACGCAGCGGTCGCCGATGACGTCGATGCCGCACCAGTGGCAGGTGCCGCGCCGCACGGAGGTGACCAGTTGGTAGAGGACGGAGAGGTCGGGCAGGAAGGCGCAGAACTCGGTCATCCGTCCGGTGCCCCACCAGCGCGGCGAGCTGTCCGGCAGCGGGGTCTCCAGGACCCCCTGGACCTTCCAGGACGGGGCGAGGGTGCCGGTGACCCAGTCGGAGGGGAGCGGGCCCTCGGCCACCAGCAGGGAGGTGGCGTACTCGGGGCCGGTGAGGGCCGCGCCGGGCCCGACGCGCACCAGTTGCGGCTCGGGGTGGGCGACGACGGCGAACTGGCTGCCCGGCATCCAGGACTTGGCGTGCGCCTTGAGGCCGACGGGGACGTGGTCGAGCCGGGCGACGGAGCCGAGCAGGGCGCCGGAGTGGATGTAGTGGGTGAGCAGGCGGCCCGCGGAGGCGAGGACGCCGGGGCCGAGGTCGCACGAGGCGAGCTGGCGTAACTGGCGCGCCAGGACGGCCAGTCCGAGCGGCGGCAGGGGCGGACGGAACAGGGCGATCCGGTCGCTCTCCAGCAGGGACCGGACGGTGTGCAGGCGACGCTCCAGGGCGACGGGCGCGCCCGGCGGGCAGAGCACCACCAGGTGCCCGTGCTGGTCGACGAGGCCCTGGACCTCGTCCAGGACCTCCTCCAGCGGGCGCTTGCCGGCGTCCTGGAGCACGACC
The DNA here is from genome assembly GCF_055598485.1 of Streptomyces sp. NPDC107521. Classification (NCBI taxonomy): domain Bacteria; kingdom Bacillati; phylum Actinomycetota; class Actinomycetes; order Kitasatosporales; family Streptomycetaceae; genus Streptomyces; species Streptomyces sp. NPDC107521. Next base: position 51,118 of record NZ_JBVKAT010000006.1, read on the forward strand.
GCGGGCAGGGTCCGTTCGTCCAGTGGCGGCAGTGCCATGTCGGCACCGGTCACGGCAATCGCAGGTGGCACGCGCGGCTCCCCGTCTCCCCATGCCCGCCGGTCCACCGGTGCTGCTCCGGCACACCCGGACGACTTCACTGCGTGACTACGTGAGCACTGTATCCACGCCGCTCTGGCGCGAGAACACCGTTTCTCCAGCAGAAGAACAACTTGTGATGTACAAGGTGCGCCAAACCGGGACAGGTTGAGCACCGCCGGGTCCGCCGCCGCACCGGACCCGGCCGCCGCGCGGTGCGGGGCGCGGCCCGTCCGCCGACCCGGTCCGGGCGCATCCCGCCCGGCCACCGCCAAGTCCGGGAAAGTTCGACCATGTTGGTCCGGACCAACCCCTTGACACTTCAATTGGTCTGGACCACCTTGTACGTCAGCGGTGGCCACCGTCCCCAATACCTCTCCCCACCAACTCCTTTCCCCCCGGAGGCCTCAGTGGAGCCCGTACTCAGACGGCATGGACGACGACGGAACCGGATCCGGTACGGAGCCGGAGCCATCACCGCCGCTCTCGCGCTCACGGTCACGGCCGTCGGCCAGGCGTCGGCGGCGGACGTCAACAACGCGAAGAACGCCGGCTTCGAGACCGGTCTGAGCGGCTGGACCTGCTCCGCCAACAGCGGCGCCGCCGTCTCCACCCCGGCCCGCACCGGCACCGGCGCCCTGAAGGCCACGCCGAGCGGCCAGGACAACGCCCGCTGCAGCCAGACCGTCGCGGTGAAGCCCAACTCCACGTACTCCCTGAGCGCCTGGTACCAGGGCAGCTACGCCTACCTGGGCGTCACGGGGACGGGCACGACGGACGTCTCGACCTGGGACCCGGGCTCCACCTCCTGGAAGCAGCTCACCACCAGCTTCAAGACCGGCGCGTCGACCACCTCCGTGACGGTCTACACCCACGGCTGGTACGGCCAGTCCGCCTACTACGTCGACGACTTCTCCGTGTACGGCCCCGACGGGGGCGGCGGCGGTGACACCGACCCGGTCGTCCCGTCCGTCCCGGCCGGCCTGAACGCCTCGGCGACCACCTCGTCGTCGGTCTCCCTGGCCTGGACCGCGGCCACCGGCGCCACCGGCTACAACGTCTACCAGGACGGGACCAAGATCACCTCGGTCTCCGGCACCTCGACGGTCGTGAGCGGCCTGGACGCCTCGAAGACCTACTCCTTCCAGGTCTCCGCCACCAACTCGGTCGGCGAGTCGGCCAAGTCGGCGGCCGTCTCGGCCCGCACGAAGGACCCGGACGACGGCGGCGGCACCGGCAACTCCAAGCTGCCCAAGCACATCGTGACCGGCTACTGGCAGAACTTCGACAACGGCGCCGCCGTCCAGAAGATCTCGGACGTGTCGAACCAGTACGACATCATCGCCGTCTCCTTCGCGGACGCCACCAGCACGCCGGGCGGGATCACCTTCAACCTCGACACCGCCGGCCTCAAGGGCTACACCGTCGACCAGTTCAAGGCCGACATCCGCGCCAAGCAGAAGGCCGGCAAGAAGGTCATCATCTCGGTCGGCGGTGAGAAGGGGACCATCTCGGTCAACAGCGCCTCCTCCGCGACCAACTTCGCCAACTCGACGTACGCCCTGATGCAGGAGTACGGCTTCGACGGCGTCGACATCGACCTCGAGAACGGCATCAACCCGACGTACATGTCGCAGGGTCTGCACGCGCTGTCCGCCAAGGCCGGCCCGGACATGATCCTGACCATGGCCCCGCAGACGATCGACATGCAGTCGAAGCAGGGCGGCTACTTCCAGACCGCGCTGAACGTCAAGGACATCCTGACGGTCGTCAACATGCAGTACTACAACAGCGGCGCGATGCTGGGCTGTGACGGCAAGGTCTACTCCCAGGGCACGGTCGACTTCCTGACCGCGCTGGCCTGCATCCAGCTCGAGAACGGTCTGGACGCCTCCCAGGTCGGCCTCGGCCTGCCCGCCTCCACCCGCGCCGCGGGCGGCGGCTACGTCTCCCCGTCGGTGGTCAACGCCGCCCTCGACTGCCTGACCAAGGGCACCAGCTGCGGCAACTTCAAGCCGTCGAAGACCTACCCCAACCTCCGGGGCGCGATGACCTGGTCCACCAACTGGGACGCCACCTCCGGCAACGCCTGGTCGAACAGCGTCGGCGCGCACGTCCACGCGCTGCCGTAACTCCGGCCCGGTACTTCCCCCGGCCCCCGGCCCGCCTCCACGGCGGACCGGGGGCCGGTCCGTTTTCCCGCCGCCCCGCGCACCCGGCGCCCGCTCCCCCCGGCCCCGGCCCGCCCCGCAGCCGTCCGCCCCCTCCGTCCGTCCCGCGACCGCCCGCCGCCGTGCCCCGCGCGCGGCCCTTCGGGGATGTGAAACATTTCCCGCGCCCCACCGCATCAGTGAAGTGAAGGCAGTGACACGGCGGACCGGGGAACGGTTCATGGGGGGCGCGGCGGATGAGGCAGGCACGGGCGGACGAGTACGCCGAGTTCGCGGCGGCGCGGGCCGGACACCTGTACCGCTCCGCGTGCCTGCTCACCGCCGGGGACACCCATCTCGCCGAGGACCTCGTCCAGGAGACCCTCGGACGGCTCTACGTGCGCTGGGGGCGGGTCTCCCGGGTCGGGAACCCGGCTGCGTACGCGCAGACCGTCCTCACCCGGGTCTTCCTCGCCCATCAGCGGCGGCGCAGCAGCGGGGAGCGGGTGACCGACGTGCTCCCGGACCTGCCCGGCGCCCAGGGCGGGGACGCGCCACTGCGGCTGACCCTGCTGGACGCGCTCTCGCGGCTGCCGCCCAAGGACCGGGCGGTGATCGTCCTGCGCTACTGGGAGGACCGCTCGGTGGAGCAGGCCGCCGACGTCCTCGGCGTCAGCTCGGCGGCCGTCCGCACCCGGTGCGTGCGCGCGCTGGGCCGGCTGCGGCACCTGCTGGGCGAGGATCTGGCGGAGTACGTCCGGCCCTGAGCGCCGGGGGCCCCGCCGCCCGTACCGCGCCCGTCCACCGGGCCCCCGCCGCCGGGCCCCGCCGCCGCCCGGACCCCTCCCGTCCGGCCCCCTCCGTCCGGCCGCCGTTCACCCGTCCCCGTCCGTCTTCGTCCGTCTCCGTCCGTCCGTAACTCCGGGTTCCGCGCGGAACCCGTCTCCAGCACCGTGTGGAAAGGGTGGTTCACCATGTCCGGAACTCCGCCGAAGGACCCGTTCGAGGAACGGCTCTCGGGCGCGCTGCGCGACGCCGGGGACGGCTTCGACACCGACCGCGCGGCCCTGGTCGCCGCCGGGCGGAGCCTCGGCCGCCGGGCCGCGCTGCGCCGCCGGGCCGGGATCCTCGGCGGGGCGGCCGGGATCGCCCTGATCGGGGTGGGCGGCGCGCTGGTGCTGCCCGGCACCGGCCCGGACGACGGGGCGGCGCACCGGACGTCCGCCGCCGCCGAGCCCGCCGCCCGGCCCGGGCGTGCCCCCGCCGCCTTCACCTCCGGCGACCTCCTCAGGGAGTTCAAGGCGGTGCTGCCGCGGGCGCGGTTCAGCGGGGAGGAGGCGCAGGGCACCGGCGCGCGGACGCCCCCGCACGCGCGGCTCGTCCTGGACGACGGGCACGGGGCGGCGGCCGTCGGCATCGGCTTCGCCCGGCTGGAGCCCGGCAGCGCCGCTGTCCGCGAGGCGACCCGGTGCCCCGACCGGGCCTTCACCCCCCACGACGCCTGCGTGACCGAACGGCTGCCCGACGGCTCGGTGCTCACCGTGTTCCAGGGGTACGAGTACCCCGACCGCCGGGTGGACACCAAGTGGTGGAGCGCCGATCTGGTCACCGCCCGGGGGCAGCACATCTCCCTGAGCGAGTGGAACTCCCCCGCCGAGAAGGGCTCCCCCGTCAGTCGGCCCCAACCTCCGCTGAGCACCGCGCAGTTGAGGAAGGTCGTCACCGCCGGGGTGTGGCGCCGCGTGGCGGACACCCTGCCGGACCCGGCGAAGCAGGGCGGCACCCGTCCGCCGGCGCCCCCGTCGGTCCCGGGCGAGGCGGTCCGCGCCACGCTCACCCGGCTGCTGCCCAGCTCGGCGAAGGTGGTCGCGAAGGGCGCCCAGGAGACCGAGTTCGCCCATGTCGTGGTGGAGGACGGGCGGGGCCGGAGCCTCGTCCAGGTCAATGTGCAGCCGCGCACCGAGGGCGACCGGTGGGAGGAGGGCGCGGCCGAGCCCCGTCCCGACGGCTCCCTCGTCCTCACCTCGAAGGCTCCCGGAGAGAAGGGCGGCCCCGGTGTCGTGCAGTGGACGGCCGACACGCTGCGGCCCGGCGGACTGCGCGTGGTCGTCAGCGCCTTCAACTCCGATACGCAGCACGGGGCCGCGACCCGGGACACCCCGGCCCTGACCATGGCGCAACTGGAGGCGATCACGCTCAGCCCGGAGTGGGACGCGCTGCTGTAGCGCGGCACGGGGCGGGAGCGGCGCCCGGCGGGGCCCGGCGTCCACCGCGGGGGCGCCCTCCCGGCAGCCGTGAGGGGGCCGGGCACGCGCCCGGCCCCCTCACCGGCCTCCGGTACCGGGCCCCGTCCGGGCCCCGGGCCCGCCTCTCCCCTGCCGAAGTGACGTGCCAAGCCCCGGCGTTGACGCGGCGTCGGCCTACTTCTCCGAGGCGCCCCCGGTCCCGCCGGAGGCACCGTCCTCGGCGGACGCCGCGGTCTCGGCCGACGTCCCGGTCTGGGCGGACGCCGCGGTCTCGGCCGACGCCTTGTCCGTCACGGAGGCGTCGGCCCTGCCGGAGGCCCCGTCCTCCGCCGCGTCCGCGGTCCCGTCGGCCTTCCCGTCCGTGTCGGACGCTCCGTCCTCGAAGTAGGCGTCCAGGACCTCGTCCAGGGCCGCGTCCCAGTCCTTGAAGCGGCTCCGGGACGGCGCCTCGACCTCGATGGGGTACCAACGGCGGTCGGGGGTGTGCACGGTGACGGTGTACCGCTTGCCGAAGCGGGCCGTCTCGGTCTCGACGGCGCCGATCTCGTCCCAGCGGAACTCGCACTCCTGGTCGTCCAGGGCGAGCCGGACGCCCCGGTGGTCCGCGACGATCCGCGCGCGGCGGTCGGCCGCCTCGAAGGCCGGGCCCTCCACCGCTTCGGACTCCGGTTCCGCGGCACCGCCGTCGGGCTCGGCCGCACCGGCCTCCGGACCGCCGGGGGCGGCGTCCTCCCCGGTCACCTCCGCCGTCCCGGGACGCGCGGCCTCCGGGGCGCCGGACACCCCGGGCGCGGTGAGCCCGGGGATGAAGGCCGGGTCGGACCCGGCGCCGTTCAGGGGCTGGCTGCTCGACTCTATGCGCTGCTCCACGCGGGCAGTATGGTCGACGATCCTGTGCCGGAGACAGTCGGGCCCGTCATCGTTATCAGACCCCTACCCGCGGCCCGCCCCGCGCCCCCGGTCAGCCGAGGACGGCGAGCGCGTCGATCTCGATGAGCAGCCCGGCGGGCAGACCGACGTAGACGGTGGTGCGGGCGGCGGGCGGCTGGGTGAGGCCCTGCTCCTCGAAGTACGCGTTGTAGAGGGCGTTCATCTCGGCGAAGTGGTCGACGTCGGTCAGGTAGACGCGGATCATCATCACGTCGTCCCAGCCCGCGCCGCCCTCCTCCAGGATGGACTTGACGTTGGCCAGGGTCTGGAGGGTCTGCTCGCGCAGGGTGGGGCCGGCCGGGCTCGGGGCCTTGCCCTCCTCGTGGGGCAGGAAGCCGACCTGACCGGCGACCTGGAGGATGTTGCCCTTGCGGACGCCGTGGGAGAACTTCGCCGGGGGCGTGGTGTGGGTGGCCGGGGTGAGAGCGGTCTTGTCGGTCATGCCCTGTCCTTCTCGAAGCGGTGTTCGGGGTGTTGCACGGGGGTCCTGCCGGAGTACTCGCCGCTGATGGCGTCCGCGGTGCGGCGCAGCAGCGGGAGCAGGGTGAGGAGTTCCTCGGCGGTGACGACGACGTTCGGCGCGGAGACCGACATCGCGGCGACCACCCGGTCGTCGGCGCCCCGGATGGGCGCGGCGATGCAGTTGATGGACTCCTCGTGGCCGCCGAGGTCGGTGGCCCAGCCCTGGTCGCGCACAGCCGCCAGCTCCTTGAGGAAGGCGTCGGCGTGGGGCGTCGAACGGGCCGTGTAGAGGGGGTAGTCGAGGTCGTCGGCGATGGCCCGGCGCTCGCTCTCGGGGAGGTCGGCGAGGAGCAGCTTGGCGACGGCGGCGACGGTGATGGCGACGGGCTTGCCGATCCGGGAGTACATGCGGACCGGGTAGCGGCTCTCGACCTTGTCGATGTAGAGGACCTCGCCGTCCTCCTGGACCGCGAGGTGGACGGTGTGCCCGCACTGCTCGTTGAGGCGGACGAGGTGGGGGTGGGCGATCTCGCGGACGTCCAGGTTCTCCATCGCCTCCTGGGCGAGGGCGATCAGCCGGGCGCCGAGGCGGTAGCGCTGGTCGGACTGGCGGTAGACGAGGCCGTGGTCGTGGAGGGTGCGCAGCAGGCGCAGCGCGGTGGACTTGTGGACGCCGAGGCGGCCGGCGACCCGGCCCAGGTCGGCGGGGCCCTCCGCGAGCAGCGGCAGGATGCTGAGCGCGCGGTCGACGGTCTGGCTCATGGTGTGCGTACCTCCTCGTCGGCCCCCTGGCCGGTTCCCTCGCCGGTCCGGGTCCAGCCGGGGCCCAGTCGCAGTCTGCCCCACGCGTCGTCGTCGAGGGCGGCCAGGCGGTCCGCGAGGTCGCGGGCGGGCGGCTCGGCGAGGTCGCCGGGGACGGTGAGCGCGGCGGCGGCCATCAGGTGGCCGTGGCGCAGCCGGTCCCGTACGGGCAGGCCGCGCAGGGTGGCGGAGAGGAACCCGGCGGCGAAGGCGTCCCCGGCGCCGACGGCGGCGACGACGTCGACGCTCAGGGCGGGGACGGTGGTGACGTGGGGGCCGTGGAAGGCGGTGGCGCCGGTGGCGCCCTGCTTGACGACCAGGACCTCCGGTTCGGGCAGGGCGGCCCGGACCGCGTGGGGGCCGCCGGCGCCCCAGGCCTCGTCCTCGCCGACGAAGACGACGTCGGCGCCGCGGGCCAGTTCCAGCAGGACCCGGGGGCCGTCGCCGCCGCGCCACAGCCGGGGCCGGTGGTTGACGTCGAAGGAGACCAGGGGGCGGCCGGGGCGGCGGGTGGTCAGCTCGCGCATCAGGGCGAGGCAGTCGGGGGAGAGGGCCGCGGTGATGCCGGACAGGTGCAGGACGCGCCCGGAGTGGACGGCGGCCAGGTCCAGGGTGTCCGGGGACATGGCGGAGGCGGCGGAGCCGGCCCGGTAGTAGGCGACCTCGTGGGCGGCGGTGGCGCGGTCCCCGGCGGTGCGGAAGTAGATGCCGGTGGGCCGCTCGGGGTCGCGGCGCACGGCGGAGACGTCGACGCCGTAGGCGGCGATGGCCCGCACCAGGTGGTCGCCGAAGCCGTCGGCGCCGACCCGGCCGACCCAGCGGACGCGGTGTCCGGCGGCGGCCAGCACGCAGGCCACGTTGGACTCGGCGCCGCCGATGGCCCGGTCGAAGGAGGGCACGTCGGCGAGGCGGCCGGGCCGCGTGGGCAGGAAGGTGACCATGGACTCGCCGAGCGCGACGACGTCGACGACGACGTCCGGGGTGGTGTCACGGGGGCCGTCGGCGGTCACGATGGTGTGGGCTCCTTGTCCTCTCGCGGGGCCCGGCGAATCCGTTGACCACGCATCGGGCGAGATGTTAGACAGCAGTGAGCGACATACGCAATGAGTGTTGCGGACACTGCAACGCCTCACTTCAGGAGGGCAGGCCCATGGGCCGCGACGCCACCGGCACCGACACCGACACCGGCGCACACCCCGGCACGGGCGCACCGCCCGGGACGGGCCCCGGCCCGGCGGACCGTGCGGGCTCCCCCGCCACCCGGCCGGAGTCTCCCGCCACCCGCCCGGAGTCTCCCGCCCTCCTGGCCCGGCTGGCCGCGGAGCCCGTCGACCACCGCTTCAAGGGGCTGCCGCCGGACGCCGACGGGCTGACCGTCGGGGAGCTGGCAGCCCAGCGCCGCAACCTGTTCACCGGCGGCTTCACCACCCCCGTCCTGACCCTGTCCGCCGAGCGCCTGGAGCACAACCTGGCGCTGATGGAGACCTACGCGGCCCGGCACGGACTGGCCTTCGCGCCGCACGGCAAGACCTCCATGGCCCCCCAGCTCTTCCACCGCCAGATCGGGCACGGCGCCTGGGGCGTCACCCTGGCGGTGCCGCACCAGGTGTGGGTGGCGCGGGCCTTCGGCGTCGGCCGGATCTTCCTCGCCAACGAAGTGGTGGACGCCGCCGCGCTGCGCCGGATCTCCGCCGAGCTGGACGCCGACCCGGACTTCCGCTTCCTGTGCTACGTCGACTCGGTGCGCGGCGTCGAGCTGATGGACGCCGCCCTGGCCGCGGCCGGGGCCGTCCGCCCGCTGGACGTGGTGGTCGAGCTGGCCGCCGGGGAGGGCGCCCGCACCGGGGCGCGCACCGCGGCGGAGTGCGCCGCGGTGGCCGACGCGGTGGCCGGGACGCGGACGCTGCGGCTGGCCGGGGTCGCCGGGTACGAGGGCGAGGTGCCCGCGGCCGACCCGGAGCGGGTGCGCACCTGGCTGCGGCGGCTGGTGGCGCTGGCGGCGGAGCTGGACGCGGCGGGCCGGTTCGACGGGGTGGACGAGGTGGTGCTGAGCGCGGGCGGCAGCGCCTGGTTCGACGCGGTGGCCGAGGTGTTCGCCGAGGTGCCCGAGCTGTCCCGGCCGGTGCTGAAGCTGCTCCGCTCGGGCGCGTACGTCTCCCACGACGACGGCCACTACAAGGAGCTGACCCCCTTCAACCGCGTCCCCGACGAGGGCGCGCTCCTGCCCGCGCTGCGCCTCTGGGCGCAGGTGGTCTCCCGGCCCTCCCCGGAGCAGGCGTTCGCCAACGCGGGCAAGCGGGACGCCGCCTACGACCTCGACCTGCCGTCCGCCCAGGTGGTCCGCGGGGACGACGGCACGGAGCGCCCGGCGGACGGGATCGCGGTGAGCGGGCTGTCCGACCAGCACACCTGGCTGCGCACCGGGCCCGAAGCCGTCCTGGCGCCCGGGGACTGGCTCGGCATGGGCCTGTCGCACCCCTGCACGGCCTTCGACAAGTGGCCGCTGATCCCCGTCGTCCGGGCGGACGGGACGGTCGTGGACTACATCCGTACGTTCTTCTAGGAAGAGGGGAGGTTCCGGTGGAAGAGCTGGTCATCCGGGACGCCGACGTCGTGGACGGCTCGGGCGGGGACTCCTACCGCGCCGACGTCGTCGTCGACCGCGGCCGCATCACGGGCATCGTCAAGGAGGCGGCGGCCGCGGGCTGCATGCGCCCCAGGGCCCGCCGCGAACTGGACGCCGAGGGCCTGGTCCTGGCGCCCGGCTTCGTCGACATGCACGCCCACAGCGATCTGGCGCTGCTGCGCGACCCCGACCACCGGGCCAAGGTCGCCCAGGGCGTCACCCTGGAGGTCATCGGCCAGGACGGGCTGTCCTACGCGCCGGTCGACGACCGGACCCTCGGGGAGGTGCGCAGCGCCATCGCCGGGTGGAACGGCCCCGGCGACGACATCGACTTCGACTGGCGGTCGGTCGGCGAGTACCTGGACCGGCTGGACCGGGGCATCGCCGTGAACGCCGCCTACCTGATCCCGCAGGGCACCGTCCGCGCCCTCGTCGTCGGCTGGGAGGACCGGCCGGCGACCGCGGCCGAGCTGGACCGGATGCGGCGGCTGGTGGCGCGGGGCATGGAGGAGGGCGCGGTCGGCATGTCCTCCGGGCTGACCTACACGCCCGGCATGTACGCCGAGGACGCCGAGCTGACCGAGCTGTGCCGGGTGGTCGCCGGGTACGGCGGCTACTACTGCCCGCACCACCGCTCCTACGGGGCCGGGGCGCTGGCGGCGTACGAGGAGATGGTGCGGCTGGCCCGGCGGGCGGACTGCCCGCTGCACCTGGCCCACGCGACCATGAACTTCGGCGAGAACGAGGGCCGCGCCCCCGAGCTGCTGGCCCTGCTGGACGGGGCCCTGGACGCCGGGGCCGACATCACGCTGGACACCTACCCCTACACCCCCGGCTGCACCACGCTGGCGGCGCTGCTGCCGAGCTGGGCGGGCGAGGGCGGTCCCGCCGAGACGCTGCGGCGGCTGGCCGACGACGCGACCGCCGCGCGGATCCGGCACGACCTGGAGGTGACCGGCTCCGACGGCTGCCACGGGGTGCCGGTGGACTGGGACACGATCGAGGTCTCCGGCGTGACCGACCCGGCGCTCGCCGGGTACACCGGCCGCACCGTGCTGGAGTCGGCGCGGCGGCGCGGGGAGAGCCCCTGGACGGTCGCCCGCCGCCTGCTGCTCGCCGACCGGCTCGGGCCGACGATCCTCCAGCACGTCGGCCACGAGGAGAACGTCCGGGCGATCATGCGCCACCGGGTCCACACCGGCGGCTCGGACGGCATCCTGCGGGGCACCCGGCCCCATCCGCGGGCGTACGGCACCTTCCCGCACTATCTGGGGCGCTACGTGCGCGAGCTGGGCGTGCTCTCGCTGGAGGAGTGCGTCGCCCACCTCACCTCCCGGCCCGCGGCCCGGCTGCGGCTGCCGGACCGGGGCCTGGTCCGCGAGGGGTACCGCGCCGACCTGGTCCTGTTCGACCCGGTGACGGTCGCGGCGGGCAGCACCTACGAGGAGCCGCGCCGCCCGCCGGTCGGCATCCCGCACGTCCTGGTCGACGGGCGGTTCGCCGTGGAGGACGGCCGCCGCACCGACGTCCTGGCGGGCCGCTCGGTCCGCCGGACGCCCCGGTGAGGCGGACGCCCCGGTGAGCGGCGCGGGCGGGCGCCCGGGTCGCGGGTGCCGGGCTCCGCGTCCGGCGCGGGGCCCGGCCGCTCCCGTTACGGCTTGGGCAGGGCGCATCCGGCGCGGGTGAGGTCCAGCTTGTTGCCGGCGCCGAAGCAGCCGGGGATCTGGTAGCTCTGCTGGGCGTAGTTGATGCCCCGGCGGACGGTGACGGTGCCGTCGGCGGCGACCTCGCAGGGGTTGTTGTCGGTGCAGCGGGCCCCGTCCTCGTTGCCGGTGTTGTTGACGGCGACGACCTTGCCGGTGGCGTTGTCGACGACCGGCGACCCGGAGGTGCCGCCGATGGTCTGGCAGGCGGAGGTGTAGCGGATGGAGTCCTTCCAGGTCCACTGCCCCTCCTTCAGCCGGTAGGCGAAGCCGTCGACCGAGCAGGAGTAGGTCCGCGTCCAGTAGCCGGAGACGACGGTGATCGCGGTCCCGGCGGCCGGGCGGGTGTCGGCGAGGGTGAGCGGGGAGATCCCCGAGGAGGTGCGGATCTGCGCGTAGGTGCTGGTGAGCTGGTAGAGGGAGACGTCCGTGTCGGTCATCGTGCCGTAGGCGAGCTTGGCGGCGCGCAGGGTCGCGACGCGCGTCCCGGCGGCGTTGAGGAGGCTGAAGGTCCGGCTGGAGGCGCGGTCGACGAGGACCTGGCCGGCGGCCGGGAAGCCGGTCTCCAGGCAGTGGCCGTTGGACATCACCAGCGCCGGGTCGTTGTCGCCGGAGGAGGGCAGGCGGACGAGGGCGCCCGAGCAGTTGCTGAGCGCGACGGTCCCGGCGAAGGAGACGGCCTGCGCGCCGGCGGGCTGTGCGGTGGTGGAGGTCGCGTGGGCCCGGGGCACGGCGGCCGCGGCCGGGGCCGGGGCGGGCGCGGGGGAGACGGACGACGCGAGCGCCGGTGCCGCGCCGAGGCCGGTGAGGGCCAGGGTGGTGAGCACGGCCAGGAGAGGCTTCTTCATGTGGGGGTCCCCTCTGAGGCGGGCACCGGAGATCTTCCGGCGGCCTTTTTGTCATGCACATTTTTGACATGACCGGCGCACCCCACAAGAAGGCGAACGGGTCACTTCCGGACCCCTCCCCGCCCCCGCTCCCCCGCCCCCACCGCCCGGCCGGGTGACGAATCCGGCGAAACGTCCGGTTCCACGTGGCGGACAACACGGCCCGCGCGCCGCGGCCGGGCCGTAAGCTCACGGACATGCAGGTGATCCAGTCGACCAAGCTCGCCAACGTCTGTTACGAGATCCGGGGCCCGGTGCTCGAGGAGGCGATGCGGCTGGAAGCGGCCGGTCACCGCATCCTGAAGCTCAACACGGGCAACCCGGCGGCCTTCGGCTTCGAGTGCCCGCCCGAGATCCTGGAGGACATCCTCCGCAACGTCTCGTCCGCGCACGGCTACGGCGACGCCAAGGGCCTGCTGGCCGCGCGCCGCGCCGTGGTGATGCACAACCAGACCCTCGGCATCGAGACCGACGTCGAGCACGTCTTCATCGGCAACGGCGTCTCCGAGCTGATCGTGATGGCCATGCAGGCCCTCCTGGACGACGGCGACGAGGTGCTCGTACCGGCCCCGGACTACCCGCTCTGGACGGCCGCCGTCTCCCTGTCCGGCGGCACCGCGGTGCACTACCGCTGCGACGAGCAGTCCGACTGGATGCCCGACCTGGCCGACCTGGAGCGGAAGATCACCGACCGCACCAAGGCCCTGGTCATCATCAACCCGAACAACCCCACCGGCGCGGTCTACGACGAGAGCGTGCTGCGCGGGCTGACCGACCTGGCCCGCCGCCACAACCTGCTGGTCTGCTCCGACGAGATCTACGACCGCATCCTGTACGACGACGCCGTCCACATCCCGACCGCCTCCGTCGCCCCCGACCTGCTCACCCTGACCTTCAACGGCATGTCGAAGGCGTACCGGGTGGCCGGGTACCGGGTGGGCTGGATGGCGATCTCGGGCCCCCGCGCGCACGCGGAGTCCTACATCGAGGGCCTGACGATCCTGGCCAACATGCGGCTGTGCGCCAACATGCCGGGCCAGCACGGGGTGGTGGCCGCGCTCGGCGGACGGCAGACCATCGACGACCTCGTCCTGCCCGGCGGCCGGCTGCGCGAGCAGCGGGACGCGGCCTACGAGGCGCTGACCCGCATCCCCGGGGTGAGCTGTGTGAAGCCGAAGGGCGCGCTGTACCTGTTCCCGCGGCTGGACCCCGCGGTGTACAAGATCAAGGACGACCGGCGGATGGTCCTGGACCTGCTGCGACAGGAGAAGATCATGGTCGTCCAGGGCACCGGCTTCAACTGGCCCGATCCCGACCACTTCCGGGTGGTGACCCTGCCGGCCGCCGGGGACCTGCGGGACGCGGTGGAGCGCATCGGCACCTTCCTCGACGGCTACGGCCAGGTCTGAAGCCCCCCGCACGGCCGGGCGTCCCGGCCCGCGCGGCCCAGGCGCCCGGCCCGCGCGGCCCCGGGCCCCCGGGCCGCGCCGCCGCACATCCGGTCCGCGCCGCCGGACGCCCGGTCCACCACGTCCCGGACCCCGCACGGCCCGACACGGCCCTCATTTTAGACTCGATCCAATGTAGGATGGTTTCCTGAAAGCAGTCAGGAGGCCGTTCCATGTACGAACCGATCCGCAGCACATCGGTCCACAGCACGGCCGGCGCCCCCGCGGACTTCCCCGGCCGGTCCCGTGAGGACGAGCTGGACATCCAGCTCGCGGGCCATCTCTCCGCGCTGCTCGCCGCCACGGACGAGCTGCGCGCGATGGCGCCCTCCGGTGATCTGGACACCGCCGCCGACCGGCTCGCCGAGCAGGTCGCCCGGTTGCGGGGAGGCCGCGCGCCGGTCCGCGCACCCCTGCCGTCCGCGCCCGCCGCGCGGCGCCCGGCCGCCCTGCACCGCAGGGCGCACACCCTGGCCGGCCGCGCCCTGGTGGTGGCCGCCTCGCGCGCCGACACCGCCGCCGCGATCCTGGCCGCCGAGCGGATGGACGCCCACGCCGCCGCCGGGGAGCGCCGGGAGCTGGCGGCCTGAGGGCCGGGGCCCGCCGCGGCGGGCCCGGAAACGTTCTCGGGCCGGGGCCCCGCACGCCGTTGTGCGGGGCCCCGGCCCGTGGTGCGGGGCCGCCTCCGCTCCGGGGAAGTTCGAGCCACTGGAGCGGGGAGCGGCCCCCTCGCGGCCGGCCTTCGTGACGACTTCGCGGGTCAGGGCTAGTCGGACCGGCCGCGGAGCGGGTGGCGGGAGGTCAGCCCAGGCGCTCCACCAGCGCCCGGTACTGCTCCCACAGCTCGGCGGGGGTGTGGTCGCCGAAGGTGTTCAGGTGGTCGGGGACGAGCGCCGCCTCCTCGCGCCAGACCTCCTTGTCGACGCTGAGCAGGAAGTCCAGGTCGGCCTCGGGCAGGTCGAGCCCCTCGGTGTCCAGGGACTCCTTGGTCGGCAGCACGCCGATCGGCGTCCCGACGCCCTCGGCCCGGCCCTCCAGCCGCTCGACGATCCACTTCAGCACCCGGCTGTTCTCGCCGAAGCCGGGCCAGACGAACCGCCCCTGGTCGTCCTTGCGGAACCAGTTGACGTAGTAGATCCGGGGCAGCTTGGCCGGGTCCTTGTCCTTGGCGACGTCGATCCAGTGGCCCATGTAGTCGCCCATGTTGTAGCCGCAGAACGGCAGCATGGCGAACGGGTCGCGGCGCAGCTCGCCCACCTTGCCCTCGGCGGCGGCGGTCTTCTCGGAGGCCACGTTGGCGCCGAGGAAGACGCCGTGGTTCCAGTCGAAGGACTCGGTGACCAGCGGGACGGCGGAGGCGCGGCGGCCGCCGAAGAGGATCGCGGAGATCGGCACGCCCCGGGGGTCCTCCCACTCCGGCGCGATGATCGGGCACTGCGCGGCGGGGGTGGTGAAGCGGGCGTTGGGGTGGGCGGCCGGGGTGCCGGACGCCGGGGTCCAGTCCTGGCCCTTCCAGTCGGTGAGGTGGGCCGGGGTCTCCTCGGTCATCCCCTCCCACCACACGTCGCCGTCGTCGGTGAGGGCGACGTTGGTGAAGACGGAGTTGCCCCACAGCGTCTTCATCGCGTTGGCGTTGGTGTGCTCACCGGTGCCGGGCGCGACGCCGAAGAAGCCGGCCTCGGGGTTGATCGCGTAGAGGCGGCCGTCCTCGCCGAAGCGCATCCAGGCGATGTCGTCGCCGATGGTCTCCACCGTCCAGCCGGGGACGGAGGGCTCCAGCATGGCGAGGTTGGTCTTGCCGCAGGCGGAGGGGAAGGCGGCGGCGACGTACTTGGCCTCGCCGGTGGGCGGGGTGAGCTTCAGCACCAGCATGTGCTCCGCGAGCCAGCCCTCGTCACGGGCCATGACGGAGGCGATGCGCAGGGCGTAGCACTTCTTGCCGAGCAGCGCGTTGCCGCCGTAGCCGGAGCCGTAGGACCAGATCTCGCGGTCCTCGGGGAAGTGGGAGATGTACTTGGTGGTGCTGCACGGCCAGGGCACGTCCTGCCCGCCGGGCTCCAGCGGGGCGCCCACGGTGTGCACCGCCCGGACGAAGAAGCCGTCCTCGCCCAGCTCGTCCAGGACCGGCTGTCCCATGCGGGTCATGGTGCGCATGGAGGCGGCGACGTAGGCGGAGTCGGTGATCTCGACGCCGAGCGCGGAGAGCGGGGAGCCGAGCGGACCCATGCAGAAGGGGACGACGTACATGGTCCGGCCGCGCATGGCGCCCCGGAACAGCCCGTCGGCGCCGGTGAAGATCTCCCGCATCTCGGCGGGGTCCTTCCAGTGGTTGGTCGGGCCCGCGTCCTCCTCCTCGGCGGAGCAGATGAAGGTGCGGTCCTCGACCCGCGCGACGTCGGAGGGGTCGGAGGCGGCGTAGAAGGAGTTGGGGCGCTTGACCGGGTCGAGCCGGACGAAGGTGCCCTTCTCCACCAGCTCCTCGCACAGCCGCTCGTACTCGGCCTCGGAACCGTCGCACCAGACCACGCGGTCCGGCTGGGTCAGTCCGGCGATCTCGTCGACCCATGAGGCCAGTTCCCGGTGCCGGGTGGGGAGGACGGGGGGAGCCGCGATGTCGGGCGCCACGATTGCTCCTTGATGAGGGTTTTCGGGTGGGAGGCCCCGTGGGGGCTGCGACCCGGATGCGTCCCATGGGTTCCCGCCGAGACCCCATGCCGCTCATCCGGTGCCGACCGCACTCATTTGATCATCCGACGCCCGCGCCCATATGTCCAGAGGGCCTCACACTTGAGCGGCGTGACGATCGCCACGGACCTGGGCACTTCTCCGTGTTTTTTTGCGTTCACCCGACCTTCGGCTGAAACTTCTTTTACCCGCGGCGGCGAACACCCCCCTGCCCGCCGGGCTCCGGGGCGGCCCGTGGAAGAATGGCGCGGCACCGCACGCCGCCCGGCATGGATCACACGGCCGTACTGACGCGTAACCTACGGTGGCGTAGGTACGATGCGGCCATGACTGCGCCCGCCCACGACGTTCCCGGGGACAGGCCGGCCGCCGGCCCCGCCCCCGTTCCGCTCCCCCCGCCGCACCCGGTGAAGCCGAAGCTGCGCGGCTGGCTCCATCTCGGGATGTTCCCGGCCGTCCTCGTCGCCGGCCTGGTGCTCACCGCGCTCGCGGAGACGACCAGGGGCCGCGTCGCCTGCGGGATCTACGTCCTGACGGCCTGTCTGCTGTTCGGCGTGAGCGCGCTGTACCACCGGGGCGACTGGACCCCGCGCATGGACGGCGTCCTGCGGCGGCTGGACCACGCCAACATCTTCCTGATCATCGCCGGCACCTACACCCCGCTGACGATCCTTCTCCTCCCGGAGGCCCAGGGGCAGTGGCTGCTCTGGGGAATCTGGGCGGCGGCGGCGGCCGGCATCGCCTTCCGCGTCTTCTGGGTCGGCGCCCCGCGCTGGCTCTACACCCCCTGCTACCTCGCCATGGGCTGGGCGTCCGTCTTCTACCTGCCCGACTTCATGCGGACCGGCGGCATCGCCGTCCTGGTCCTGGTGATCGTCGGCGGCCTGCTCTACAGCGCGGGCGGCGTCATCTACGGCATCAAGCGCCCCAACCCGTCACCGCGCTGGTTCGGCTTCCACGAGGTCTTCCACTCCTTCACCCTGGCCGCCTTCATCGCGCACTACGTGGGCATCTCCCTCGTCGCGTACTGATCCGGCGGCACCCACCCCGTCCCCCTTCTCCCCCGGGCCACGGTCTCCCCGCCGTGGCCCCTCGCGTGCGCCCGCGCCCCCTCCCGGGCCGGTGCGCCCCGGCCGTTCAGGCCGTGGCCCCGCCCGCGCCCGATGCCCGACAATGACCGCATGACGGCCGCACGCTCCCCGCTCTCCCCCGCCGACCGTCCGCAGCCCGGTCTGCGGGAACGGAAGAAGACCAAGACCCGCCTGGCCATCCGCGCCGCGGCCTACGCGCTGATCCGGGAGCAGGGGTACGACGCCGCCACGGTGGAGCGGATCGCCGAGCGCGCCGAGGTCTCGCCGTCGACGGTCCTGCGCTACTTCCCCACCAGGGAGGACATCGTCCTCACCGACGAGCACGACCCGCTGCTGGTAGCCGAGCTGACCGCCCGCCCCGCCGGTGAGCCGTGGCGCGCCTCGCTGCGGCACGTGCTGCGCAGCGCCGTCGTCCGCGGCGTCGAGGAGGAGCCGGAGCTGACCCGGATGCGCACCCGGCTGATGGCCGAGGTCCCGGCGGTGCGCTCCCGGATGCTCCAGAGCGTGTCCGTCACCGGGCGGCTGCTGGCCCGCGCCGTCGGGGACCGCACCGGGCTGGACCCGGACGGCCTGGAGGTGCGGGTGCTGTCGATGTCCCTGGTCGGCGGCCTGCTGGAGGTCTCCCAGTACTGGGCCGAGCACGGCCACGAGGACGACCTCGGCGGCCTGGTCGACCGCGCGCTGACCGTCCTGGAGGACGGGCTGGCCACCCCGGGGGCTGACCGCCCGCTCGTCGGGGGCTGACCGCCCGCCCGTGCGGCACCCGCGTGCCGCCGCCCGCCCCCATGGCATCCTGGGCCGGGTGAAGCCTTCCGAGATCCGTGTCGCCCTCGCCCCCGGACTGCTCGTGTTCGCCCCCGCGGCCCGGCGGGACGGCACCGCGTCCGTCGCCGCCGACGGGGT
Organism: Streptomyces sp. NPDC107521; assembly: GCF_055598485.1. NCBI lineage: Bacteria > Bacillati > Actinomycetota > Actinomycetes > Kitasatosporales > Streptomycetaceae > Streptomyces > Streptomyces sp. NPDC107521. The sequence continues at coordinate 69,128 of NZ_JBVKAT010000006.1, forward strand.
CTCCACCCTCGGTCATGTCGTCGAGTCCCTCGGTGTCCCGCTGACCGAGGTCGGCGCGATCCGGTGCGACGGCCGGGAGGTGCCGCGCGGCCATGTGCCCTCCGGCGGCGAGTCGGTGGAGGTCGACACCGTGCCGCGCCCCCAGCGGGTGCCGGGCGCCCCGCTGCGCTTCCTCCTCGACGTGCACCTGGGCACCCTCGCCCGGCGGCTCCGCCTGCTCGGCGTCGACACCGCGTACGAGTCGACGGACCTGGGCGACCCGGCGCTCGCCGCGCTGTCGGCGGCGGAGAAGCGGGTCCTGCTCAGCCGCGACCGGGGGCTGCTGCGCCGCCGCGAGCCGTGGGCGGGCGCCTTCGTCTACAGCACCCGCCCCGAGGAGCAGCTCGACGAGGTGCTGGACCGGTTCCGGCCCGAGCTGCGCCCGTGGACCCGCTGCACCGCCTGCAACGGTCTGCTGCGGCGGGCCACCCCGGAGGAGGTGGCCGGTCAGCTCAAGGGCGGCACCCGGCGCTCGTACGACGTGTTCGCGCGGTGCGGCGACTGCGGGCGGGCCTACTGGAAGGGCGCGCACCACGAGCAGTTGGAGGCCATCGTGGAGCGCGCCGTCACGGCCTTCGCGCCGGAGGGCGGCCGGGGCTGAGGGCCGCCCCGGGAGGGCGGCCGGGGCTGAGCTTTGGGGGCCGGGGGCCGGGGGCCGCCCGGGTCCCCCTGAGGGAGCACGGGCGGCCCCGGGTCCTGGGGTCTTTCGTCTGGATCGGGCCGGACCCCGCGCGCCCGGCCCGATCCGAACGGGAGGCCCTAGCTCCGGCCGCGCGCGTCCCCCGGGCCGCAGGCGGTGCCGTCGCGGTCGCGGTCCAGGCGCAGCGGGTCGTCGCCGTTGACCTTCAGGACGCCGTAGTCGTTGCGCCGCAGCCAGTCGCAGCGGGCGGCGGCGGTGGGCGCCACCTCGTCGGGGAAGGCGGTCGGCACGCAGACGTTGGCGGAGCCGTAGTGCCGGTCGCAGCCGGAGACGGTGGGGCTGACGGGCTGGGAGGCGCGCTCGCGGCCGGGCCCGGTCACCTTGCCGGAGAGCGCCCCGGCGAAGTCGTGGGCGTGCCCGGAGGGCTGCGCGGCGGCAAGCGCGGGCGGGCCCTGGAGGTGGACCCACTTGGCCACCGAGGGCACGCCGTTGGCGTCGACCGCGAAGAGCATGTACCAGCCGGGCGGGGCCAGGTCGGGGTTGGCGGTGACATTGAGGTCGACGGTGGTGCCGTCCACCGAGAGCGGCAGGTCCACGAACCGCTGGTTGGGGTCGGAGGAGTGGGTGACGGCGGCCGGGCGGATCAGCTCGGCCTTGGCGATGGGCCGGTCGACGGTGATGCGCTGGGTGTCGCCGTAGGTCCACTCGGTGTCGATCAGCGAGGTGATGACGGGCCGTTCGCCCCGGAAGAGGTAGGGCGGGCTGTAGACGGACACGTTGTGGTTCCAGGAGCCGTTGCCCGGGTTGTCGCCGGTGGACATGACCCGGCCGTCGGGCAGCAGGAACGACGACGAGTGGTAGCCGCGGGCCTGGGGGTCGGCGGCCACCGGGTCGAAGGTCCCGGTCGCCGGGTCGAAGAGGGAGGACTCGAAGACGGGGTCGGCCCGGTTGTGGAGGGCGCCGCCGGTCTCCAGGACGCTGCCGTCGGGCAGCAGCACGGCGGAGACGTACATCTTGCCCTGGGCGCCGGTCTGCGGGACGGGTCCGTTGCCGAGGTCGACGGTGCCCTGCGGGAGCGGGGGCCCGGGGGTGTAGGCGGGGTCGGGGCGCTTGAGGTCGATGATGTCGGTGAGCCGGTTGGCGTCCGGGTTGGAGTCGATGTTGCCGCCGCCGATGGTCAGCACCCGCTGGTCCTGCGCCGGGGGCAGCAGCACGCTGGCGGACTGGTCCCGCACGTCCTTGTCCTGGAGTCCGGGGACCTGGGTGACGGTGTTGGCGTCGTAGTCGTAGACGGCGGCGCCGGTGCCGGGGATGTTGTTGCCGAAGACATGGCTGCCGGAGTAGAAGAGGCGGCCGTCCTGCATGAGGATCATCGACGGGTAGAGGCCCCAGTAGGACCAGGTCTGGTTGACCTGCCAGGTGGGCAGCCACTTCTGGTCCCGGTCGGACCAGCGTTCGGCGGTGACCGAGCCGGTGGAGTCCTCGCGCAGCCCGCCGAAGGAGAGGACGTCGCCGTTGCCGAGGACGGTCGCCGACGGGTACCAGTGGCCGTCGTTCATGTCGTTGGTCCTCGTGTACGTCTCCGTCGCGGGGTCGAAGACGTAGGAGTCCTTGAAGCCCTGGTAGCCGACGGTGCCGTCGGCGGAGGGGTATCCGGCGTTGCCGCTCATCACGAGGACGCGGCCGTCCTGGAGCTGGACGTGCCCGGCGCAGAACATGTCCTTGGGCGTCGGCACGGTCCGGTAGGCGCCGGTGGCCGGGTCGTAGACGGCGGAGGTGAAGGTGCCCGCCCTGAACATCTCCGGGTCGTTGCCGCTGCCGGCGATCAGCAGCACCTTGCCGTTGTGGAGGACCACGGAGTGCATGGAGCGGACCGGGTTCTCGGTGGGCAGCACCTCCCAGCGGCCGTCGGCGCAGTCCTCGGCGAGGGCGGTGCAGCCGGGGTCGGGGTCGGGCAGGGGGACCTGCTCCATGGCGTAGTCGTCGGTGGTGACCGAGCCGGTGCCGTGGACGGAGACGCCCCAGCTGATGCGGTCGGTGCCGGCGGGGACCTCGGGGGTGCGCACTCCCGCCTCGGTCCAGTCGGCGGCCGGGGCCAGGGTCTTGAGGTCGGTCCAGTACTGCCAGCCGCCGGCGGCGTCGTGCCGGAAGAGGGTCAGGGAGGCGTCCGGGGTGGTCGACCTGTACCAGAGCGACAGGTCGTACTGGCGCCCGGCGGCGACCACCGGCGCGCAGGCGGCGGACTCGGTGATCAGGGCCTTGCGGTCGCCGTCGGCGCGGCGGGTCAGCTCGACCTTCATGGCGGCGGTGCCGGTGCGGGCGTCGGAGGTGGTGGTGAAGGTGAAGTCGTTGTCGCCCCAGCCGGACTTCTCCCAGCAGTACGGCATGCCGTCGGGTCCGGGCGTCTCGAAGCCCGGGTTGCTGATCAGGTTGGCCGCGGCGGCGGACTGGGGGGCGGTGAGCAGCAGTCCGGTGGTGAGCGCGCCCACCGCGAGCAGGGCGGCGCTCCGGCGTCCGGGGCCCCGGCGGGGGCGGTGGCCGGTTCGGTGGCGGTGTCTCATGCGGTCCTCCTGGGGCTTCGGCGGCTGCGCGGGAGGCGGGCCCGCGCCGCGGTCCCGGCGGGACGCGGGGCGCGGGTGACGACGGGGGCGTCAGGGGCGACGGGGACGTCAGGGGCGGCCGGGGTGGCCGGGGCGGGACCGGGCGCGGTGGCGGTGGCGGTGGGCCGGTGGCTCACCGGGCGGACCCCGGGTTCTCCACGCGGCGGATCTCGATGCGGTCCGCGCCGCTGCCGAAGACCGCGACCGGGGCCGAATGCTCCATCGCCGCCCGGACGTTGGGCAGGTCGGCGGCGTCGCGCCGCACCGTCGGGGAGGCGACCACGTAGTCGAGGTCGCGCCAGCCGCGCGGCAGGGTCCGGGTGACGGCCGGGTCGAGGTCGGCCTTGTAGAACCAGATGACGCCGAGACCGGGCCGGTATCCGGCGTGCACCAGGTCCAGCCACAGGGCGTCGTCGACGAGGACCCGGGTGCCCGCCGGGTCGGCCACCTCGGTCGCGAGCCAGTCGGCGGCGGCCTCGTAGGGGGCGTTGGCGTCGGTGGTGAGGGCGGTGCGGGCGCCGTCGTACCAGCGCGGCAGGACGTGCCCGGCGGCGGCCAGCACCAGGACGGTCACCAGGGCGTACCGGGCGGCGACCGGCACCCGGCGCTCGGCCGGGCCGCGCCACCGGCGCAGCACGGCGTGGACGACACTGGCCGCGCCGCCGGCCAGCACCAGGGCGAGGAACGGCAGCGCCTGGACGACGTACATGGCGGGCAGGTAGCCGTTGGGCCGCAGGGCGAGGGCGGCGAGGACCGCCACCGCGAGCGCCGGCCCGGCCAGCGCCCGGGCGGTGACCGACCAGCGCCGGGTGGCGAGCAGCAGCAGGGCCCCGGCGAGGCCGCCGAGCGGCAGCACCCGGTCGTAGTACAGCCAGGAACGCAGGACCTCGTGGGAGCCGGAGCCGGGGTCGAGGAGGAAGCCGGAGCCGGGCCGGGTCATCTGGTAGCTGATGCCGTCCCACAGCGAGACGTGCCCGCTCCCGGGCAGCAGCTCGCCCTTGAGCAGGGCGAAGAGGGGGTAGGCGAGGCCGATGAGGGCGCACGCGGTGACGGCGCCGGTCAGGGCGAACTTGCGGGTGTCGCGGTGGCCGTGCCGCCACATGGTGACCAGCAGGGCGGGCAGGACGAGGAGCATCGTCTCCTTGGTGAGCACCGCCGTCGCGGCGGCGACGCCCGCGCCGAAGTGGTGCCAGAGGTGCCGGCTCGGGGAGGCGGCCAGCACGAAGGCGACCAGGATCCAGAGGACGGCGAGGTTGTCGAGGAAGATCTCCCGCTGGAGCACCACCGACAGCGGGGACAGCCCGAACAGGGCCATGGCGAGCCCGGCGGCCCAGCGGGGCAGGGACAGGCGGCGGGCGACGGCGTAGACGAGGACCGCGGAGACCGCGGAGACCAGCAGCATCACCACCCGCATCCCGCCCACGGTCATGGAGCCGGGGCTGAACAGGGCGGGGATCCAGGTGAGCACCGCGAGCTGGAGCCAGCCGAGCGGCGGGTGGTCGTACCAGTAGGTGTAGTGGGCGAGCCCCTCGCCCTGCTGGACGGCCCAGGCCTGGGCGAGGTAGGTGCCCTCGTCGTCGCTGAAGGCGGGGTAGGCGGCGATGTTCCAGCCCTGCACGACCAGGACGGCGGCCAGCACCGCCCCGCACAGCAGCAGGTCGGCCCGGGAGCGGCGGGGCCGGACCGGGGGCGGGGCACCGCCGGGCCGGGCGGCGCCGGTGTCGTGGACGGGCGGGCGCTGTGCGGGGACCTTGACCCGGGTCGCCGCGGTCGGGGCGGGGGTCACGCGGGAACGTCCTCTCGGTCCGCGGGCGCCAGGTGGGCCCCGACGTGGCTGGTCAGCTCCCAGTCGTCGCGGCCCCGTTGCTCGCGCCAGACGGCGCGGACGGCGGCCCCGGCGAGGAGCACCTGGTAGAAGGGGCCGCCGGCGATCAGCTTGACGTAGTGCGGGAAGCGGACCGCGAGCCCGTACTGGCGGCCGAAGTCGTGCAGTCCGACGACCTCGAAGACGAAGGTCACCAGCGCGGTCACGGCGGGCAGGAAGGTGACGAAGGCGATGCCGACGGGCACGTCCAGGAGGACGGCGACGGCGATGTTGAGCGGGATGACCAGTCCGGTGAAGGCCTGGAGGAAGGGCGTCATCAGGGTGTAGCGGGCGAGTAACCGCTGGGTGAAGGTGGGCAGTTGCTTCCAGTCCTTCTTCCGGTACACCTGGAGGAAGCCCTGGTTCCAGCGGGTGCGCTGCTTGAGCAGGGAGACCAGGCTGCCCGGGGTCTCCTCCCGGGTGACCATGTCGGAGTCGTAGGCGACGACGACCTTGCGGCCCGTGCTGGACAGCCGCACGCCCAGGTCGCAGTCCTCGGCGAGGCAGTCCGGGTCCCAGCCGCCGGCCTCGCGCAGCACCCCGGTGCGGACGAAGACGGTGTTGCCGCCGAGCGGGATGAACCCCTTCTGGGCGTGCAGGTGGAGCCGGGAGCGGAACCAGAAGAAGTACTCCAGGCAGTTGCGCAGGCTGTACCAGCTCGAATGGAAGTTGATCAGCTGCACGCCGCCCTGGACGACGTCGGCGCCGGTGGTGCGGAAGGCGTGGTCGACGTGGGCGAGCAGGGCGGGGTGGACCTGGTCCTCGGCGTCGAAGACCCCGACGACGTCGCCCCGGCAGTGCGGCAGGGCCGTGTTCATCGCCCTCGGCTTGTTCTTCTTCTCGTGGGTGTCGACCACGACCCGGACCCGGGGGTCGCGCAGGGCGGCCCGCTCGGCGACGGCGGCGGTCTCCGGGTCGTCGTGCCCGACGATGACGATGATCTCGAACCGGGTGTGGGTCGAGGTCAGCAGGCGCTGGATGGTGTGGTCGAGGACGGCCTGCTCGTGGCGCGCGGGCAGCAGCAGCGAGAACGCCACGTGCGGGGCGCCGTCCGGTCTGCTGAAGCGGGTGGAGGCGAGCACCTCCGGAGTGCGCCAGGCGTGCATCTGCCACCAGAGCGTGAACGCCGCCATCCAGAAGAGGGCGAGCGAGGTGGCCGCGATGAAGACGGACGTCAGCAACAGATCCCCCCAGATCCCGGAACTCCCCCGGACACGGCGGAGCGCCCGGTGCGGGGGCCGATGGGGGGCGCCCGCACCGGGGGCTCCGCCGTGTCACGGTGACGAGACTAGGGGGAAGCTGTGAAACACATAAGGTGTTCGGATGAAGAGCGCGTTTCCCGGCGATCACGACCGCGTCTGAACAATTCGCCCACCGGACATGAACGGCCGCCGCTCTTCCCCGCCCCCATCAGCGGGGTTCGAATCGGGCGTTCGAGTACATGCCTCCGCTTCGCCAACGCCCTTGCTGAGCATGCGCGTTGACGAACATGGCCGGGAAGCTGCGCAGCCGCGCGCCGCGGACCGCGCCCGGGATGCGCCCGCACCGCGACCGGCGCGACCGGCGCCGTCGACGGGCCGACGGGGCCCGCGGGAAAACCCGTTGGTGCGGACCGGGCCCGGACCCTGGCTTACCGTCGGTGACGAGCGACTTCCGACGACCGGCCGACCCCCTCCCCTCCCCCGGGCTCTTCTCCCGCACCTGCCTGGCGGCCACCGCGAGCTTCGTCGCGGTGATGTCCCTGACCGGGTTCGCGGCGCCGGCGGTGATGCCGCTGCTGCCGGTGGCCGCCCGGGACCTGGACGGGATCGGCCTCTACCCGCTGGTGGCCGGGGCGTTCGTGGCGGCGGGCCTGCTCGGCGCGGGGTGCTGGGTGGGGGCCGGGCGGACCGCGCGGGGGCCCGGGCCCCGCCGACCGCCGGGGTGGTGCCGACCCTGGTGACCCTCCTCGTCCCCGCGACCAGCACCATCGTCTGGCGACTGGCTCTGGGACGCTTCACCGACGGGATCGCCGCGGGCCCGGTGGCGGTCTCCGTCAACGCGGCCATCGGGCAGTCCTGTCCGGACCGGGTGCGCGCCCGCGCCCTCGCCCTCGTGAGCGCCTGCCGGATCGTGCCGTCGCCGGCCGGGCCGTCGCCCACCCTGCTCTCCCTCGCGCACACCCCGCCCGACCGGCGGGGCTACGCGAGCGGGGCGATGCAGACCGCGCAGAACCTCGGCCGGACCCCGGAACTGGCGGTGACCCCGGCCCTGTTCACGGCGGTCTCGACGGCGCCGACGGGCCGCCTGCCCGCGTTCGCCGGGGCGTACGCGCTGCTGCTCCTGCCGATCGCGGCCACGTTCCTGCTCGCGGGGCGCACCCGTGGGGGGGCGGGACCGCGGAGACGGGAGCCGCCGAGGAGATCGACTTCACGTCCCCGGGCTCCCGTCGGCAGCGGTGGCCGGGCGCCCGAGGGACCCCGGGCACCCAGCATGATCCAAACGAGAGGCCCTAGCCTCCCAGCACGGCCCGCAGCCGCTCCGGGTCGGTGGTCGGGGCGTCGCAGGTGAAGTTCCGGCAGACGTAGGCCGTCGCCGCCCCGCCCACCAGCGGGCGGTCGGCCAGCAGCGGGAACTCGTCCCCGCCGACGGCACCGGCGGCCACGACCGCGCCCGGCGCGGTGCCCAGCAGCGCCGTGCGGTGCAGGCCCCGGGTGGCGGGGTCGTCCAGCGCGGGCCCCACCACGGCCACCTCGCGCGGCCCGTCGAGCAGCGCCTCCGCCGAGGCGAGCCCCCAGCCGATGAAGCGCGGCACCCTCGGCCCCAGCGCCTTGACCACGCCGAGCGCCCGTTCGGCGGCGGTGCGGTGGGCCTCCGAGCCGGTGTGGGCCGCGTAGGAGAGCAGGGCGCCCGCGGCGGCCGTCCAGCCGGAGGGCGCCGCGTTGTCGGTCGGGTCCTGGGGACGGCGGATCAGCCGCTCGGCGTCGGCGGCGGTGTCGTACAGCGCACCGGAGGGGTCGGCGAAGCGGGTGAGGACGTGGTCGAGGAGCAGCCCGGCGAAGTCCAGCCAGACGCCCTCACCGGTGACCGAGGCCAGCGCGAGGAACCCCTCGGCGACATCGGCGTAGTCCTCCAGCACCCCGGCGTTGGCACCGGCCCTGCCGTCCCGGCTGGTGCGGGTGAGCCGGGCCTGCTCGTCGAGGTGCAGCCGGACCAGCAGGTCGGCCGCGGCCACGGCGGCCTCCACCAGGTCGAGCCGCTCGAAGTAGGCGCCGGTCTCGGCGAGCGCGGCGACGGCCAGGCCGTTCCAGGCGGCGACGACCTTGTCGTCCCGGCCGGGCGCGGGGCGTCCGGAGCGGGCGGCCAGCAGCCGCTCCTTCACGGAGGCGATCCGATCGGCGTCGAACACCTCGTCCAGCTGGGGCAGTTGGAGGACGGAGGCGCCGTGCTCGAAGGTGCCCTCCTCGGTGACGCCGAAGTAGCGGGCGGCCAGACCGGCGTCCTCGGGACCGAGCACCTCGGCCAGTTGCGCGGGCGTCCACACGTAGTAGGCGCCCTCGGTGTGCCGGCCCATGCCGTCGTCGCTGTCCGCGTCCAGGGCGGAGGCGAACCCGCCCTCGGCGGTGCGCAGTTCGCGGACCATGAAGTCGGCGGTCTCCAGCGCCACCCGGCGGGCCCGCTCGGAGCCCGTGGAGCGCCACAGGTGGGCGTAGACCCGGCAGAGCAGGGCGTTGTCGTAGAGCATCTTCTCGAAGTGCGGGACCACCCAGTCCCGGTCCACGGAGTACCGGGCGAAGCCGCCGCCGAGCTGGTCGTAGATCCCCCCGCGGGCCATCCGCTCGCAGGTGTCCCTGGCCATCTGCAGCGCGCCCTCGGCGCCTGTGCGGGCGTGGTGGCGGAGCAGGAACTCCAGCGCCATGGACGGCGGGAACTTGGGCGCCCCGCCGAAGCCGCCGCGCTGCGGGTCGTACTCGCGGGTCAGCCCGAGCAGCGCCTGGCCCAGCTCGGCCGGCCCGGGGGCCCCGCCGCCGCCGTGGCCGATCTCCCGCCCGGCCAGGTCGCGCACGATCCTCCCGGCCACCTCGGCGACCTCACCGCGCCGGTCGGTCCACGCCTGCCGGACGCCCTGGAGCACCTGCCGGAAGGAGGGCATGCCGTGCCGGGGCTCGGGCGGGAAGTAGGTACCGAAGTAGAAGGGCTCGGCTTCCGGCGTGAGGAACACCGTCATGGGCCAGCCGCCCTGCCCGGTGGCCGCCTGCACGGCCTCCATGTAGACGGCGTCCACATCGGGCCGCTCCTCGCGGTCCACCTTGACGGACACGAAGTGCTCGTTCATATAGGCAGCGGTGCCGCCGTGCTCGAAGGACTCGTGCGCCATGACGTGGCACCAGTGACATGAGGAGTACCCGACGGACAGCAGCACGGGCACGTCCCGCCGCCGCGCCTCCTCGAACGCCTCCGGCGACCAGGGCCACCAGTCGACCGGGTTGTCGGCGTGTTGCAACAGATAGGGGGAGGTCTCCCCCACGAGTCGATTCGGCATCCCACCAACCTATGCCCCCGCCCACTTCACCCAGCCCGCCAGTCGGGAACGGCGTGCCGCGGTCAGGTGGGGGAGCGTCCGTGGTCGGCGGGCTCACTGGTGGGTTGCCGGATCGGGAGGATACTCAACAGCCCGCAACCGTAGGACTTGCCTCTCCCGATTCCCTCCCACATGGCTCGCCGCAGGGCGGACACGTCGTGGATCTCGGCCTCCCCGTCGAACTGTGCGAGGTGAAATCGGAGGCCGGCGCGTGCGCGGAGTCGGCTGACGAGCGGATGCCGGGGGGCACGAGCCCGGACTGGAGACGGAGCCCGGCCTTGGCCGCACGCAACCTCCACCACTCCTCGGCGGCCTCCCCGTGCAAGGCCACCCGCTACCCGACCCGGCCGCCTCCCGCCGAAGGAACGGCCAACTGTTTCGAAGGGTTGGCAGCGATCCGATAGCGCACCCGCATGCCCCCCACGAGCGTGTCGAGGTACGGCTTCAGGTGCAGCACCGCCGTCTCGGCGTATCCCTCGGGCAGGCGTCCGATCTCGGGCTGCACGTGACTCTGCACGAGGACCTGTACCGCGTCTCGCACGGGCTCCGTCCGGTAGAGGGCACCCACCTCGCTGCGGGGGGTGTCGGAGAGGTGGTCGGGGAAGAGGGACATGACGCGGCGGTGCATCAAGTGGGCGTCATTCAGGTCGTTCAACACGTCCCCCCTGCGCAGATCGGGGGTCAACCGGGTCAGCCAGAGGCTCATGCTGTCCCCACCTGTTCGGACTTCGAGGTGGCCTCCGGCTGTCGTGGGAGCATAGGAGCGGTCAGAGGGACGTGACCGACACGTACTGCGCGCGTTCCGTGCCGTCGCCGTGCCGAGAATGAGATCGGGTGGTCGTGGCGCAACTCGGCTCCTACGAACACGGGCACGGTGTCGCGCACGGTCCGCAGGTGCAGCGGTGTACCCGCGTCCAGGCGCTCGCGTGCACGGCGCAGCCGCGCTGGACGTGTCTCCAGCCAAGGATGGCCCTCCAGCACGTCGTCCACGTGACCGTCGTGTACCGCACGGCTCTCGTCCGGGTGTACGACGGGAGTACCGGGCGGGAATGCCTTGCGGCCGAGGAAGAGGGGCCATCGAGGACGTCTCAGGGCCCGGTACAGGCCGCGCACCTCCTCGTCCGCTCCTTCGAGAACCACGAGGAAGAGCGCCCCCGACAGGTAGAACCGCTCGCTGACGACGGTGGCTCCGGCCGGGCCGGTGCCCGGGGCCTACGGGTTCACGCCTCCCCGGGCCGAGAGGCCGCGCGGTGGCCTCGTCCCCGCCCCGGGCACGTCCCGGAACCCGCCCCCGGACCCGCCCCCGGAGCTGTCCCTGGCACGGGGCGGGAGCCGGGGCCGGGGCGGAGGGGCCCGGGGGCGGTGGTGGTCAGAGCGCGGGGACCCGGTCGAGGAGCGCGGCGTCCGGGTATCCCGGCACCGGGACGAAGTCGGAGGGCGTCAGCGGCGGTTCGAAGTCGAAGAGGTCCCGGTCGACCAGCCGCACCGTGTCGGGGACGGGCTCCCACCAGGCGTGGCGCATGAACGGGGCGTCGACGAACTCCGGGCTGCCGCGCATGCCGTAGGCGAAGGCCCCGGCCAGCGGCGCCCTCGTCGACTGGAAGCGGAGGTCGGCCGAGAGGCGGAGGCGGTCGCTGTCGTTGGGCAGTGCCGCGTGCGGCGTCAGCGCGTGGAACACCAGCACGTCGCCGACCTCGTAGTCGGTGGTGGCCCACCCGCTGCCGTGGTCCAGCAGTCGGCGGTCGGTCAGCAGCCCGTTGGCGTGCGCGCCCACCCGCACCGCGAGCCCGCCCATGCTCCGGTCGACCGGGACCAGCGGCACCCAGGCGGTGAACATGTCCACCACGCCGAAGACCCGGTAGTCCTGCTGCTCGTACATGCCCTCGTGGACCGGCACGATCGAGCGCGGGTACACGGCGCGGAGTTGGCCTCCCCGGGCCGGGTGGCCGCTGCGGCGGGTGTGCGGGGCCCAGGACGGCAGCGGGAAGGCGTCGTCGCCGATCAGGGTCCTCATGAGCCGCCTCAGCTCCGCGCGGTACCCCAGCCCCTGGAAGGCGTCCGACGCCAGCGCCGCCTCGTACCCCGGGTCGCCGTGGGGCGGCCTGCCCGCCGGTCCCTCGCGCGGCGGCAGGGCGGGCCGCCGGGTGCCGGGGACGAACCAGCCGTGCTCACCGAGGGCCGAGACGGTCCGGTCCGCCAGGCCGCGGACGGCCCCGCGGTCCAGGAGACCGCGGAAGAACAGGTATCCGTCCCGGTGGAGCCTTCTGCGCAGGGCCGCCCGGTCGGACGCCAGCGGTGACGCATCCTCGAACTCGTGCATGTCGGACCTCCATCAGTCGCGTTCGGCCGCCGCCGGTCGGTGGGAGGCACGGGGGACCGCGTCCCCGCCCTTCTCCTCCGTGCCGACGGCGAACAGCGCCCCGGCCCGCCCCACGGGCTCCCCGGGGAGGGAACCGGCGGGCGCGGGGCCCGGCCCCGGAACCGCCCGGCGGCTGGTGGCCGCCGGGCCGGGAAGGAAGGGCACTCGGGCGCGGGCGCGGGCGCCGGTGCGGGTGCGGGCGCCGGCGCGGATGCCTGTGCCGGGGCGGAACGGGACCGTCCCTTCCGCCCGGCCCCTACCGCACGCCCGGCCCGTACCGCGCTCCCGGCTCGGGGGGCCGTCCGGCCGGGCCGGCGGACCGTCACCGTCCCGTGGGTCGCGCGGGTGTCCTCGGCGTACTGCGGCACGGTGCTGGGTTCCTCTCGTCTCGCCCGGCGGCCGGGTGCCGTCCCGGAGCGGTGGCACCCGCCCCTCCGGCACCGGTCGCGGGCATCGGCCGCGCGGGACGCCGTCGTCCCCTCCCCCGGCCCGGACGCCCTCGTCCCTTCCCTCCGGTCCGGACGGCGCAGGGGGCTCCCGCGCCGACGGGGCCCGGTGGGCCTGCTCACCGGGCCAAGCTAGCCGCCGCCCGTCAACAAAAGATTGATGGACGCCCGCCGGGCCGACTCCCCGGACACCCGCGTCATGGGGCGTGGACCCTTGGGCAGCGAGCCGGGGCCGGTGGGCGTGGGGGCGCAGGCCGGTGGGCGCAGGCCGGTGGGCGCAGGCCGGCGGGCGTGGGGGCGCAGGCCGGCGGGTGCGGGGTCATCGGCCGCGGTCCGGCGGCCTCCGGCGGCGGACGTCGGAGGTGGATGTCAGCCGTCGGCGGGCTCGGCCGGAGGCGACGGACTCCGGGCCGGAGACGGCGGGTCGCCGGGCGCCGACCGCCGGGCGCCGCGCACCCGTCGCCGCGACTCCGGTCACCGGAACGCCGCTCCCCGCTCGCCGGAACGCCACTCCCCGCTCCCCGCTCCCCGCTCGCCACTCGCCACTCGCCATCCACCGTCCGCCGCTCGCAGGGCCCCGCCCCGGATCCGACGCCGGTGACGCGTTCCGGTGGGCCCGGCTTGCGTCGCCGCCCCCCGTGGGAGGACGATCGGCACCCCCAGCCGTTCCGCGCGTGTGTGCGGGTCCCTGCGTGAGGACACGTGACCGACAAGACCCCGCAGACGACGAGCGGGGACCGGGCGACTCCCGGTCCGCCGCCGGTGACCGCGGTGCGCGCGGGCCGGCCCGGCGCTTCCTCCGGCCGCCCCCGCGACCGGCGGTGAGCGGCGCCGGGGAGCCGCGCGGCGCCTCCGCCACGGAGGGCGGTATCTCCCCGTCCTCCGCCGCGTAGGACGGGGAGGTACCGCGCCTCTGCCTGCTCGGGGCGGTCCAGGGCTGGCGCGGCGAGATTGAACTGGACCTCGGATCCCCCCAGCAGCGGGCGCTGCTCGCCGCGTTGGCGCTGCGGGCGCGCCGGATCGTCTCCGTCGACGAGCTGCTGGACGCCCTGTGGGAGGACCCTCCGGCCCGTGCCGCCACGGTCGTCCGCACCTATGTCTCGCGGTTGCGGCGGGTGCTGGAGCCGGACCGGGCCCGCCCGGCGGTCCTGGTCTCGTCCGGCAGCGGTTACGTCCTGCGGCTGCCCGACCCGTCCCTGGACACCGAGGTGTTCGAGGAGCTGGTCGCGTCCGCGGGCCGGGCGCGCGCCGCGGGCGACACGGCCACCGCGGCCGGGCTGCTGAGGGAGGCGTGCGGACTGTGGCGCGGCGAGCCGCTGGCCGGGCTGCCGGGGCCGTTCGCCCAGGCCCACCGGGCCCGGCTCGCCGAGCGGCGGCTGAACGCCGTCCGGGCCTGGCTGGAGGCGGAGTTGGAGACGGGCCGGCACGCCGAGGTGATCGGCGAGCTGACCATGTGGGTCAACCAGCATCCGCTGCTGGAGCCGATGCGGGAGCTGCTGATGCTGGCGCTGTACCGCAGCGGACGGCAGGCGGAGGCCCTGGGGGTGTTCGCCGACGCCCGCCGCGCGCTCCTGGAGCAGTTGGGCATCGACCCCGGGCCGCGGCTGCGCGAACTGCACCAGGGAATCCTGCGGAACGACCCGGGGCTGGCCGCGCCCTCGGTGCCGCCCGTCCCGGTCCCCGGCACACCGGCCGGGGGCGGCTCCGTCCCGTTCCCGCCCGCGCAACTGCCCGCCGACATCGCCGACTACACCGGCCGGGAGGAGCTGGTGGCGACGCTCCGCGCCGAACTGGGCTCGGACGGACCGGCGATGCCGGTGGTGGGGATCTCCGGCATGGGCGGGGTGGGCAAGTCCACGCTCGCGGTCCATGTCGCCCACGCGGTGCGCGACCGATTCCCCGACGGCCAGCTCCATGTGGACCTGCGGGGCGCCGGACGCTTCCCCGCCGACCCGGGCGAGGTCCTGTCCGCCTTCCTCGGCGCGCTGGGCGTGGCCGACGCCGCGGTCCCCCGGGACACGGCGGAGCGGGCCGCGCTGTTCCGGTCCCGGCTGGCGGGCCTGCGGGTCCTGATCCTGCTGGACGACGCCCGCGATCCCGCCCAGGTCGGGCCGCTGCTGCCGGGCAACCGGTCGTGCGCGGTGCTGGTGACGAGCAGGGCGTGGCTGGCCGAGATGCCGATGTCGCGGCGGGTGGGCCTGGAGCCGCTCGCGGCGGAGGAGTCGGTGCGGCTGCTCGCGGCCATCGCCGGGGAGCCGCGGGTGGCCGCCGAACCCGACGCGGCCCGCCGGATGGCGGAGGCCTGCGGGTTCCTGCCCCTGGCGGTGCGGACCGCCGCGTCCCGCCTGGCGGCCCGCCCGAACTGGCGGGTGTCGCACATGGTGGAGCGGCTCGCCTCCGAGCGGCGGCGGCTGGCCGAGCTGGAGAGCGGCGAACTGGCCGTCACCGCCTCGTTCCGGCTCAGCTACGACCAGCTCGACCCCGAGACCGCCCGGGCGTTCCGGCTGCTGTCGCTGCCCGACGGGCCGGGGGTGTCGTCGGCCGCGGCCGGGGTGCTGCTGGCGCTGCCGGAGGAGCAGGCCGAGCGGCTGGCCGAGTCGCTGGCCGATCTGGGGCTGCTGTCCTGCCCGTACCCGGGCCGCTACCGGTACCACGACCTGCTGCGGCTGTTCGCCCGCCAACTGGTCCGGGAGGAGGACGGCGCCGTCGCCGAGCGGGCCGCGGTGGAGCGGCTGCTGCGGCACTACCTGGTGACGGTGGCGAGCCTGTACCGGGTGGTCAGACCCGGCTATCCGTTCGCCGACATGGTCGCGCCGGAGGCCGCCGGGCCCGCTTTCGACGGGCCGGCCGAGGCGCTGCGCTGGCTGCGGCGGGAGATCACCACCGTCCTGGCCGTCGCCGGTCAGGCCGGCCGCGACCCCGACGGACCGCTGGCCCTCGTCGCGGACCTGACGCTGGTCCTGATCCAGCTCATCGACCTGGGCACGGCCGTGCCGGACCTGTGCGACCTGGCCGGGCGCGTCGCCGACGCCGCCCGCGCCGCCGCCCTGCCGCGCAGCGAGGCCCGCGCCCGCTACACACTGCTGTGGGCCCTGCGGGAGATGCGGCACACACCGCGGGCCCGTACGGAGGCGGCCCGGGTGATCGCGCTGGGACGGCGGACGGGGCAGACCGCCCTGCTGCCCGCCGCGCTGATCGCCCTCGCGCTGACCAGCGTCGGCCACCGCGCCGACGACGAGGTCACGGCCTGGTGCGACGAGGCCGTCGACCGCGCCGCCGGGCTGGGGAACCGCTCCTCCCACGCCTTCGTCGAGGGCATGGCGGCCCTGGCCGACGTGGACCTCGGACGGTACGGGTCGGCACGGAGCCGGGCCGAGCGGGGTCTGGCCGCCTTCCGTGAGCTGGGGGACTTCGTCGGCCAGGTCCACATGCTCTACGCCCGCGCGACGGCGCTGCACGGACTGGGCGAGTACGACGCGGCCTGCGAGGACTACCGGGCCTGCCTCGCCGCGCTGCGCGCGCTCGGGTCCCGGGACCGGATGCCCGGCGTGCTGGTGGGCCTGGCGGAGTCCTGCCGGGCCGCCGGGCACCCGGCGCGGGCGCTGAAGGCGGCCGAGGAGGCGCTGGTGATCGCCGAGCGGGTGGGGCTGGAGCACCGCAGGGCCAACGCGCTGGCCGCCCTCGGCCACGCCCTGTGCGACCTCGGGCAGCACGACCGGGGCCGGGCCTGCCTGGCGGAGGCCGGAACGGCGTTCGCCCGGCTCGCGGCGTCGACGGAGGGGTGACGGCGGGGGCGGGGCCGACGGCGGGGCGGCCGGGCGGCCGGACCCGGTGCGGCGTCAGGGACGGCGTCCCGGGGCGAGTTGGGGACGGGCCGGGGTGACCGGAGGTGTCCCGGGTGACCGCAGGTGTCCCGGCTGACCGCAGGTGTCCCGGGTGACCGGAAGTGCCCGGGTGACCAGAAGTGTCCCGGGTGACCGACGCGCTGGGGTGTCCGGGGCCGTGGGGGTTCCGGGAGCCGTCCGGGATGCCCGGAGCGCCCACTCGGCGACCCGGGCGTCACCGTCACGGTGAGCGGCCCCTTCCGGCCGGATGAGCGACCCGGCGGCCGGGATGGGGCGCCCCCGCCCCTGTCCCCGGCGCCGTCCCACCGCACCGCACCGCACCCCGCACCCCGCACCGTTCGGCGAGCGCACTCTCAGCACCCCTTCCCGGACGGACGACGTGGACCACCCACGCCTCCCTCCCGCACTTCCCTCCCGCCCCACCGGCACCGACTCCCACGCCAACACGCCTCCTTCCCGGCCACCGTGGCCCGAATTCGACCCACGGCCCCGCACCCGGCGTCCCGTTGCCGCGAGCCTCTCCCCAGAGCATTCACGCCGTGCGGGACTTGACCGCGTCCGTGCCGGGGAAGTACCGGAATGGGCCCGGGTGGACCCACCCGGGGAGCGAACCGCCGGAGGGGGAGCGGGATGCGGGACAGTCACCGGACGGAGGCCGAACGGCTGCTGGCGCGGGCCGTCGAGGAGGAGGTGCGGCGCTCGGGGGGACGTACCGACGGCACGGTGCTGCTGTCGCGGGCGCGCGGGGCGCTGGACGCGATGGCCGTCGCGGCGGAGGAGGAGTACGCGCTCTACACCCGCGCCCTGGACGAGGCCGCGGCCGGGCAGATGACGTTCGGCCGGCGCTACGCCCGGGAGGGCGCCGGGACGCCCCTGCTGGTCGCCGCCGTGGCCGCCGTCGCGGCGGTGGTGGCCGACCTGGTCCTCGACACCGGCACCGGCACGGCGGTGGGCGCGGGGGTCGCCGTGGGCCTGGCCGGGGCGGTGACCACGGTGGTCAAGGTGGTCGGCTCGCATCTGCCCGCCGCCCACCACCGTGCCGGGGCGGCGGGCCAGCCGGGCGGGCCCGAGCAGTTGCGGCTGCAGTGGCTGACGGCCCTGGAGGTACGGGGCATCCGGCCGTTCCTGGACCAGCAGCGGGTCCTGGCCGCGTCCACCGGACCGGCCAGGCCGGGGCCGAGGCTGCGGGGCGCGGACAAGAGCGCGGCGGCGCGGGGGCGCAGCGTGCTGGAGCAGTCCTTCGCACAGCTTCCCGAGCCGGAGGGGGTGCTCGCGGGCCGGCGGGCGGAGATGGAGCGGCTGCGGCAGTGGGTGCGGGCCGCGCGCGCGAGCACGGAGACCCGGCCCACGGTGGTCGTCCTGCACGGACCGCCGGGCAGCGGGCGCACCACCCTCGCGGTGCGCGCCGCCCATGAACTGCGGGACCACTTCCGGGGCGCCTGCGTGGTCGACCTGCGCGGCTCCACCGCAGGGGCCGCCGCCCGGGCCTGGCCAGCGGACGGAGCCGGGGGCACGGGAAGTACCGGGAGTACGGGGGGTACCGAAGGCGCGGGAGGAGCCGGGGCCGGGCGTGCGGCGGAGGCCGTGCCCAGGACCGGAGCCGGGGACGGCTCGGGCCCCGCGGGCGGCCCGGCCGAAGCCGGGGGCGTGCGGGCACCCGGAGACCGGGGCACCACCGGCACGGGCGGCCCGGCCGCCACGGGCGCTCCCCCCGGGGCCGGCGGCCCGGCGGCGGCCGGGCGCCCCGCGGCCACCGGTGACGACGCCACCTTCGGCGGCGGGGTGCCGCTGAGCACCCGGGAGGCCCTGCTCCACCTCCTGAACCGCCTCGGCGCCCCCCGCGAACAGCTCCTGTTCCGGGAGCGCTCCTCGGCGGACCAGCAGGTCAAACGGCTGAGCGAGCTGTACCACCAGCATCTGACAGGCGTCCCCGTCACCATCGTCCTGGACGACGCCCGCGACCCCTCCCAGGTGCGCGCCCTGGTGCCGGAACGCTCCGACAGCCTCGTCCTGGTCACCGCGCGCGAGCCGCTGCACCTCCCGGCCGACCTGCCCGCGCGGGTGCACCAGCTCGCCGTCGGACCGCTGGACGCGGCGGGCGCGGAGGAACTGCTCGGCGCCGTCGCCCGGGACGCCTCGGCGCCGTACGACGCCGAAGCCACCGAGCGCATCCGGGAGTTGTGCGGCGGGCTGCCGCTGGCGCTGCGCGTCGCGGGCTCCTCGCTGGGCCCGCGCTCCCCCCGCGCCCTCGCCACCGACCTCGGCGCCTACGGCCCGGTCGGGCCGGTGGAGCGCGCCCTCTGGCTGCGCTACACCGACCAGAGCGAGCCCGCCCGCCGCCTGCTGCGCCGGCTGGCCCTGGCCGGGCGCGCGTCCCTGGGCGCCGCTGCCGCCGCCGCGCTGCTCGGCACGGACGAGGCCGAGGCGGCCCGGCGGCTGGCCGACCTGGCCGGGGCCGGGCTCATCACCCATGTGCGCGGCAGCCGCTACCGGCTGCACGACGCGGTGCGCGCCTTCGCGCGGGCCCGCCTCGCCGACGAGGAGGAACCGGCCGCGCGGACGGCCGCCCAGGAGCGGCTGATCACCAACTACGCGGAACTGGCCGACTCGGTCCTGCGGCTGGTCGACGGCAACATGTCCACCCGCTCCGACCAGTTCGGGCAGTACGGCTTCACCTCCCTGGACGAGGCGCTGCGCTGGCTGGACGACGAGTCCAGCTTCATCACGGCGGCCCTGCGCCACACCGAGGGCGTCGACCGGCGCGCGGTCCTCAACCTGCTGGGGGCGCTGTGCGACTACTGCCTGCTGCGCGGCGACCTGTACCGGCTCGGGGAGATCAGCGAACTGGCCCAGTCGGTGGACCAGGGGCTGCTGGTGCGGTCGGTGCAGTGGCGCACTGGCATCGCGGCCCGGCAGCTCGGCGAACTGGACCGGGCCCGCACGACCCTCGCCTCCGTCGTCGACCTCTACCGGGAGGCCCATCACGACGCGGGCGTGGCGCGCGCCCTGTGCTCGCTGGGCATCACCCTGCACCACCAGGGCAATCTGGCCGAGGCGGCGGCCAAGCTGCTGGAGGCGCTGGACCTCCAGGCGGTGCCGGAGCTGGCCACCGACCGGGCGTGGACGCTGCACGCCCTGGCGGCGGTGGAGCGGGACCGGGCGCGGCTGGCGCGGGCCTGGGAACTGCTCGACGAGTCGCTGGCGCTGCACCGCGCCGGCGGATCGGTGCACGGCCAGGCGTGGGCCCACTACCAGCGGGGCCAGCTCAGGCTGCGGATGGGCGACGTGCCGGGGGCGCGGTCGGATCTGCGGGCGGCCCTGGAGCTGTACGGCCGCACCCAGGACCGGCGCGGCGAGGCGTGGGCGCTGACCCAGCTGGCGCGGGCCCGGCTGGTCGAGGGCGACGCCGTGGAGGCCGTCGGGGAGCTGACCGGCGCGGCGGCCCGGCACCGGGACAACGAGGACGCGCGGGGCGAGGCGTGGAGCCTGTACTACCTGGGCCAGGCCCTGGAGGAGCGCGGCGACACCGACCGGGCGGTGCGCGAGCTGGAGCGCTCGCGGACCATGTTCTCCCGGATGCGCGACGTGTACGGCCTGGCCTGCGCCCGGCACCATTCGGCGCGGGTCACCCGGGACCAGCGGGCGGCCATGACGGGGTCGCTGCGCAACTCGGGCTTCGCCCGGCAGCTCCTGGTCGACGCGCGCGCCGACTTCCAGCGCATCGGCGTCACCCACGGCGAGGCGTGGACCTGCCTGGAGCTGGCGGTGGTGGACGCGGGCAACGCCCGCACACCGCAGGCGCTGGCGCTGTGCGAGGAGGCGGCGGCCCTGTTCGCGGCGTACGGAGACCGGCGCGGGGAGGACTGGGCCCGCTTCCTGCGCTGCACGCTGCTGCCGTACGCGGCACCGGGCGGGGTGGAGGTCGGCGCGGCCGTGGCCCAGGAGGAGCTGGCGCAGTTGGCGCGCGCCGCGCACCCGGCCCGGGACCCGAAGCTGGACGGCTTCCTCGGCACCTACGGGCTGCTGCTGGAGCGGGGTGTGCAACTGGAGGCGGGCTGGCAGGCGTGGCGCCTCGGCATGACCCCGGACCGGCACGCGCGGGAGGTGATGGGGGTCCCGGTGCCGTCCCGGGAGTGACGCCCCCGGTGACGCCGCGGCGACGCCCCCGGCCGCGCCGGAGCCCGGAGCCCCTGGAGCCCCGGAGCCGCCGAAACCGGCGGGACGGCTGGGACGGGCGGTGGCGACGGGGCCGGGCGGTGACGACGGGGTCACCCGGCCGGGCGGTGACGACGACGGCACGGGGATGACGGTGTCCCGGCCGGGGTGTCCCGCATCACGGCCGGGCGGGTCACGGCGTCCCGGACCGCGGCGCCCGGGATCTCAGCAGCCCGGACCGCGGCGGGACGGGTCGCGGCGGCCCCGGGACGGGCGGACGGATCGGGTCGGCCCCGGGGCGGGCGGACGGGGCAGGTCGGCCCGCCCCGGGTCACGACGGGACGGCGGTGCCGTCGGCCGTGCCGTGAACCCGGCCGTGCCACGGCGCCGTCCCGCGCCTCCGTCCGGTCCGCCGCACAGGAAACCGCGGTACCGCGCCCGGCGGTACCGCGGCTCCCCCGCGCACGCTCCGGTGCGCCGGGGTCAGCCCTGCCCGGGCTCGGACCCTCCGGCGCCCTTGCCCGCGGCGCCGGCGGCCTCGGCCTCCGGGTCCGGGCTCTCCTTGAAGTCGACCCTGCCCATGTGCCGCCCCATGGACTTCATCAGCCCCCACACGGCGAGGGCCATCACGGCGAAGACGATGAACCCGAGGACGCCAGGGGTGACCTTGTCCTTGTCGTACTCGGCGAGAGTGACCAGGTGCGTGACTGCCAGGCTTGCGCTTGCGCTCATGTCAGGCATTGTCCCGGATGCCCGCGAAGAGGTCGTCCTCGGGGAGGGAGGTGTCCACGAGGGACTTCGCCAGCTCGTACTCCTCCGTGGGCCAGACCTCCTTCTGGATCTGCATCGGCACCCGGAACCAGCCACCGTCGGGGTCGATCTGCGTGGCGTGCGCGATCAGCGCCCGGTCGCGGATCTCGAAGAACTCGGCGCAGGGCACGTGCGTGGTGAGCGTGCGGTCCTTGCCCTCGGAGTCGGCCCAGCGCTTGAGCCAGTCCCCGTACGGCGACTCCAGCCCGCGCTCCAGCAGCGCGTTGTGCAGCGCCTCGGTGCGGGAGCGGTTGAAGCCCTGGTTGTAGTAGACCTTCAGCGGCTGGTGGGCGGCACCGTACTCGCTCTCCGGGTACTTCCCGGTGTCGGCCGCGCCCTCGAAGGCCACCATCGTGATCTTGTGGGTCATGATGTGGTCGGGGTGCGGGTACCCGCCGTTCTCGTCATAGGTGGTGATCACCTGGGGCCGGAAGGCGCGGATCTTCCGCACCAGCTCCCCGGCCGCCTTGTCGACGTCCTCCAGGGCGAAGCAGCCCTCGGGCAGCGGCGGCAGCGGGTCGCCCTCGGGGAGGCCGGAGTCGACGAAGCCCAGCCACTCCTGCTTCACGCCGAGGATCTCGCGGGCCTCGTCCATCTCCTTGCGGCGCACCTCGTGGATGTTCTCCTCGACGTACTTGTCGCCCTGGAGCTTGGGGTTGAGGATGGAGCCGCGCTCCCCGCCCGTGCAGGTCACCACCAGCACGTCCACCCCTTCGGACACGTACTTGGCCATGGTGGCCGCGCCCTTGCTCGACTCGTCGTCGGGGTGGGCGTGGACGGCCATCAGTCGCAGCTGGTCAGTCAAGACTCATCCTCAAGTCAGTCGGCGCCCTGTGTGCGGCGACGCGGTCACAGGCTTCTATAGTGACCGAATCGGGGGGCGAGAAATTCCGGAGCGGGTGGTACCCCGGGCCGGGGCCCCGCTCGGGACGGCTTCCGTCCCGCTCCTGCCGAGAGGACGACCATGAGCACGGCGAGCACACGAACGCCCGCGAGCCGCTACGGCCGCTCCTCGGACGAGCGGGCCGACCGCACTCTCAAGATCGTCGGCGGTGTGCTCGGCGTCGCGCTGGTCGCCCTGATCGGCTGGTTCGGCTACCACTACGTGGGGCAGAGCAGCATCAGCGCCCAGGTCGTCACCTTCGAGATCTCCGACCGCTCGGTGCAGGTGCAGCTGGAGGTCCACAAGGACGCCGGGGTCTCCGGCTACTGCACCGTCCGCTCCCAGGCCGAGGACGGCGACGAGGTCGGCCGGGCCGACTTCCGCTTCGGCGAGGACGACACCCGGGTGGACCAGACCGTCACGCTGCGCACCAAGGCGCGGGGCACCTCGGCCGAGCTGCTCGGCTGCCAGGCGGAGTGATCCCGCTCCCTTCATGGGGCCTGACCTGCGGTGACATAAATCTGGTGGCTTATGTCCTCCCCCTTTCGTCCACGAATTGTTAGGCTCGTGGTTTCGCCCTTCCAGGAAGGACCATCCTTCGTGTAGGGCGTTCATTTGTATTCCCAGCACCGACGAGGAGCACCTGTGACCCAGACCAGCGAGAACGCCACCTGGCTGACCCAGGAGGCGTACAACAAGCTCAAGGAGGAGCTTGCGTACCTTACTGGTCCTGCGCGCACCGAGATCTCTGCCAAGATCGCGGCGGCACGTGAGGAGGGGGACCTGCGCGAGAACGGCGGGTACCACGCGGCGAAGGAGGAGCAGGGCAAGCAGGAGCTCCGGGTACGCCAGCTCACCCAGCTGTTGGAGAGCGCCCAGGTCGGCGAGCCCGCCGTGGCCGACGGCACGGTGGCGCCCGGCATGGTCGTGACGATCGCCTTCGACGGCGACGAGGACGACACGCTCTCGTTCCTGCTCGCCTCCCGCGAGTACGCGAGCACCGACATCGAGACCTACTCGCCGCAGTCCCCGCTGGGGTCCGCCGCGGTCGGCAAGAAGGTCGGCGACGACGCGGAGTACGAGCTGCCCAACGGCAAGACCGCTTCGGTGAAGATCCTCAAGGCCGTCCCCTACGACGGCTGACGCGGGGCCGCCGCCCGCCCGGACGTCACGGCCCCGCCGGACGTCCGGCCGCCGGCCCCGTGCAGGACAGGAGCCCCCGGTGTCCCCGTGACCGCCGGGGGCTCCGCCGTGCGGCCAACCCGGTCAGGAGGCGGCGGAGCGGTACTTGCGCACCGCCAGGGACCGGAAGAGGGCGATGATCAGCACCGAGTAGATCAGCGAGGCCCATACGGAATGCCGCATGGGCCAGGCGTCGGACTGCGAGACGCCCGGGTTCCCGAACAGCTCCCGGCACGCCTGGACGGTGGCGCTGAACGGATTCCAGTCCGCCACATGACGCAGCCAGGGGGTCATCTGGCTGGAGTCCACGAAGGCGTTGGACACGAAGGTCACCGGGAACAGCCAGATCAGCCCGCCCGAGGTGGCGGCCTCCGGGGTCCGCACGCTCAGGCCGATCAGCGCGCCGACCCAGGTGAACGCGTAGCCCAGCAGCAGCAGGAGACCGAAGGCGCCGAGGACCTGCCCCAGGTTGGTGTGGGTGCGCCAGCCGACGAGCAGGGCGACCATCGCCAGCACGAACAGGGTGAGGGCCGTCTGCACCAGGTCGGCGAGGGTCCGCCCGGTCAGCACCGCGCCGCGTGCCATGGGCAGCGAGCGGAAGCGGTCGATCAGCCCCTTGCTCATGTCGTCGGCGATGCCCGCGCCGGCCCCGGCGGTGGCGAAGGTGACTGTCTGGGCGAAGATGCCGGCCATCAGGAACTCGCGGTAGACCGAGGAGTCCGTGGTCCCGCCGATCTTCAAGGACCCGCCGAAGACGTACGAGAACAGCACCACGAACATGATCGGCTGGATGAGGCCGAAGATGACCATCTCGGGGATGCGGGTCATCCGGATCAGATTGCGCTTGGCTACGACCAGGGAGTCCCGGACGGAGCGGACGGCCGGGTGCCGGGGCACTCCGGCCCGGACGGTCTCGCTGGCGGTGGTCACTTGGCGGGCTCCTTGTCGTTCCGGTTCTCGCTCTCCCCGGTTCCGGTCTCGGCCACATGGCCGGTCAGGGAGAGGAAGACGTCGTCCAGGGTGGGGCGGCGCAGGCCGATGTCGTCGATCCCGATGCCTCTGGTGTCCAGCTCGCGGATGACCTCCGCCAGGAGTCTGGCGCCTCCGGTGACGGGGACGGTGAGCTTGCGCATGTGCTCCTCGACCGTGGTCTCGCCCTCGCCGAGGCCGCGCAGCACCTCGGACGCGGTGCCGAGGTGCTCGCGCTCGCGCACGACGACCTCGACGCGCTCGCCGCCGGTGCGCGCCTTGAGCTGGTCGGAGGTGCCCTTGGCGATCACCCGGCCGTGGTCGACGACCGCGATGTCGTGGGCGAGGTGGTCGGCCTCCTCCAGGTACTGCGTGGTCAGCAGCAGCGTCGTACCGCCGGAGACGAGCTGCTTGATGACCTCCCAGAGCTGCTGGCGGTTGCGCGGGTCCAGCCCCGTCGTCGGCTCGTCCATGAACATCACGGGCGGCGAGACGACCAGGGCCGCCGCGAGGTCCAGCCGCCGCCGCATGCCTCCGGAGTAGGTCTTGGCGGGCCGGTCGCCGGCGTCGGCGAGGTGGAACTGCTCCAGCAGCTCATCCGCCCGGCGCTTCGCGTCCCTCGCCCGCATCTGGTAGAGCTGCCCGACCATGTGCAGGTTCTCCCGGCCGGTCAGGTACTCGTCGACCGCCGCGAACTGGCCGGAGAGCCCGATGGAGCGGCGCACCGCGTCCGGCCGTTCGAGCACGTCGATCCCGGCGACCACGGCCCTGCCCCGGTCCGGCCGCAGCAGGGTGGTGAGGCAGCGCACCGTGGTGGTCTTGCCCGCGCCGTTCGGTCCGAGCAGGCCCAGGACCGTGCCCTCCGGGACGTCGAGGTCGACACCGTCCAGGGCCTTGACGTCGCCGAAGGTCTTCACCAGTCCTTCGGCGTAGATGGCGCCGGGCATTTGGGCCTCCAGGTCATGGGAGTCTGCGAAAAGACTAGATTTGCAGGTATTCGTCCGTCCGTCTCCCCCCGCGCGCTTCCACGACGGGGTTCACACTCGACGGCTCGTACGCGACACGGCACACAGTATCGCGATGTATCGCGTCTGCCAACGCATTACTCGAACGAGTGAAGATCCCGGACGGAGGGCCGAGCGGGCGCCGCGCGGCCCCCCGTCCGGGCGCGAGGAACCGGGGCCGGGCCGGGCGGGAACGGGAACGGCGGCCGGACGGGGGTCTGGCGGGAGCGGCCCGCGGCACCGGCGCGTGCGGCCGGTGCACCGCGACCGGTGGGCGGCGCCGGCACGTGAAGGGCCCCGCACGTGAAGGGCCCGGTGGGGATCACGGGGAGGGAAGCGGACGTGCGGCGGGACGTGGCGGGCGCGCGGCCGACGCGCGCGGACGTGCCGGATCCGCATCCGCCGCGCCCCGGCCGAACCGCCGGCACGGACGGGCGAGTACCGCCCGGGCCGTCCCGGCGCAGCGGCACCGGCCGCGCGGCACCGCCGCACCCGGGGCCCGCCCTGCCGCCCGGCGACCGGCGACCGGCGACCGGTCAGCCGATGACCGGGTAGCCCGCCTCCCGCAGGGCCCCCTGGACCTCGGCGCAGTGCTGCGGCCCCTTCGTCTCCAGCCGCAGCTCGACCTCGGCCTCGGTGAGCCCCAGCCGCGGGTCGGTGCGGACGTGGCTCACGTCCAGGACGTTGGCGTCGGCCGCGGACAGCACCCCCAGCAGCGTGGCGAGGGCGCCGGGCCGGTCGGTGAGCCGCAGCCGCACGGCCAGGTAGCGGCCCTGGGCGGCCATCCCGTGCCGCAGCACGCCCTGCAGCAGCAGGGGGTCCACGTTGCCGCCGGAGAGCACCGCCACCACCGGCCCCTCGAAGGCCCCCGGATCGCTCAGCAGCGCCGCCACCGGACTCGCCCCGGCCGGCTCCACGACCAGCTTGGCCCGCTCCAGGCAGAGCAGCAGCGCGGTGGACAGCGCGTCCTCGGAGACCGTGCGGACCTCGTCCACCAGCTCCTCCACGATCCCGAACGGCACGTCGCCGGGCCGCCCCACCTTGATCCCGTCGGCCATCGTCACCGGGCGGTCCACGCAGACCGGGCGGCCCGCCGCCAGCGACGGCGGATAGGCCGCCGCCCCCTCCGCCTGCACCCCCACGATCCGCACGTCCGGCCGCAGCGCCTTCAGCGCGACCGCCATGCCCGCCACCAGCCCGCCCCCGCCGATGCCGACCACCACCGTCCGCACCTCGGGGCACTGCTCCAGGACCTCCAGTCCGACCGTGCCCTGGCCCGCGATGACGTCCGGATGGTCGAAGGGGTGGATGAAGACCGCGCCGGTGCGCTCCGCGTACTCCTGGGCGGCGGCCAGCGTCTCGTCGACGACCTGGCCCTGCAGCCGCACCTCGGCGCCGTACTCCCGGGTGGCGCTGATCTTCGGCAGCGGGGCGCCCTCCGGCATGAACACCGTCGACCGCACGCCGAGCAGCGACGACGCCAGCGCCACGCCCTGCGCGTGGTTGCCCGCGCTCGCCGCGACCACGCCCGCGGCCCGCTCCTCGGGCAGCAGCCCGGCGATCCGCACGTAGGCGCCGCGGAGTTTGAAGGAACCGGTGCGCTGGAGGTTCTCGCACTTGAGGTGCACCGGCGCGCCGACCAGCCGGGTCAGGTGCCTGCTTCCCTCCATGGCGGTCACCCGGGCCACGCCGGAGAGCATCTTCCGGGCCCCGCGCACGTCGTCGAGGGTGACCCGGCGGAGGGCGGCGGCCGTGCTGTGCCTCATGCGGTCCAGCATCGCAGTTCACGGGCGGCGGCGGCGGTTGTGACCAAGCTCTGGGACCGGCTTGGCGCAGGGCAGGTACGCCCCGCCGCCGGGCCGCGTACCCTGTCCAGCAACCAGCAGCCTCCACGAAGTGAGCCCCCGGCCATGCCCGCATCACCTGGAATGTCGATGGACATCACGACCACCGGTGACACCGGTCTTCTCGACACGCTCCAGCACGAGGTGGCGCTCTTCGCCCGACGTGCCGAGCAGACCCGGCTCGGCGGGGTCGGCCAGGTGCGCAACTCCATGGACCGCGCCGCCTACCTGCTGCTCAACCGGCTCGACCGGGAGGGCCCCATGGGAGTGAAGGCACTCGCCGCGAGCATGGGAATCGACTCGTCCACGGTCACCCGGCAGGTGGCCCCGCTGGTCGACACCGGCCTGGTCAAGCGCACCTCGCACCCCGAGGACGGGCGCGCGGTCGTCCTGCAGCTCTCCCCGCGCGGGGTGTCCCGGCTGGACGAGGTGCGCGCCTCCCGGCGCCTGCTGATGGCCGAGCTGACCCAGGACTGGGAGCCGGAGGAGCGCGAGGCGTTCTGCTCCCTGCTGACCCGGTTCAACGGCGCCCTGTCCGCCCGTACGGCCCCCCAGGGTGCCGCCACCGCCCCGGCCCCCTCGGAGTCCTGACGCGCCTCCCGCGCACGCGGGTGCGCCGGGGCCCTTGACCGCTGGGCCACCCCTGGCCCGATAGTGGAGCGCGGGCCCGTGGCGGGGAACACGGCACCCCGCCACCGGGACGCGGGCGGGAGGCGTGGTGCGAGCACGGCGGGCGTCCCGGGAGGCCGACCGGGACCAGGAGTTCGAGACCTTCGTCGCGGGCGCCGCGGGGCGGCTGCTGCACACCGCCACACTGCTCACCGCGGAGCCCCCGGACGACAACCCGCGCGCGCGGGACCTGCTCGTCCGCTGTCTGGCGCACACCTACGCGTCCTGGGACAGCGCGCGCGGGGACGACCCGTACGACCGCGCCCGCCTCCACCTGGCGACCCGCTTCGCGCACGCCTCCGGCCCCTCCCCCGGCCCGTTCGGACACGCCCGGCGGGAGCCCGCGGGCCCCCTGGCCGGGCTGGCCCCCTCCGAACGGCTGATCCTGGTGCTGCGGATCCACGAGGGCGTCGCCGAGGAGCAGACCGCGGCGCTGCTGGGGCTGCCCGTGGAGCGGATCCGGACGGTCTGCGAGCGGACCGTCTCCCGCCTGCTGCACCCGCCCCCGCCGCCCGCCCCGCTCCGCCCGGCGGCGCGGGCGGAGGCCGCGACATGAGCGGCACGGGCGGTACGCGCACGGGACGAGTCCGCACAGGACGGGCACCCGGCACGGGAGGCGCGCCGCCCATGGGCCGCGCGCCGGAACCGGGGCGGGCCCGGTGAACCGGGCCGGACGGGAGGCCGCCGTGCGGCGGATCCTGGCGGAGTCCCCGCCCCGGGTGCCGACCGGGCTGCACGCCGAAGCGGTCCGCCGGGGCCGCCGGTCGCTGCGGCGCCGGGGCGCGGCACGGCGGCTGCTGTGGCTGGTGCTGGGCGCGGCGGCCCTGGCGTTCACGGTGTGGGCCGCGATCGTACGGCCCTGGGACCGGCCTCCCTCGGACACGGTCCCGCCCATGACCGGCTGGGACCGCTGGTGAGAGCACCGGAGGACCCGGCCGCCACAGGCCCCGCGAGGTGACGGGGAGCCCGGCCAGGGCGCGCGGCCCCGCCGGGGCGCCCCGGGGACACAGCCCCGGGACACCGCGCCCGGCACCGCCTCCCGCGCGGGGCCGCGGTGCCGGGCGCCGCGTCCTCCCTAGCCGAGGGCCTGCTTCAGGTCCTCCAGGAGGTCCTCGGCGTTCTCGATGCCGACCGAGAGGCGCACCAGGTCGCCCGGCACCTCCAGGGCCGAACCGGCCGTCGAGGCGTGCGTCATCCGCCCGGGGTGCTCGATCAGCGACTCGACGCCGCCCAGGGACTCGCCGAGGGTGAAGACCTTCGCCCGGTTGCAGACCTCGACGGCCGCCTCCTCGCCGCCCTGGACGCGGAACGACACCATGCCGCCGAACGCCCGCATCTGCTTGGCCGCCACCTCGTGCCCGGGGTGGTCCGGCAGCCCCGGGTAGAGCACGCCGGCCACCCGCGGGTGCCGGCTGAGCATCTCGGCGACCTGCCCGGCGTTCCGGCTGTGCCGGTCCATCCGCACCGCCAGCGTCTTGGTGCCGCGCAGCACCAGCCAGGAGTCGAACGGCCCGGCGACCGCGCCCATGGCGTTCTGGTGGAAGGCCAGCTCCTCGCCCAGCTCCGTGTCGTTCACGATCAGGGCGCCGCCGACGACGTCCGAGTGGCCGCCCATGTACTTGGTCAGCGAGTGCACGACGACGTCCGCGCCGAGGGCGAGCGGCTGCTGGAGGTACGGCGTGGCGAAGGTGTTGTCGACGACCAGCCGGGCCCCGCCGTCCCGGGCCACCTGGGCCACGGCGGCGATGTCGGTGATGCCGAGCAGCGGGTTGGAGGGGGTCTCCACCCAGACGGCCCGGGTCCTCGGGGTGAGGGCGGCCCGTACGGCGGCCGGGTCGGCGGTGTCGGCCACGGACCACTCGACGCCCCAGCGGGCGGCGACCTTGGCGAAGAGCCGGAAGGTGCCGCCGTAGGCGTCGTTGGGGATGACCACGTGGTCGCCGGGGCTCAGCAGCGCGCGCAGCAGGCAGTCCTCGGCCGCCAGTCCGGACGCGAACGCGAGGCCGCGGCGGCCGCCCTCCAGGGCGGCGAGGTTCTCCTCCAGCGCGGTCCTGGTGGGATTCGCGCTGCGGCTGTACTCGTAGCCGCCGCGCAGGCCGCCGACGCCGTCCTGCTTGTAGGTCGACACCTGGTAGATCGGCGGGACGACCGCGCCCGTCAGGGGATCGGCGGTGTTGCCCGCGTGGATCGCGAGCGTCTCGAAGTGCTGACTGATGTGCCTGTCGCTCATGGGCACAGAGCGTAGTGCCGCGAGCGCCTCCGTGGGTTTTCCACAGGGCGCGGCACACGTTGGCCAATTGTCGGCGTCGTCTGGTTCGCTTGTGGGCATGGAGATTCTCTGGGTCCTGATGGCACTGGTCATGCTCGGCTTCGTGCTGCTCCCTGTCCTGCGGCGGCGCCGGGGCGCGGTCGGGCTGGTCCAGCCCGGCCACCCGGACGCGGCGGACCCCGCGCACTACGGCTTCGCGCGGGAGGAGGAGCTGGACATCCGCATGCCCGGCCCCGACCAGGACCTGCTGGACGTGCTGGATCTGGTCCAGCGCACCCAGGACCACCGGGCGGCCCTGCAGCTCCTCGCGGGGACGGAGAAGGAGGGCGAGCGGCGCTGGCAGCGGGTGCAGGCCTTCGCGGGCGCCGCCTCGCTGGAGCTCCGGCAGCGGCCGGGCGGGGTCTCCGAGACCCCGGGCGGCCAGTGGCTGCGGGTGTGGCGGACGGAGGCTCCGAAGGACGCCGGGGGCGCGGCCGTGCACGCCGAGTTCCTGGTGCAGCAGGCGTGGCGGACGGCGACGCCGGGCACGGACGAGTTCCGGATCATCATGGAGGAGGCGCGGACGGCCTGCGGCCAGGCGGCCCTGCTGGCCCCCGGCGATCCGGTCCCGTACATCGTGGAGCTGTCGATCGCGCGGGGCCTGGGCTACTCGCGGGAGGAGTTCGAGCAGCTCTGGCTGAGGATCCTGGACCGGGCGCCGAACCACATGGGGGCGCACCTGGCCGCGCTGCACTACTGGTGCGAGAAGTGGCACGGCTCCCGCGAGCTGGCGTACTCCTTCGCGGAGGCCGCCGCGGCCCGCGCGCCGCACGGCTCGCTGCTGGCCGCGATGCCGCTGTTCGCGGTCTTCGAGCACCTGCCCGAGCTGAATCTGGTGCGCGGCTTCCACCAGAGCGAGGTCGTCACCAAGGCGGTCCACGGCGCGCTGCACGCGGTGCACTCCGCCCGACGGGACGACCCGATGCAGGCACATGTGCGGCATCTGCTGGTCTACTTCCTGGTCAGTGGTGAGCGCTGGGCGGAGGCCATGAACCAGCTCATAGTGATCGACGGCCATGTCGGCGCCCTGCCATGGGTCCTGTCCGGCGATCCGGCGGCGGAGTTCGCCGTGTTCCGCGCGCTGGCTGTGGCCGGCTACGAGGCCAACGGCGGCAGTCCGGCGACGCTCCCGCACTGAGCGGCTCCCGGCGGAGGACGACGGGGGGGACCGCGCCCCGCCCCGAGAGGGATCGGCTCGCCGGTGCCGGCGGAGGAACGGCGTCCCGGTGCCGCACCTGAGCCACCGCCCGGGACCGGGTCCCACCCCGGCCCGGGTCCCACCCCTGCCGGACCAGGACCAGGACCCGGTCCTGCCCCGGCCGGACCGCGCCCCCGTAGCCGGTCCGCGCATCTGATCCGCCCCGACCCCGCCGCACCCGACCGACCGCCCACCCGCCGGGCCTCCGGCGCCCCGCCCGGCGGCGGCGGACCGCCCTGGAAGGGGCCGGTCCCGAAGCGGACCCGCCCCGGGCCGCCCCGCCCGGCACTCCGCCGGAATTCCCACCGCTCCGCACACGTTGTACGACTGTCGCCCCGATTGGAGACCGCCGCATGTTCCTCTACCACCGGACGCCCCGGCTGCCGACCGCCGAGGAGGCCCTGCGCGGCCGTTCCGAGCCCTCGTTCGCGGTCCCCGACCGCCACACCGTGCTCGGCACGCCGCTGCTGGGCCCCTACCCCGAGGGCCTGGAGACCGCCGACTTCGGGCTGGGCTGCTTCTGGGGCGCGGAGCGGAAGTTCTGGCAGCTCCCCGCGGGCGTGTGGACCACCCTCGTCGGCTACCAGGGCGGCTTCACGGAGAACCCGACCTACGAGGAGGCGTGCTCGGGGCTGACGGGCCACACCGAGGTCGTGCGCGTGGTGTACGACCCCGCGGTGATCCCGTACGAGCGCCTGCTGAAGACGTTCTGGGAGTCCCACGACCCGACCCAGGGCTTCCGCCAGGGCAACGACGTGGGCACCCAGTACCGCTCGGCGGTCTACACCCACTCCCCCGCGCAGGCAGCCGCCGCCGAGGCGTCCCGCGACGCCTACCAGAAGGTGCTGACGGCCGCCGGGCACTCCACGATCACCACGGAGATCCTCCCCGCCGGGGACCGCCCCTTCTACCCGGCGGAGCCCTACCACCAGCAGTACCTCGACAAGAACCCGGCCGGGTACTGCGGCATCGGCGGGACCGGCGTGTCCTGCCCCGTCGGCGTGGCCCCCGCGGAGGGCTGACGTACAGGGGCCGCCGAGACGGCGGCCCCTATACGTCGCGCGGCCCGAACGCACAGGGCCGGAGAGGACGACGGCCTGGCGCGGAGGTGCCACGCCGCGGCGGTGGCCTGATCCTGAGGTGCCTCGGTGCGACGGCGGCCAGGCCCGGAGGCGCCTCGGGCGTGACGACGACTGGACCCGGAGGCGCCTCGGCGTGACGACGGCCGGGCGCCGGGTCGGCGTCGGCCGCGAGAGGGCTCAGGCGCAGCGCAGCGAGCGACCTCCCGGCGCGGCGCGGGGTGCCCGGGTGTGAGACGGGTCCGGTGTGAGGGCGGTACCGCCCGAGGGACCCTCCCGGACATGGACCGTGCCCGACGCGAAGGCGCCCAGGCGGAAACGAGGGCCGCCCCCGCCTGGCGGGACGGCGTGCGGTCGGTGGCCCACGGCGGGTCGAAGGCGGCGGGCGGAAGACGGCCGGCGACGGGCGGCCGACGACATGGACAAGGCCGCCCGGTCGGACAGGCCCGGCGCCCGCTCACATTCCGACGTGCCACCGCCCCGGCGCGGGCGCCCGGTTCCGCGGGCGCGAACCGGGCGGGCGCCGGAGATCCTCCGGCCGTCCCTCCCCGAGGACGACCGGAACGGCGGGGCTTCGTGACGGAACCTCCCCCCGCACGCGCCCCGGCCGCCTCCTACTAAAGGGGGAGCCGGTGACGGGGACGTTTCCTCCATTCGTACGGCCAACCACCGGAGCGTGGCGGGAAATTCATTCGGCGATTTCCTGACGGACCATAAGAAGGAATCCCCGCCCGGAATCACGCCGCCCGGCCCATTCGGCCCGGCCGTACGGCTCTCTGTGGTCCAGCGGCAAGTCGGCCATGGGGAAATGGATTTGGCCTCTTTCGGCGCGAGAGGTACACCGCCACCCTTCGGGGAGCCGCAGGAGGCACGCCACCCGGGGGCGGACGGGAACCACCGGGGACCACGGACGGTGACGAAGCCCGCCGGACATCCGCACCCCGTCGGCGGCGGCCGGGTCCCACCGCCCCGGAAGCGGGCGGCTGGAACCTCCCGGAACTCGGCTCCGTGGAGGCCCATTTGGGCGCCGGACGATCCGGTTCCGTTCCCTCGCCGGAGCGGGAGGAGGCCCAGGAGCGCGTCGTCCGCGATCCGCTCCGGACGGCACCCTCCGTGACGGACGGCACACCTTTCCTGGCAAGAGGCCCCTGATTCCTGTGATTAATTAGGCGATGTGGCCTGAATCATTCGGCCCGTTTCATTCCACCTTCCCGGCCGGCGCGTCCGACGGGGATGACATGAGAGGCATCGGGTCGTGACTGCCACGGTGACCGACTTCCACTACGGGGCGGTGACCCCGATCGCCGCGTATCTGATGGCGTGCCTGGGGTCGGCGCTCGGACTGCGCTGCACGGTGCGGTCCGTGCGCGGCGGGCCGCGCGCCCGTGCCCGGAGCAACGGCTGGCTCTTCCTCGGCGCGGTGTCCCTGGGCTGCGGCATCTGGACCATGCACTTCATCGCGATGATCGGGTTCAGCATCGACGGGGCCACCGTCGAGTACGACACCCGGCTGACGGTGC
Source organism: Streptomyces sp. NPDC107521 (assembly GCF_055598485.1). Lineage (NCBI taxonomy): Bacteria > Bacillati > Actinomycetota > Actinomycetes > Kitasatosporales > Streptomycetaceae > Streptomyces > Streptomyces sp. NPDC107521. The sequence goes on from NZ_JBVKAT010000006.1 coordinate 103,103, forward strand.
TCAGCCTGCTGGTCGCCATCGTCGTCACCGCGCTGGGCGTCTTCCTGGTCGGCAGGCTGGGCTCCGGCCCGAAGGTCCTCACCGGCGCGGGCGTGCTGATGGGGCTGGGCGTCGCGGCGATGCACTACATCGGCATGTCCGCGATGCGCGTGCACGGCGAGATCCGCTACGACACGATGACGGTGGCCCTGTCCGTCCTGATCGCCGTGGCGGCGGCCACCGCCGCGCTGTGGGCGGCCGTCACCATCCGCGGGCTGTGGTCGAGCCTGGGCGCCGCCCTCGTCATGGGCGTCGCCGTCACGGGCATGCACTACACCGGCATGGCGGCCGTCAGCGTCCACCTGGACCAGGGGGCGGCGGCCGCGGCCCAGTCCTCGGTCGGCCTGATGTCGTTCCTGCTGGCCATGGTCGCCGGTCCGGTCGTGGTGCTGGTCCTGGCGGCGGCGATCGTCATGTTCGACCCCGACCTGGTGCTCGGCGACGACGAGCCGGAGTCCGCGGACGCCCCCCGGACGGTCCCCGCGACCGGCCCCCAGGCGGCCCCGTTCGCCGCGCGGGCCCCGGAGCCGGCCCCGTTCCCGGTCACCGCACCGCCCGCCCCCGGGCCCGCCCAGGGCGCGGCGCGGTCCTACGACCGGGCCGAGCCGCCCTACGGTCCGGCCCGGGTGTACGGCCAGGTCCAGCCGCCGGCGTACACCCAGGAACCGGCGTACACCCAGGAGTCGGCGTATCCCCAGGAGTCGGCGTACACCCAGGAGCCGGCGTACGGCCGTCCCCAGACGTACGGTCAGGGCGGGATGCGGGACGACGGCCCCGCGCAGGGCGACGGCCGCCCCCACACGTACGCCCGGGTCCCCGGCTACGACGAGACCGGGCCGCAGGCCCCGGCGGCGCCGCGGCCCCAGGCTCCGGCGCGGGGCCCCGGCGGGGGTGGGCCGCAGTGGCCCGGAGCCCACACCGGCGACCCCCGCTGACCGCCCTCGAACACGACGACGGCCCGCCCGGAACGAGGAGTTCCGGGCGGGCCGCCGTTCATGGGGCGGGTCCCCTACATGCGCGGACTACTTGCCGTAGTACGCGTTGTAGATCGTGATGGAGGACGTATTGCCCTTCTTGTCGGTGATGTTGGCGCGCAGGGAGACGGCCTTGCCCTTGGCGGGGTTCTTGATGCCGGCCTTGCCCTTGGTGACCGTGGTCTTCTTCCAGGTCTTGCCGGCGTCGTAGGAGACGTACACCGTCAGCGACTTCAGGTTGCTGCCGGCGGCGGCACCCTCGACGGTGACCGGAACGCTGACCGTCTTGCCGGCCGCGACCTTGCTGTCCAGGCCGGTGGTGACGCCGAAGCGGGCGCTGGAGGCCGGGAGCTTGGCCAGGGAGGCGGTCTTCTTGGAGCGGAAGGTCCAGGTCGCGTCGATCCGGCTGGTGGCCGTGGCCACGCTGCCGGACCGCTTGACCGAGGTGGTCAGCTTGTACGCGGCGTCACCGGCCGGGACGGTGAAGACGCCCTCACCGAACAGCGGGTCGTTGTTGGAGCCGACCTTGGTGCCGTTGCGGTACAGGGTCGTGGTGGCCGAGCTGAAGAGGGAGGAGCCCTCGTGGCCCTTGCCGTCGGCGAAGAGCGGGATCAGGCCGAAGACGTCGTTGCCCTCGCGGTAGAGGCCGAACGTGGAGTTCAGACGCGGGCCGAAGACGGCCGTGTTGAACGTCTCGGAGTAGCTCTTGCCGGCCTTGTACTGCTTCGCCCCGATGAGGTACACGGCCTCGGTGACCGGGAAGCCCTCGGAGTCACGGCCGCCGCTCTGCTCGAACTCCAGGTCCCAGCGCACACCGTTGTCGGTGGAGACGTGGTTGGTGCGGGTGCTGGGGAGCTTCTGCTGGATGCCCACGGCGGAGGCGCCGCTGGTCGCCGGCAGCCAGCCGACCAGGGCGACGGAGCCCTTCTTGCCGCCGGCCGAGGCGCCGAGGCCGGTCTTCACCGTGGCGAGGTCGGCGGCCTTGTAGGCACGGGTGTATCCGGTGGCGAGCTGCTTGACCTTGCCGCCGGCGACGGTGTCCCACTGCTCCGTGGCGCCCTTGGTCCAGTGGCCGTCCCACTGCTGGGTCAGCGAACCGTCGGTGATCTGCGGACCGAGGTGGCGCGAACGGAAGTTGGTGTACGAGTCGAGCAGCCAGCCGAAGCCGTACTGGTCGCCCTTCTTGTTCTTCACCGCGAAGTCGGCCGTGGCGAACTCGGACTTGGCGGCCTTGTCCGGGACGGTGATGTTCACCGGCTTCGTGGTGCGCGCGTCCAGGGTGACGGTCGCCTTCTTGGTGACGTCCAGCTTCGGCTGGGCGATCCAGTCGGCGCCCTTGTAGACGTCCGGGTTGTTGCCGACGAAGATCGCCGCGTCGAGGACGTAGTTGCCCTTCGGCACGCGGACCGTGGCGGTGCCCTTGGTGTTGTAGGGCGCGAACCACTTGCCCTCGGCGAGGCCGCCCACGCCGACCAGGCTGGCGCTGTAGTTGCCGGAGGCCTTGCCGTCGCGGCCGAGCGCCTTGACGGTGACCTCGTAGGACTCCACCTCGCGCTCCACGGCCGCGGCCGTGCGGACGCTCTGGCCGCCGCCGGTGGCGGTGACGTAGGCGGAGTAGGCGCCGTCGACGGTGCCGCCGAGGCGGGTGTTGACGGTCAGCGGCACGGAGGCGCTGCCGCCCGCCGGGACGGTGACCTTGGTGGCGCCCAGGGTGAAGAAGCCGGCCGGGGCCGCCTTGCCCTTGGGGTCGCTGGCCGCGGCGGAGAGCGACAGGGTGACGCTCTTGGTGCCGAGGTTGCGGTAGGTCAGGTTCTTGGTGACCGGCTTGTCGTCGGTGTGCGGCCAGAGCTGGGTGCCGAAGGAGAGCGACACCGGGTCGGCCACGACGGTCTGCTGGATCGCCTTGTCGACCTGGACGCGGCCCGAACCCTGCTGGAACGGCGTGTACTTGCCGCCCTTGGTGGAGCCGGTGAGGGCGCCCTTCAGGTCGGCGGACTTCCAGGTCGGGTGCTGCTGCTTGAGGAGCGCGGCGGCGCCCGCGACGTGCGGGGTGGCCATCGAGGTGCCGGAGATGGTCAGGTATCCGGCGGGCTTCTCGCCGACCTCGTTGGCGATGACGCTGCCCTTGGCGGAGGCGGCGGTGATGTCGACGCCGGGGGCGGTCACATCGGGCTTGATGGCGCCGTCGAGGCCGGGGCCGGTGCTGGAGAAGTCGGCCAGCCGGTCCTTGCTGTCGACCGCGCCGACGGTCAGGGCCGCGGCGGCGCTTCCCGGGGAGCCGATGGTCTGGTCGCCGAACTCGCCCTCGTTGCCGGCGGCGATGGCGAACAGGACGCCCTTCTCGGCGGAGAGCTTGTTGACCGCGGCTTCCAGCGGGTCGATCTCCGGGGTGTCCGAACCGCCGAGGCTGAGGTTGATGACGTCGGCGCCCTGCGCCGTCGCCCACTCCATGCCCGCGAGGATGCCGGAGTCGTCGCCGTAGCCGTCGTCGTCCAGGACCTTGCCGTTGAGCAGCTTGGCGCCGGGCGCGACGCCCTTGTACTTGCCGCCGCTCTTGGCACCGGTGCCGGCCGCGATGGACGCGACGTGCGTGCCGTGGCCGAACTTGTCGGCGGTGCTCGACGCGCCGCTGAAGTTCTTGGAGGCCACGACCTGGCTCTTGAGGTCGGGGTGGGTGGTGTCGACGCCGGTGTCCAGGACGGCGATCTTGACGCCCTTGCCGTCGTAGCCGGCGGCCCACGCCTTGGGGACGCCGATCTGCGGCACGGAGGTGTCGAGGCTGGCCTTGCGGACGCCGTCGAGCCACACGCGGGAGATGCCGGAGGCCGTCTTCCCGCCGGTGGTGACCGCGTCCCACAGGTCGGCGTTGGCCTCCTTCGGGGCCTGCACCGCGTCGGCGTTGAGCGCCGGCAGGGTGCGCCGCAGCGTGCTCGCCTCGCGGACGTCGGCCCGAGTGGCGGACGAGGCACCGGACTTGTAGCCGACGATGACCTTCAGGCCGTTCTTCTGGGCCTTGCGGGTGGCGGCCTTGTTGAGCTCGGTGACGTCGAAGAGGCGCTGGTCCAGCGTGCCGGCGGCGACCAGGCGGGCCGCGTCGGCCGGGACGACGAGGGTGTGCCCGCCGGCCCTGCGTATCTGGACGGGTATGTTCTCGCGTCCCTCGGCCCGCTCCAGGCCGACGACCCGGCCCTTGGCGTCCAGGACGACCCGGTCGCCGGTGATGAGCGTGACGCGGTGCTTGGCCGCACCCGCGGTCGGAGCCGGGACGGCCCCGGTCCGCGCGGTGGACCGGCCCGCGTTCGCCGTGTCGGCCGCGGCCGGGCTGGTCATGCCCGCCGCGAGGGCCACGGCGGCCGCCGCGGCGACCGTGGCCACGCCGACCCTGTTGACTTGTGTGCGCAAAGTTCCCCCTTGCGGAAGTACCGGGCGACATCCCCGTTCACCCGGCCGGGGGCGGTCTCGCACTGATGTGCGTCCCCCGGATCTCGGATTATGCCGACAAACTTCGGCTCAACGGGGGGAAGTTACGCCTCCGCGCGAAGTCCGTTACGTGATCGAAGGATTCGGGGTGCGCGGCCCTTCGCGGCGGCGCCGAACCCGCGCGGGCACCGTACCGTTCCGGGGGTGTCCGGGGGGCGGAAACGACGAGGCGCCCGCCGCCCCGGGGTGCGGGGCGGTGGGCGCCCGGGGAACGCGTGGCGTCCCGTGCGGAGTCGGGTCAGGCCGCCGAACCGGCCTTCCACTGGGCCCAGTCCATGTTCCAGCCGTTGAGGCCGTTGTCCGGGGCGATGGTCTTGTCTCCGGTGTTCTGGACGACGACGACGTCACCGATGAGGGAGTTGTCGTAGAACCAGGCGCCCGGCGTGGTGGAGTCGTTGGCGCCCTTGGTGTCGGACAGGCCGACGCAGCCGTGGCTGGTGTTGGCGCTGCCGAAGATGGACTTGGCGCCCCAGTAGTTGCCGTGGATGAAGGTGCCGGAGGTGGACAGGCGCATGGCGTGCGGCACGTCCTTGATGTCGTACTCGCCCTCGCCGTCGTCGTCGGTGAAGCCGACGGTGGCGCCGTTCATCCGGGTCTCCTTGAACTTCTCGGAGATCACCATCTGACCCTCGTAGGTCTTGTTGTCCGGGGAACCGGCGGAGATCGGGATGGTCTTGATCGTCTTCCCGTCCCGCGTGATCTTCATCTGCTTGGTCTTGGCGTCGACGTAGGAGACCTGGTTGCGGCCGATCCTGAAGGTGACGGACTTCTGCTGGACGCCGTAGACACCGGACGCGCCCTCGACCCCGTCGAGGGCCAGGTCGAGGGTGACGGTGGAGTCGCCCTGCCAGTACTGCTCGGGACGGCAGTCCATGCGCTGGGTGCTGAACCAGTGGCAGGCGACCTCCTGGCCGCTGCTCGTGGTGACCTTGATGCCCTTCTGGACGGCGGCCTTGTTGGTGATCTGCTTGTCGAAGTTGATCGACACGGGCATGCCGACGCCGACGGTGGTGCCGTCGTCCGGGGTGAAGGTGCCGATGAAGCTGTTCTTCGGGGAGACCGTGGTGAAGGAGGCGTTCTCGTGGGCCGCGCGGCCCTCCGAGTCCTGCGCGGTCGCGGTCAGCTTGTAGGTGGTGGCCCGCTGGAGCGGGGCGGTGGGCTTCCAGCTCGCCTTGTCGGCGGATATCTGCCCGCTCACCTCGGCGCCGTCGGCCGCGGTCATCCGCACCTCGGTCAGCGTGCCCTTGCTCACCGTGACGGCGGCGGAGTTGTTGATGGAGGCGTTGTCGGAGCCGTCGCCGGGCGTGATCCTGATCTGGGCCTCGGAGGTCTTCTTGGCCGCGGCCTCGTCCACCTGGGCCTGCGAGGTCTTGTCGTCCCCGCCGCCGGAGGCCCCCGCGTCGCCGTTGGAACACGCCGAGAGCACCAGCACACCGCCGAGCACTGCGGACGCGGCCACTATTCCCCTGCGCCGCCTACCGTCCGTCATCACACGCTTCTCCATCGCTGCCGATTCCCGAAAAACCCCGAGCTGCCCCGTCAAGACCTTCAACGCTACGACCGGTTCCTCCCGTTCCACACGCCTCGCGGGTGTGGGCCACGCCACGTCCGCCGCGGAGGGCGGTGGCGCGGGGCGGCCGGTGCGCGCCGGGTGAGACGACGAAAACCGGGGTGGCGGTTGCCGGTCCGTGGCGCATTTCACCGGCCGCCCGCACCGCCGCCTCCCCGGCGCACCGGGGGCCGGACCGGCGGTCCGCACCCGCGGGCCGCCCGTTCGCCGTCGCTCCGGCCGCCCATCATGCTCACCGGCTCCCGGCCGGTCGAATCGGGGAGGTGACGGAGGGGCGGGCGCGCACGGTACGGTCACGGTGGCGCCGCCGCCGTCCGCGGGCGGTTCCGGTACAACTCTCCGCAGAAATCCGGCAAACCGGACATGCCGAAGGGCCCCGGACCCGGAGAACGCGCTCACCCGCCCCGGTGGCTTTCCGGTGGCCCGCGCCTTTCACTAACATCGGCCCACACGGCCAATTCGCCAGCGCCACAAGGGGATCGATATTCCGTGTCATCCGCTCGCCGTCCACTGCTGACCGCCGCCGCCGCGGGTGGTCTGCTGTGCGCCCTGTGGTTCGTCCCGTCCGCCAACGCGACGCCCGACGGCCCGGTCGAACGGGCCCTCACCACGACCACGTCCTCGCAGGTCAACCAGGAGATCACCGGGCACGGCACCGACCCCGGCGAGACACCCGCCACCGGGGCCCGGATGGTCTCGGTGAACGCCCCGGGCACCTCCCCGCAGACCGCCCGCCTGGCCGACACCGGCAGCTTCGACAGCACCCCGTACGTCGTCGGGGGCACCCTGTGCCTGGGGCTCGGCGCGGGCTTCGTGGTGTATTCGATGCGCCGCGAACGCCTGGGGCTTTGAGATCACTTGACGTTCTTTTGGCATTTTTGACCTTCCGGTCCCCGCCGGACCCCGGGGGACGCGGCCGGGCACCGCGGGGCACCGCTCCGCGCGGAACGCCCCGCGGCCGCCCCCGGCCGGCTCCGCTCAGCTCAGCGGACCGGTGACCGTCTCGGCCGCCGCGACCAGCCGTCCGGAGCGCACGAAGGCGTCCGCGGCGGCGAGGTCGGGGGCCAGGAAGCGGTCCGGGCCCGGGCCCTGGACGCCCTCCGCGCGGGCGGCGTCGATCACGGCCCGGGTGGCCGGGGCCGGGGTGAGGCCCTCCCGGAGTTCCACGGCGCGGGCGGCGGCGTACAGCTCGACGGCGATCACCCGGGTCAGGTTGTCGACGGCGGTGCGCAGCTTGCGCGCCGCCGACCAGCCCATGGAGACGTGGTCCTCCTGCATCGCGGAGGACGGGATGGAGTCCGCCGACGCCGGTACGGCCAGCCGCTTCAGCTCGCTGACCAGGGCGGCCTGGGTGTACTGGGCGATCATCAGCCCCGAGTCGACCCCGGCGTCGTCCGCGAGGAACGGCGGCAGGCCGTGGCTGCGGTTCTTGTCCAGCAGCCGGTCGGTGCGCCGCTCGCTGATCGAGCCGAGGTCGGCGACGGCGACGGCGAGGAAGTCCAGGACGTAGGCGACCGGGGCGCCGTGGAAGTTGCCGTTGGACTCCACCCGGCCGTCGGGGAGCACCACGGGGTTGTCGACCGCGGCCGCCAGCTCGCGCTCCGCGACCAGGCGGGCGTGGGCGAGGGTGTCCCGCCCGGCCCCGGCGACCTGCGGCGCGCAGCGCACCGAGTAGGCGTCCTGGACGCGCGGCGCGTCGTCCTGGTGGTGACCGGTCAGTCCGGAGCCGCCGAGCACGGCGAGCATGTTGGCGGCGCTGGCGGCCTGCCCGGGGTGCGGGCGGATGGCGTGCAGCTCCGGGGCGAGCACCCGGTCGGTGCCGAGCAGGGCCTCCAGGGAGAGCGCGGCGGTGATGTCGGCGGAGGTGTAGAGGGTGCCGAGGTCCGCGAGGGCCATGATCAGCATGCCGAGCATGCCGTCGGTGCCGTTGAGGAGGGCGAGCCCCTCCTTCTCGCGCAGTTCGGCGGGGGCGATCCCGTGCTCGGCGAGCAGTTCCCCGGCCGGGCGGACGGTGCCGTCGGGGCCCTCGGCGTCGCCCTCGCCCATGAGGGTGAGCGCGCAGTGGGACAGCGGGGCGAGGTCGCCGGAGCAGCCGAGGGAGCCGTACTCGTGCACGACCGGGGTGATACCGGCGTTGAGCACGTCGGCCATGGTCCGCGCGACCTCGGGACGGACACCGGTGTGCCCGGAGCACACCGTCTTGAGCCGCAGGAACATCAGCGCGCGGACGACCTCGCGCTCGACCCGGGGCCCCATGCCCGCGGCGTGCGAGCGGACGATGTTGCGCTGCAACCGGGCCCGCAGTTCCGGGCTGATGTGCCGGGTCGCCAGGGCCCCGAAGCCGGTGCTGACGCCGTAGACGGGCTCCGGCTTGGCGGCCAGCGCGTCCACGATCCCGCGCGCCGCGGCCAGGGCCGCCACCGCCGCCTCGGAGAGCTCGACCCGGGCGCCCCCGCGCGCCACGGCGAGGACGTCGGACGCGGTGACACCGGACGTCCCCACCACCACAGTGTGCATATCCATATTCAGGAGCGTACGCAGTGAATTCAATGATGTCACCACTGGATTCGGCGTCCGCGGGGCGGCAACGCGTCAGACCTGACGGGGCCGCCCGGGGCGGGGGCCCTGCGGGCGGCGGGGAGCGGCGGCCGGGGGGACGCGGAGGTCCGAGGGCAGCGGATCCCCGGCGCGGCCGGGAGCGCCGGGAGCGTCGGCCGGTTCTCCGGGACGGCCGGGAGGGGTGTGGGGGGCCGGGGGGGATGAGGGGGGCCTCGGTCCCGCGAGGGGCTAAGAGCCCGTAGGGGTTGCCGGAGCCGTAGGGGGTTCCGGTGCCGTAGGGGATCTCAGGGGTGCGGGGGGGCGTCCGTGCCATGGGGAGCTGAGGGCCCGTAAGGCGTCTCGGGGACGTACGGGGTCTCAGGCCCGTAAGGGGAATCAGGGCCGTAAGGGGAGTCAGAGTCGTAAGGGGAGTCAGGGTCGTAGGGGTAATCGGGGGTCACGAGGCCGTCGGGGGTGCCGGGGCCGCCCGGAGCGTCCGGGGCGTCCGGGACCTCGGGGTCGGAAGGGAAGTCGGAAGGCTCGGGGGCCTTCCGAGGGCCGAGGGCGTCCGGGGGCCCGGAAGCGGGTGGGGTTTCGGGGCCGCAGAGAGACTCGCCGCCTCCGGGGGCGGGCGTGCCGCCGGGGCCGCCGCGGGGCTCGTGGCTCCCAGGAGCGGGCTCGGTTTCGGGGCCGTCGAGAGACTCGCCGTCTCCGGGGGCGGGCGTGCCGCCGGGACCGCCCGGAAACTCGTGGCCCCCGGGAGCGGGCTCGGTTTCGGGGCCGTCGAGAGACTCGCCGCCTCCGGGGGCGGGCGTGCCGTCGGGGCCGCCGCGGGGCTCCCGGTGCCCGGGGCCGGACCGGGCCGCCGTGCCGGACGGCCCCGCGGGGCGTGGCGGCTCGGGTCCGTCGTGGGGCGCGTGGCGGCCCCGGAAGCGGCGGCGCTCCCCGTCCTCGCGGGCGGGCTCGTCCGCGAGCCGTACGACCGGGTCGCAGGGCCCCTCCCGCCCCGCGACAACGGGACGGGCCGCCCGCTCGGCCTTGGCGCGGTACTGGGCGGCGTCGGCCAGCCGGAACAGCCGCCGGGCGGAGCGCACCGGCTCGACGGTGATCTCGGTGGACGCGACCCCGCAGGCCACGCCGTCCCCCAGCGCCAGTTCGGCGGCCCGGCGGCACAGCTCGTCGGCGGCCTTGATCACGGCCTCGGCCGGCGGGCCGACCGCCAGCAGGCAGAACTCGTCGCCGCCGAGCCGCCCCGCGAGCGCGCCCGGCAGCATGGCGCCGCACAGCGACAGCACCGAGCCGAAGCGTTCGAGGAGCCGGTCCCCGACCGCGTGCCCGTGGGTGTCGTTGACCCGCTTCAGCCCGTTGAGGTCGCAGACGACGAGGCTGACGGTGACGCCCTCCGCGCGGTGGCGCTCGACCGCCTCGTCGAGCCGGGTGTCCACGGCCCGGCGGTTGGCCAGCCCGGTCAGCGCGTCGGTGAACGCGAGCCGTCTGACCTCCTCCAGCCGCTCGGTCTGGGCGATCCCGGCGGCGACCACGGCGGCCAGGACGGTGGCGAAGTCGGCGTCGGCCCGCTCGAAGACGGGGGCGCCGGCCGGCCGGGCCACGTACAGCTCGCCCCAGGCCCGCCCGTGCAGCACGACCGGCGCGACCACGCAGCAGCCGCGCCCCCGGCGGCGCAGGGCGGCGACCCGCTGGTGGACGTAGCCGGGGCGCCCGGTGGCGGGGCCCTCGGCCGTCTCGACCCAGGCGTTGGGTTCGCCGCCGCCGGCCCAGCGCTCGTGCAGGAACTCGGTGATCTCCGCGAACTGGTGGACCGGGTAGGACTCGTCCTCCGGGAACTCCTCCTCGTCCTCGGCCCGCTCCCCGACGTTCACCAGCACCCGGAGGCGGCCCAGTTCGCGCTCCCACACCGAGAGCGCGGCGAAGCCGCCGCCCAGCGCGCGGCTGGCGCCGAGGGCCGCCGCCCGCCACACCTCGTGCGAAGTGTGCGCGGCGGCCATGCCCTGCGCCAACGCCACGACGGCCGCGAGCCGCCTGTCCTCACCCATCACTCCAGGCTAGGGAGCTTTAACGAAAATGTGGACATTGATGATGCGAATGGGGAGCGGGGTGCCTCCCGAGGCCATCCGAGCGGCCCGGCTTCCCTCGGCCACACCCGCCCCGCCGGCCCCGGCGCACACCGGGACGGCCCCGGCCGACACCCTGACGGACCCGACGGGAACGCGGATCCCGGACCCGGAGGCGGCGTGGCCCGGCCCGGCCGCGTCAGCCGCCCACGAGCCCGCCGCCCCGGACGCCGCAGCGCGGGGCGACCACGAAGTCACCCCCGAGACCACCGCCCCGCCGCCCGCACCGCGCCCGTGGGGCCGGTCACTCCCCCGGCCACTCGGGGCGGCGCTTCTCGTTGAACGCGGCCACGCCCTCCGCGCGGTCACCGGAGAAGGCCACCGCGCGCCAGGCCGCGTCCTCGACCTCCAGCCCGGCCCGGAGGTCGAGCCCGTGCCCGAGCCGCAGCGCCCGCTTGGCCGCGCGCAGCCCCACGGGGGAGTTCGCCGCCATCCGGGCGGCCAGTTCCAGGGCCGCCTCCCGGTCCCGCCCCCGCTCCACCAGCTCGTCGACGAGCCCCAGCTCCCGCGCCTCGGCGGCCTCCACCCGGCGCGCCGTGAACACCAGCTCGGCCGCGCGCGCCGCCCCCACCCGACGCGGCAGCAACTGCGTACCGCCGCCGCCGGGGATCACGCCCACCGACACCTCGGGCAGCCCCACCACCGCCGTGGCGTCGGCCACGATCACGTCGCAGGACAGGGCGAGTTCGAAGCCGCCGCCCAGGGCGAAGCCGTGCACCGCCGCGACCGTCGGCACGGGCAGGTCCAGTACCGCCGTGTAGGCCGCCCGCGTCACCGGGCGCTGGCGCAGCAGGTCGGCGTCGGTGAAGGAGTTGCGCTCCTTCAGGTCGGCCCCGACGCAGAAGGCCCGCTCGTGGGTGGAGGTCAGCACCACCGTCCGCACCTCGCGGTCCCCGCCCAGCGCGGCGCAGGCGGCGGTGAGGGACCGGGCCATGGCGGTCGAGACGGCGTTCATGGCCCGGGGCCGGTCCAGCGCGAGTTCCGCCACGTGCCCGTCCCCGTGCCGCCGCACCACGACGAACTCCCCGAACCGCTCCTCGCCCATGACACCCTCCGGTCGACGTGACGTGCCCAACGGTTAACGCGGGTTAACAACCCGGCCGCCCGATCATCGCAGGCGCGCCCGTCCGGCGGAACCCCGGACCGCGCCCCGCGCCCCGCCCGTCCCCCCGCCCCGCTTACCCGTTCGAGTGACATATGCCCGACGTCCCGGCCCCGTGTCCCGGGGAGCGCATACGGTCGCCCAGCCAGGACGCGGCGGGGGGCCGCGCGGCGGGGAGGGATCATGACCACCACGGAGTCACCGACGGAACCACGGCCGCGTACGGGGCGGCATCCGGGGCTGCGGCGCGGCCGGCACCGCCGTTCCCGGCCGCGCAAGACGCTGCTCGCGGCCGGGGGGTTCGCCCTGGCCGCCGGGGTGCTGGGGCTCGCCCAGTTGATGTCCGGATCGGCCCTGCCCGGGAACGTCCCGGTGCTGGGCGCGGGGCCGCACACGGACCCGGACGGGGGCGCCCCGCGGGCGGACGGGGGCGCGGACGACCGGGCGGGCGTCGCGGCCCGCCGGCCGGTCGCCGGCGGCGCGGACGGCACCGGCGGCACCGGCTGGACCCCGGCGCGGGGCGGCCCGGCCGACTCGGCGATGGGCGGGCTGAACGCGTCCTCCGGCGTCCCCCTCATACCCGGCGGCGCGGTCGGCGACGGCCCCGGCGGCCAGGACGGCTCCACGCGCACCGGCGGCTCCGGCGGCGGTCCGGTGCCGGACCCGCCCGTGACGACGATCCCGGAGGCGCCCGACGCCCCTACGGAGTCCCCCGGTCCGCGCCCGCCCCGCGCCCCGGAGCCCACGCCCCCGGAGGCGCCCCCGCACACCCCCGCGCCGCCGCCCACCAAGACCCCGGAGCCGGGCCGGGGCACCCCGCCCGCGCCCTCACCCGAGCCCTCGCCGCCGCCCGCTCCGGAACCGGCCCCCTCGCCCAGCCCGGCCCCGACGCGCCCCGGGCTGTGCCTGCCGATCATCCGCCTGTGCCTGGACCTGCGCGCCGGATGACCCCCGCACCGCACCGCCGCCGCACGGCGGCCGCCCCGAGGCCGCTCGGCCGCACCCGCCGGGCGGTGCGCCCCGCCCCGCCGGGCACCGGGCCGTCGGCCTCCGGCGTGGACGGGGCGCGCGCCGTCACCCCGCGCGCGCGGCGTGAGGCGGGGGCGCGCCGTCGGCCGCCGTGCGCCACCGGCCGCCCCGGGGAACGTTCAGGAGGGCCGGAAGGCGCCGCCCCGGCGCTCCGTTCCGCGCCCCGGCACCGGCCGGGGCCGGCCGGGCGGCCGGAGGCCGGGGCCCGTCGCTGCCGCCCGGGGAAGGGGTGCGCCCCTGGGGGAACGATCCGGCGGCACCGTCGTGTCCGGGGCTGCACGCCCGCCGCCGCAGCGCTCCGGGCGCACTGCGCCGCCCGGGTCACGCCCCGGCGCCGGTCACGCCTCCGCGCCGCCCCGCCGGGTGAGCAGCCACGGCTCGACCACGCCGAGTCCGCGCACCGGCCGCTGCCACATCGGCTGGAGCGCGAAGCGGTACGCCGGTGCCTCGTCGCCCTCCTTCTCCGCCGCCGCGGCCTCCTCGGCCGCCGCCGCCTCGGAGGCCGGGGCCTCGTGGGTGCGGACCAGTTCCTCCGCGAAGGCGCTGTCGACGAGGACGGCGTCCCGGGGCGCTATGGAGGTCAGCCGGGAGGCCAGGTTGACGGTCGTCCCGAAGACATCGCCCATGCGGGTGGTCACCGTGCCGAACGCCATCCCGACGCGCAGTTCGGGCATGGTCTCGTCGTTGGTCATCGTCTCGATCAGGCGCAGGGCGATCTCGGCGGCCGTCCCGGCGTCGTCGGCGGCGTAGAGCACCTCGTCGCCGAGGGTCTTGATCAGCCGTCCGCCGCGCGCGGCCACCAGATCGGCGGCGGTGGTCTCGAAGGCCTCGACGAGTTCGCCGAGTTCCTCCTCCTCCATGCGGCGGGTGAGCCGGGTGAAGCCGACGAGGTCCGCGAAGCCCACCGCGAGGCGCCGGTCGACCATCTCCTCGTCGTCGGCAGCCTGGACGACACGGCCGGTGGCCGCGGCGAGCTGGCGCCGCCAGACGTAGACGAGGAACTCCTGCAGTTCCGGCAGGAGCAGCTCCATCAGCGGATACGTCACCTCGGTGCGGGTCATGCCGGGTTCGGGCGGCTCGGTCAGCCCCTCCAGGAAGGAATCGATCTGCCACTCGGCCAACCGGGCGGTGGTCTGCCCGGTGGACCGGGCCACCTGCACCGCCATCGCCTCGCTGAGCAGGCCCGCCTCGACCAGACCGGCCAGGCGCCGCAGCGCGAGCACGTCGGCCTCGGTGAGCGCCTTCGCCTGCCCTATGTCGGCGAAGCCCATGGCCCGCCAGAACCGGGACGCCAGCTCCATGGAGACACCGGCGCTGCGGGCCGCCTGGAAGGGGGTGTAGCGGCGCTCGGCGCCCAGGATGAGACCTTCCAGGCGCAGCGCCAGCGGGTCCTCTCCGGAGTCGGCGGAGCCCGGGTCGGGCTCGGGGTCCACCCGGCCGTCCCCGTCCGCGCCGGAGCCCGTGTCGTCGACGGTCACGCCTGCTGCCCTTCCGATCTGCCGCGGTCAGGTTCGACCGGCCCCAACTTTACGTCAGGTGTGCCCCAGCTCACTCCCCACCGGCGACCGCCCCGGACGCCCGCTCACCGGGCGTCCCGCGAGCGCCTCCGGACGCCGCCCGGCCGCCCCTCCCACCCGACCACCAGCGCGTCCGTCCCGCGACCGGAGTCCGCGCCGGGCGGCGGGCGGCGCGGCGCACCCCCGCGCACCACCCCCGTTCACGCCCTCGCGCCACGCCCCCGTACGCCCCGCACCGCGCCCCGTACGCCCCGGGAACTCCCCTACGGGCCGGAGCCGCGGACCCCCGGGGGGACGGCGGCGGACCTCCGGGGGGACGGCGGCGGACCTCCGGGCCGATGGCGCCGCGCCCCGGCCCCGGTACCCCGCGCGCCCGGCCCGGGCCCCGGCCGTCCCGTGAGGCGGCCCGGCCCGATGCCCGACCCCCGACCCACCGACCCCCGGAAACCGGCACCCGGCACCCGGCACCCGGCACCCGGCACCGTCCGGCCGCCCCTCCGTCCGGCCGCCCCGTCACGCGGGCCGCAGGTGGACGATGTCCCCCGCCCCCACCGGCTCCCTCGTCCCGCCCTCCGTGGCCAGCACCAGGCGGCCGTCACCGTCGATGGCGACCGCCTCGCCGACCAGGCTGCGGTCGCCCGGCAGTTCCGCGCGGACCGTCCGGCCGAGGGTGGCGCAGCCCGCGGCGTACGTCTCCTGGAGCCCGCACGCGACGGGGTCGCCCCCCGCCGAGCGCCAGCGCCCGTACCAGTCCTCCAGGGAGCGCAGCACGCCCCGCAGCAGCGGGTCCCGGTCGGTGGTGACGGCGCCCGCCAGGGCCAGCGAGCCCGCGCGGGCCACCGGCAGCTCCGCGGCGGTGAGGGTCACGTTGAGGCCCACGCCGACGACGACCCCGTCGGGGCCCGCGCTCTCGGCCAGGATGCCGCCGGCCTTGCGCTCCTCGCCCCCGACGGTGACGAGCAGGTCGTTGGGCCACTTCAGGGCGGTGTCGACACCGGCGGCGCGGGACAGCCCGGTCGCCACCGCGACGCCGGTGAGCAGCGGCAGCCAGCCCCAGCGGGCCACCGGCACCTCGGCGGGCCGGAGCAGCACGGAGAAGAAGAGACCCGAGCGGGGCGGCGCCGACCACTGCCGGTCCAGGCGCCCGCGGGCGGCGGTCTGCTCCTCCGCGACCAGCACCGCCCCCTCGGTCACCGTGCCCTCGGCGGCCCTGGCGACCAGATCGGAGTTGGTGGACCCGGTGCGCTGCACCACGTCCACCCGGGTCCACAGCCCGCCCGCCCGCACCAGGCCCCGGCGCAGCGCCGTGGCGTTCAGGGGCGGCCTGCCCAGGTCGGACCAGCGGCTGTCGGGTGAGGGGGAGGAGTCTCGCGGCGTCATGCAACCACCCTAGGTGTGGGAAAGACCGCACTGCCGACCCCGGAGCGTCGCACTACTCTACGGGTGAGTAACCGTTCTCACTCTTGAGCAGGCAGGGAGCCGCAATCCCGATGTCCGAGCCGGAAGTGCAGCAGCAGCCCGACATCCACACGACCGCGGGCAAGCTCGCGGACCTCCGGCGTCGCATCGACGAGGCCACCCACGCCGGTTCGGCGCGTGCCGTGGAGAAGCAGCACGCCAAGGGCAAGCTGACGGCCCGCGAGCGGATCGCCCTCCTGCTGGACGAGGGCTCGTTCGTCGAGCTGGACGAGTTCGCCCGGCACCGTTCCACCAACTTCGGGCTGGACGCCAACCGGCCCTACGGCGACGGTGTCGTCACCGGCTACGGCACCGTCGACGGCCGCCCGGTGGCCGTCTTCTCGCAGGACTTCACCGTCTTCGGCGGCGCGCTGGGCGAGGTCTACGGCCAGAAGATCGTCAAGGTGATGGACTTCGCGCTGAAGACCGGCTGCCCGGTCATCGGCATCAACGACTCGGGCGGCGCCCGCATCCAGGAGGGCGTGGCCTCGCTCGGCGCCTACGGGGAGATCTTCCGCCGCAACACCCACGCCTCCGGGGTGGTCCCGCAGATCAGCCTGGTCGTGGGGCCCTGCGCGGGCGGCGCGGTGTACTCGCCGGCCATCACCGACTTCACGGTGATGGTGGACCGGACGTCGCACATGTTCATCACCGGCCCCGACGTGATCAAGACCGTCACCGGCGAGGACGTCGGCTTCGAGGAGCTGGGCGGCGCCCGCACCCACAACTCCACCTCGGGCGTGGCCCACCACATGGCCGGGGACGAGAAGGACGCCGTCGAGTACGTCAAGCAGCTGCTGTCGTACCTGCCGTCCAACAACCTCTCCGAGCCGCCCGTCTTCCCCGAGGAGGCCGATCTCGCGGTCACCGACGAGGACCGGGAACTGGACACGGTCGTCCCGGACTCCGCGAACCAGCCGTACGACATGCACACCGTGGTCGAGCACGTGCTGGACGACGGGGAGTTCTTCGAGACGCAGCCGCTGTTCGCGCCGAACATCCTGACCGGCTTCGGCCGCGTCGAGGGGCGTCCGGTGGGCATCGTCGCCAACCAGCCGATGCAGTTCGCCGGCTGCCTGGACATCACCGCCTCCGAGAAGGCGGCCCGCTTCGTGCGCACCTGCGACGCCTTCAACGTGCCGGTGCTGACCTTCGTGGACGTCCCCGGCTTCCTGCCCGGCGTGGACCAGGAGCACGACGGGATCATCCGGCGCGGCGCCAAGCTGATCTTCGCCTACGCCGAGGCCACCGTGCCGCTGATCACCGTCATCACCCGCAAGGCGTTCGGCGGCGCCTACGACGTGATGGGCTCCAAGCACCTGGGCGCCGACCTCAACCTGGCCTGGCCGACCGCCCAGATCGCGGTGATGGGGGCGCAGGGCGCGGTCAACATCCTGCACCGCCGGACCATCACCGGGGCGGAGGACCCGGAGGCCACCCGGGCCCGGCTGATCCGGGAGTACGAGGACACCCTCCTCAACCCGTACACGGCGGCCGAGCGCGGCTACGTGGACGCGGTGATCATGCCGTCCGACACCCGCCGCCACATCGTGCGGGGGCTGCGCCAGCTCCGCACCAAGCGCGAGTCCCTGCCCCCGAAGAAGCACGGCAACATCCCCCTCTAAGGAGCCGCTGTGATCAAGGTCGTACGGGGCAACCCGACCCCGGAGGAACTGGCCGCCGCCCTGGCGGTGGTCCGGGCGCGCGCCGCGGCGATGACGGCCGAGCCGCCGACGGTGCCGGGGCCGGGCGACGCGTGGGCGGACCCGGGGCGGATCGCCGCGGCCCGGCTGCCCGCCCCGGGCCCGGCGTCGTGGGCCCGCACGTACTGGCCGGGCTGACGGACACCGGGCGCGGCGCGCCTCCCTGACCGCGTGCCCCGGCGCCCGTTCCCGGTGCCCCGGCCCGCCCGGCCCGGCTGACGGACACCGGACGCCGGACGGGGCCACGGCACTCCCTCGCCCGCCCGGCTCGGGTGCCCGGGCCCCGGCGACCCGGCCGCAGGCGCTCCTCCGCGGCCCTCCCTCTCCGCGCCCCTGGCCCCGCGCGTCCCTCCGCGTCCCTCCCGGACACCCCGAGGTCACCCTCCCCGACACCCCTCCCGGACATCCCGGAGACGCTCCCCGCCGCCTCCCCAGGGGGACTCCACCCCGGGGAGACCCCGTCCCCCGCGCGGAGGGGCACTCCCACAGCGCCCCTGAGGAACCCGTCCGGCCGCCCCCAGGGCGTCCCGCCCCCTCCCCCCCGGGGGCACCCCCGACGGCCCCCCGACGAGCCATCCGGCACCTCCCCTCCGGGAAGCCGGCCATCACCTGCGGGTCCCGTCGTCGTCCCGCTCGCGCCTCCCGTGTGGCGAAGCCCACCCGGGGCCGCGCGCCGCGCTAGGTACCCGTACTCAGGCGCCGTTCCCGCCCCGGCCCCACCCTGGTGGAATGCTGTGGTCCGATCCCGAGAACGAGCCGCCCGAGGAACTCCGCGAGACACAGGTCATGCTGCGGCGGCTGGGGCTCTTCCTGGCGCTGGCGATGGTGCTCGCGATGATCGTGATCGGGGTGCGGTAGGACGCGGAAGGGACCGGGCGCCGCCGCTACGCTGACCCCCATGACCGATCAGCAGCCGCGCCGCCGCCTCGTCCTCGCCTCCCAGTCCCCCGCCCGGCTCGGGCTGCTGCGCCAGGCCGGGCTCGCCCCCGAGGTGCTCGTCAGCGGCGTCGACGAGGAGGCCGTGAGCGCCCCCACACCGGCCGAGCTGGCCCTCGCCCTGGCCAGGGCCAAGGCGTCCGTGGTGGCCGCCCGGCCGGAGGTCTCCGGGGCACTGGTGATCGGCTGCGACTCGGTGCTGGACCTGGACGGACGGCCGCTCGGCAAGCCCGCCGACGCCGAGGAGGCCACCGCCCGCTGGAAGGCGATGCGCGGCCGGGCGGGCACGCTCCAGACCGGTCACTGCGTCTGGGACACCGCCACCGGGCGCCACGCCGCGGCGACCGCGTCCACCGTGGTCCGGTTCGGCGAGCCCACCGACGAGGAGATCGCCGCCTACGTCGCCTCCGGGGAGCCGCTGCACGTCGCCGGGGCCTTCACCCTGGACGGCCGGTCGGCGCCGTTCATCGACGGCATCGAGGGCGACCACGGCAACGTCATCGGCATCAGCCTCCCCCTCGTCCGCCGCCTGCTGGCCGAACTGGGCGTCGGCATCACGGAGTTGTGGGCTCCGGCGGCGGACTGACCGGCGCCGCGCCGTCGCCGGGCGGCCCGGCGGCGTACTCCTTCGGGCCGCCGGGGACGCCGTCCGGGAGGTGGCCGTCGTGGGTCATCAGGAGCAGCACGACGAGCCCGAGGACGACGGTCATCAGGACGAAGGCGCCCGGCCCCACCGGCCCCCAGGCGAGGGCGGCGAGCAGCCCGTGCACCACGGCGGCGCTGACCAGCAGCGCCCGGCCCACGCCGGCGGGCCGGTGCCCGCGCACCGCCACCAGCAGCGCGACCAGCGCGCACAGGGCGAAGTAGAGGCCGAGGACGACGCCGCCGATCTTCGAGGACCGGGACATCAGATCGGGGTCGAGACCGGCCAGGGACATCCGCTGCCGGTCGACCACCACCCCCAGGAACCAGTTCAGCGCCACGACGCCGAGCGCCTCGGCGAAGAGCACGACCGCCACCATCCACGCCACCGGTCTGCGCACCGACACCGGCCCCCGCCCCCTTTCGACCGCCGCCCGCACAGGACGGCTGTTACCCGAAGTACGTCCGCGACATCGCGAACGTTACTAACGGGTAAACCTGGGGACAAGGGGTTCGCGGAGGGCAAAGAATCGTTGGGCCATTCGTAGGGACTCCACAAAGAATCGCGATGGGCCGCAGCGCGCCCTCACAGAGACCTGGCCCGCCCCGGACGGCTAGGGTTTCCCGGGGGAGCCCTGGGTATCGCGGTACGACAAGGGGTTTCGCGGGTCGAGCGGGCCTCGAATCACGCTCCGTGTGGGCAAGCTCACCATTGGGGACGGGTCGATGTGCCGTGTCGGCAGTCCCTAAACTCGGCTTGTTTCAAGGAGGGAGCCTCAATCGTGCGCAAGGTGCTCATCGCCAACCGTGGCGAAATCGCGGTCCGCGTGGCGCGGGCCTGCCGGGACGCGGGGATCGCGAGCGTGGCGGTCTACGCGGACCCGGACCGGGACGCTCTGCATGTGCGTGCCGCCGACGAGGCGTTCGCCCTGGGCGGTGACACTCCCGCCACCAGCTACCTCGACTTCGCCAAGGTGCTGAACGCGGCGAGCGAGTCCGGCGCGGACGCCGTCCACCCCGGCTACGGCTTCCTCTCGGAGAACGCCGAGTTCGCCCAGGCCGTGCTGGACGCCGGTCTCATCTGGATCGGCCCGCCGCCGCAGGCCATCCGCGACCTCGGGGACAAGGTCGCCGCCCGGCACATCGCGCAGCGGGCCGGGGCGCCCCTCGTCGCCGGCACCCCGGACCCGGTGTCCGGCGCGGACGAGGTCGTGGCCTTCGCCGAGGAGCACGGGCTGCCCATCGCGATCAAGGCGGCCTTCGGCGGCGGCGGTCGCGGCCTGAAGGTGGCCAGGACGCTGGAGGAGGTCCCGGAGCTGTACGAGTCGGCGGTGCGCGAGGCCGTCGCGGCCTTCGGGCGCGGCGAGTGCTTCGTGGAGCGCTACCTCGACCGGCCCCGCCACGTGGAGACCCAGTGCCTCGCCGACCGGCACGGCAACGTCGTGGTCGTCTCCACCCGTGACTGCTCCCTCCAGCGCCGCCATCAGAAGCTGGTGGAGGAGGCCCCCGCGCCCTTCCTGTCCGAGGAGCAGACCGCCGAGCTGTACCGGGCGTCGAAGGCGATCCTGAAGGAGGCCGGCTACGTCGGCGCCGGGACCGTCGAGTTCCTCGTCGGCCTGGACGGCACCATCTCCTTCCTGGAGGTCAACACCCGCCTCCAGGTCGAGCACCCGGTCACCGAGGAGGTCGCCGGGATCGACCTGGTCCGGGAGATGTTCCGGATCGCGGACGGCGAGGAACTGGGCTACGGCGACCCGGAGCTGCGCGGCCACTCCTTCGAGTTCCGCATCAACGGCGAGGACCCGGGCCGGAACTTCCTGCCCGCCCCCGGCACCGTCACCCGCTTCGAGGCCCCCACCGGTCCCGGTGTGCGCCTGGACGCGGGGGTGGAGTCCGGCAGTGTCATCGGCCCCGCCTGGGACTCGCTGCTGGCCAAGCTGATCGTCACCGGCCGCACCCGCAAGGAGGCGCTGGAGCGGGCGTCGCGGGCGCTGGCGGAGTTCCGCGTGGAGGGCATGGCCACCGCCATCCCGTTCCACCGCGCCGTGGTCCGGGACCCGGCCTTCGCCCCCGAACTGACCGGCTCCGACAAGCCGTTCACGGTCCACACCCGCTGGATCGAGACCGGTTTCGAGAACACCATCGCACCCTTCACCACCCCCGCCGACGCGGAGGCGGACGAGGAGTCGGGCCGGGAGACGGTGGTCGTCGAGGTCGGCGGCAAGCGGCTGGAGGTCTCGCTGCCCTCCTCGCTCGGCATGTCCCTGGCCCGCACCGGGCTGGCCGCCGGGGCCCGCCCCAAGCGGCGCGCGGCCCGCAAGTCCGGCCCCGCCGTCTCGGGCGACACCCTCGCCTCGCCGATGCAGGGCACCATCGTGAAGATCGCGGTGGAGGAGGGCCAGCAGGTGGAGGAGGGCGACCTGATCGTCGTCCTGGAGGCGATGAAGATGGAGCAGCCCCTCAACGCCCACAAGGCCGGCACCGTCAAGGGCCTGGGCGCCGAGGTCGGCGCGTCCGTCACCTCGGGCGCGGCCATCTGCGAGATCAAGGACTGATCCGGGCACGGAGCACGGGACCGGGGCGCCCGGCGGACCTCGACGGGGTCCGCCGGGCGCCCCGGCCGTCGTGGCGGCACGTCCGTCGCAGCACCCCGGCCTTCGTGACGGGACGCCCGTCTCAGCACCCCGGCCTTCGGGGCGGGACGTCCGTCGTGGCTCCCGCCCGTCCCCACGGGCGGTGGCGGCCACCGTCGGCCCAGGGCGGCCACGGGCCACGACGGCGGCCGGAAGGGACGACCGTACGCCGCCGGGAGCCCCCGGCCGACGGACGGGCCACCACAACACCCCGCGGGGCCACCGCCCTTCATGGAGCGGCCGTACCGGGCGACCGCCCCCGGGGCAGCCCCGCACCGGAGTGCCGTCCCGCCGGAGTGCCGCCGCACCGGGGCACCACCCCGGCGATGGCGGCTCCGCCGCAGGGCGTCAGCGGCGGCGCAGGTCGGCGACGCGCGCCCGCTCGGCGCTCTGCTCGCCCAGGGACGGCGCGGCCCGCAGGCCGGCGGCCGTGCCGGTGACCTGGCGGCGGGGCCCCGGCAGCGGCACGTCGCGGCGCTGCTGGCGGGCGGGGACGGAGTCGCCCCCGGGACCGCCGGACCCCCCGGAACCGCCCGGCGCCCCGGCCACGGCGATCTGCACGCCCTGGTCGGCCAGGGCCTGCAACTCGCTGGCGGCACGGTCGTCGTGGCCGGGCGGCTCGTCGGTGACCAGACGGGTGATGAGATCCGTGGGCACGGTCTGGAACATGGTGTCGGTGCCCAGCTTGGAGTGGTCCGCGAGCACCACCACCTCGGCGGCGGCCTGCACCAGC
This sequence comes from Streptomyces sp. NPDC107521, assembly GCF_055598485.1. NCBI lineage: Bacteria > Bacillati > Actinomycetota > Actinomycetes > Kitasatosporales > Streptomycetaceae > Streptomyces > Streptomyces sp. NPDC107521. Next base: position 125,589 of record NZ_JBVKAT010000006.1, read on the forward strand.
GCCCGGTCGACGGAGGCCGACAGCATGTTGGACGTGGACAGCCCGCGCTCGGCCGTCAGGCCGCTGCCCGACAGGAAGGCCCTGGACACCCGCAGCCCCTGCAGGGACTGCTCGGCGCCCGAGCCGACCAGGGCGTAGTTGGAGCCCCGCAGGGTGCCGCCGGTCATCACGACCTCGACCCGGTTGGCGTGGGCCAGTGCCTGCGCGACCAGCAGGGAGTTGGTGACGACCGTCAGACCGGGCACCCGGGCGAGCCGGCGGGCCAGCTCCTGCGTGGTGGTCCCGGCGCCCACGACGATGGCCTCGCCCTCTTCCACGAGGCTCGCGGCGAGGTCGGCGATGGCCGTCTTCTCGGCGGTCGCGAGATGCGACTTCTGCGGGAAGCCGGATTCACGGGTGAACCCGCCGGGGAGCACGGCACCGCCGTGCCGGCGGTCGAGGAGTCCTTCTGCCTCCAGTGCGCGCACGTCCCGCCGTACGGTCACTTCGGAGGTCTGGACGACGCGGGCGAGTTCACGGAGCGACACCGCTCCGTTCGCCCGCACCATTTCGAGGATCAATTGGCGACGTTCTGCAGCGAACACGAAACTGACAGTAACCCCAACGACCGTCTGGTTTCAGCAGTATGCACCGAATAACAGAAGTTGTTCGCACGGCAGCACGAGAAGTGGTATAGCGCCTACCCGTGCCGCCTATGCCAACCGCACGCGCCGCGACCGCGCGTGACCGCCGGACGGAGCGCGCCGCCCGGGCGGTCGCCGCCCCCGGAGGTCAGCCCTCGCCGCCGGGCTTCCGGGTGTGCAACTGCCGCGCCACTTCGGCGATCGAGCCCGAGAGGGACGGGTAGACGGTGAAGGTGTTCGCGATCTGCTCGACCGTCAGGTTGTTGTCGACCGCGATCGCGATGGAGTGGATGAGCTCCGAGGCGCGCGGCGCCACGACCACGCCGCCGACCACGATCTCGGTGCCCGGACGGCAGAAGATCTTGACGAAGCCGTCCCGGATGCCCTGCATCTTGGCGCGGGGGTTGCGCAGCAGCGGCAGCTTGACGACGCGGGCGTCGATCCGCCCGGCGTCGATGTCGGCCTGGGTGTAGCCGACGGTGGCGATCTCGGGGTCGGTGAAGACGTTGGCGGAGACGGTCTTGAGGTTCAGCGGGGTGACCGCGTCGCCGAGGAAGTGGTACATGGCGATCCGGCCCTGCATGGCGGCCACCGAGGCGAGCGCGAAGACACCGGTCACGTCACCGGCGGCGTAGACGCCCGGGGCGGAGGTGCGCGAGACGCGGTCGGTCCGGATGTGCCCGGAGTCCTTGAGCCGGACCCCGGCCTCCTCCAGCCCCATGCCCTCGGTGTTGGGGATGGCGCCGACGGCCATCAGGCAGTGCGAGCCGGTGATGACCCGGCCGTCGGAGAGGGTGACCTCGACCCGGTCGCCCACCCGCTTGGCCGACTGGGCGCGGGAGCGCGACATGACGTTCATGCCCCGCCGCCGGAACACGTCCTCCAGGACGGCGGCGGCGTCGGGGTCCTCGCCGGGCAGCACCCGGTCGCGCGAGGAGACCAGGGTGACCCGCGAGCCCAGCGCCTGGTAGGCGCCGGCGAACTCGGCGCCGGTCACACCGGAACCGACGACGATCAGTTCCTCGGGCAGCTCGGTGAGGTCGTAGACCTGGGTCCAGTTGAGGATGCGCTCGCCGTCGGGGCGGGCGTCGGGCACCTCGCGCGGGTGGCCGCCGGTGGCGATGAGGACGGCGTCGGCGGTCAGGGTCTCCTCGCTGCCGTCGGCGGCGCGCACCACGACCTTGCGGGAGCCGTCGAGGGCCTGCATGCCCTCCAGCCGCCCGCGCCCGCGCACGACCCGCGCGCCGGCGCGCGTCACGGAGGCGGTGATGTCGTGCGACTGCGCCAGCGCGAGCCGCTTCACCCTCCGGTTGACCTTGCCCAGGTCCACCCCGACCACCCGGGCGGACCGCTCCAGGGGCGGGGTGTCGTCGGCGACGATGATGCCCAGCTCCTCGTACGAGGAGTCGAAGGTGGTCATCACCTCGGCCGTGGCGATGAGGGTCTTGGACGGGACGCAGTCGGTCAGCACCGACGCCCCGCCCAGACCGTCGCAGTCGACGACGGTCACCTCCGCGCCGAGTTGCGCGGCCACCAGCGCCGCTTCGTATCCGCCGGGTCCGCCACCGATGATCACGATCCGAGTCACGTACTCCATTGTCCCGCACCCTTTGGCGGGCGGCGCCCCCGGGGCACGTCCGTGACCGGAGCGACGCCCGGGACGCTGCCGTACCCTGCCCCCATGTCCCTCTACGCCGCCTACGCCGGCAACCTCGACGCGCGGCTGATGACCCGCCGCGCACCGCACTCGCCGCTGCGTGCCACCGGCTGGCTGAACGGGTGGCGGCTGACGTTCGGGGGCGAGCACATGGGCTGGGAGGGCGCCCTGGCGACGCTGGTGGAGGACCCGCTGTCGCAGGTCTTCGTGGCGCTGTACGACCTCGCGCCGATGGACGAGGAGTCGCTCGACCGCTGGGAGGGCGTGGGCATGGACGTCTACCGGCGCACCCGGGTGCGCGTCCACACCCTCGACGGCGAGGAGGGCGCGTGGACGTACGTCCTGAACGGGTACGAGGGCGGACTGCCCTCGGCGCGCTACCTGGGCGAGGTCGCGGACGCCGCGGAGTCGGCCGGGGCGCCGCACGACTACGTGATGGAACTGCGCAAGCGCCCCTGCTGAGGACCCGCCCCCGGGGAAACGACAAGGCAACGATCCCGGCACCGTTTCCCCCCGTCATCTACGCGCGTAGGCACAAAGCGGCTACTCTCGTCCGCGTGAACGCATCTCTTCTCCCGGACGACATCCAGGGTGACCCCTACGCCGCCGCCGACGCCGCCGCGGCCCGCCTGCGCGAACTCACCGGCGCCGAGACCCACGACGTCGCCCTCGTGATGGGCTCCGGCTGGGCACCGGCGGCGGACGCGCTGGGCGCCCCCGAGGCCGATCTCCAGGTCACCGACCTGCCCGGCTTCCCGAAGCCGGCGGTGGAGGGACACGGCGGCCGGGTCCGCTCGTACGCCATCGGCGACCGGCGGGCGCTGGTCTTCCTCGGCCGCACCCACTACTACGAGGGCCACGGGGTGGCCCCCGTCGCCCACGGGGTGCGCACCGCGGTCGCGGCGGGCGCCAAGACGATCGTCCTGACCAACGGCTGCGGCGGGCTGCGCGAGGGCATGCGCCCCGGCCAGCCGGTCCTGATCAGCGACCACATCAACCTGACCGCGACGTCGCCCATCGTGGGCGCCAACTTCGTCGACCTCACGGACCTGTACTCGCCGCGGCTGCGGGCGCTGTGCAAGGAGGTCGACGCCTCGCTGGAGGAGGGCGTCTACGCCCAGTTCCCGGGGCCGCACTACGAGACCCCGGCGGAGATCCGGATGGCCCGGGTCATCGGCGCGGACCTGGTCGGCATGTCGACGGTGCTGGAGGCGATCGCCGCGCGGGAGGCCGGGGCGGAGGTGCTGGGCATCTCGCTGGTGACCAACCTGGCGGCGGGCATGACGGGCGAGCCGCTGAACCACGAGGAGGTCCTCCAGGCGGGCCGCGACTCGGCGACCCGCATGGGCACCCTCCTGACCAGAGTCCTCTCCCGCCTGTAACGCCCCCCCGGGGCCCACTCCCCCGCCGAACCACCGCCCCCGAGAACCACGGCACGGGACCGGCACCCGGCCAGAACGACCAAGGCCAAGGAACCGGCCCCGAGGGCAACACGGACATGGCCCCCGCACCCGGGGAGATGAGCCGGAACCGGCAGAGGAGAGTGGGCGGGAGCCCGCACCGGCGCACGGCGGGAACCCGACGGAGAAAAGGCGCACGGGCACCCGCACATGCCGAGAGCCGGAAAAAGGAGCCCGCAGCCGCGCACGGCGGAACCCGGCGGAGGAGAGTGGGCGGGTACCCGCAGCCGCGCACGGCGGGAAGGGGACGGGGCGGGGGTGGCCGCCCGCAGAGGTTGGCGCGTCAACAGAGTGCGCCTCATCGCCACCCGATTCCGCGCCGTTCCGAGGACGACCACCCCCGCCCCGGCCCCAACCCCCCACCAGGACAGGGCGCAGCACAAACCCCCACCAACCGAAAGCTGCGCCGCAGGCACCCCGACCCACCCACGGAAACAGACCACCCCAGGCACAGCCCCCACCCACGGAAACAGGCCGCCGCAGGCACCCCCCGCACAGACCCCACCCGCACACAGCGACGACCGCCACGGACACGCCCCCACCCACGGCCGCCGGCAGGCGAACCGCACCGACACACGGACGAGACGAGAGGCTGACCCACCGTGCACGACGACTCCGACCTCCTCGCACGGGCCCGGACCTGGCTGGCCGAGGACCCCGACCCGGACACCCGCGAGGAACTCACCCGCCTCATCGTCGCCGAGGACCGCGCCGCCCTGGCCGCCCGCTTCGCCGGCACCCTCCAGTTCGGCACCGCCGGCCTCCGGGGCGAACTCGGCGCGGGCCCCCTGCGCATGAACCGCGCGGTCGTCATCCGCGCCGCCGCCGGCCTCGCCGCGTACCTGAGGGTCGAGGGCCACACCGACGGCCTCGTCGTCATCGGCTACGACGCCCGCCACCGCTCCCACGACTTCGCCCTCGACACCGCGTCCGTGATGACCGGCGCCGGCCTCCGCGCGGCCGTGCTCCCCCGCCCCCTCCCCACCCCCGTCCTCGCCTTCGCCATCCGCCACCTCGGAGCCTGCGCCGGCGTGGAGGTCACCGCCAGCCACAACCCGCCCCGGGACAACGGCTACAAGGTCTACCTGGGCGACGGCTCCCAGATCGTCCCCCCGGCCGACACCGGCATCGCCGCCGCGATCGAGGCCGTGGGCGCCCTGCGGGACGTCCCCCGCCCGGACTCCGGCTGGGACACGCTGGACGACTCCGTCCTGGACGCCTATCTGGCCCGCACGGACGCCGTCCTCGCCCCGGACTCGCCCCGCACCGCGAGGACGGTCTACACGGCGATGCACGGCGTCGGCCGGGACACCCTGCTCGCCGCGTTCGCACGGGCCGGCTTCCCGGAGCCGGTGCTGGTCGCCGAGCAGGCGGAGCCGGACCCGGACTTCCCCACGGTGGCCTTCCCCAACCCGGAGGAGCCCGGCGCGATGGACCTGGCGTTCGCGACGGCGGACGGCGCGGACCCGGACCTGATCATCGCCAACGACCCGGACGCCGACCGCTGCGCCGTGGCGGTCCGGAACCGCACGGCCACGGACACCGGCACGGACGCGGACACGGCGCCCCCCGCCCCCTGGCGGATGCTCCGCGGCGACGAGGTGGGCGCGCTGCTCGCCGCCCATCTGGCGGCACGCGGCGCGCGGGGCGTGTTCGCGGAGTCGATCGTGTCGTCGTCGCTCCTGGGCCGCATCGCGGAGAAGGCGGGCGTCCCCCACGTGGAGACGCTGACCGGCTTCAAGTGGATCGCCCGCGTGGACGGCATCCGCTACGGCTACGAGGAGGCGCTCGGCTACTGCGTCGACCCCGACGGGGTGCGGGACAAGGACGGGATCACGGCGGCGCTGCTGGTCACCGAGCTGGCGTCGGTGCTGAAGGAGGAGGGCCGCACACTCCTCGACCTCCTGGACGACCTGGCCGTGGAGCACGGCCTGCACGCCACGGACCAGTTGTCGGTGCGCGTGGAGGACCTGTCGGTCATCGCCGCCGCGATGCGCAGGCTGCGCGGGGCGCCGCCGGAGCGGCTGGCGGGCCTGGTGGTGACGGCGGCGGAGGACCTGACGCGGGGCACGGACACGCTGCCGCCGACCGACGGGCTGCGGTACACGCTGGACGGCGCGCGGGTGATCGTCCGCCCGAGCGGCACGGAGCCCAAGCTGAAGTGCTACCTGGAGGTGGTCGTGCCGGTCGGGGACCGCGCGGGACTCCCGGCGGCCCGGGCGCGGGCGGAGTCCCTGCTGGAGGCCCTGAAGCGCGACCTGTCGGAGGCGGCGGGCATCTGACGGGGACGGTGTCACCCCTGGGGGGGGACCCCTCGGGGGTGAGCCAGGGCCCCCGGTCGGCGCACCGCCGGGACCAGAGCACCGCCTCCCGGCCGGGGGCACCCCCTCGGGGGTGAGGCCGGGGCCCGGGCCAGGCACCGCCAGGAACCCCCGGGGACCGCCAGTAAGCCAGGAGCTCAGGAGCGGAGCGAAGCCTCCCGGCCGGGGTCACCCCTGGGGGCGACGCCCCGGCCCGGACGGACGCCCCCGGGCCTCCCGGGCCCCCGGGGACGAGGCCCGGGGCGCAGGTCCCCGGACAGTCCCCCGCGCCCCGGCTCCTCCCCGGGATCCCCGCCGCCCGGGACCGTCAGCCCAGCCCCAGCAGCACCGCCAGGGCCACCGCCCCCACGACGGCCGGAGCGATGATCTCGTAGGCCCAGTGGGCGGACACCTCGCCCTGAGAGGTGTCGGCCTCGCCCCGGGCCTCCCACAGCGCGCGCAGGTCGTCCATGACCTGGTCGGTGTCGGCCCGCACGGGCCCGTCGGGGACGCCGCCCCCGGCCAGGCCGCCGAAGCCGCCGCCGCGCCGACCGCGGGGGGCGGCGCCGGAGAGCCGCCGCTCCTCGTGCCGGGCGGCCTTCTTGCGGCCCCGCAGCGAGACGGGGACGGCCCAGAGCTGGTACTTGGCGCCGGACCCGGTCACGACCTCGTTGGAGTAACCGGAGCGCAGCGAGGCGACCTCGCCCCAGGGCACGGTGATGACCCGGAGGGGGTTGCGGACGCGCAGCCGGTCGTCGTCGGCGTGGACCGCGGGCCGCAGGGTGAAGGCGACGACCAGCGGGACGAGCAGGAGCATGGCCGCCACTGCCACCCAGGGGGTGTGCCCGTCGCCCGCGACGATGGCGTCGATGCCGAGCCAGATGATGAGGACGAGCAGCAGGACGCCGCCGACGATGCCCATGGGCGAGCGGTAGACCCGGTCCTTGGACACGGGGAGCGGCGACTGCGACTGGGGGTCCGGGGTGGTCATGCTGCCGATTGTGCACGACCCCGCGCGCGGCCCCCGCACCCGCACCACCGGGGAGCGCCCGCCGCGCCCCCGAGCCGCACCGCCCCCGGGACGCCCCCGGATCCGGCCCCCGACACCCCGGAACACCCCGGACCGGCCTCCCGGGGGACCCGGAACACCCCGAGCCGACACCTCCGGGGAGCCCCGGAGGCACCCCGGACCGACACCACGGGGAACCCCGGAAGCACCCCCGAGCCGACGCCTCCGGGGAATCCCGGACCACCCCGAACGACCCCCGGGGGCGAAGCCCGAACCGCGCCGATCCACCCGCACCGGTCCGCCCCCGCGCCCCATGCCCCGAGCCCCACCCGGACACCAGGAACCCCACCCCCGGCCCCCGCAGCCGTCCCGGCCCCGGCTCATCCCCGCTCCGCTCCCCCCACCACCCCGCACCACCCCCCGAACGCCCCCGGCGACCCCGTCTCGGGGCTGTACAGCCGCTACGCGCGTAGATATGCTCGCCTGGTGACCATGCCCACCACTGATCCCGCCGCACCCGCCGCCCCGGCCGCTCCCCCCGCCAACGCCGCCTCCGGCCACGGACTCACGGACGTCACCGCGTCCGACGGCACGCTGCGCCGCTTCCTGCACGGGCTGCCCGGCGTCGACCCGGTCGGCCTGGAGGCGCGCGCCGCCTCGCTCGGCACCCGGTCCATCAAGACCACCGCGAAGGCGTACGCCCTCGACCTGGCGATCTCGATGGTCGACCTGACGACGCTGGAGGGCGCCGACACCCCCGGCAAGGTCCGGTCGCTCGGGGCCAAGGCCGTGCGCCCCGACCCGACGGACCGCTCGGCCCCCTCCGCGGCGGCCGTCTGCGTCTACCCCGACATGGTGCCCACGGCGAAGGAGGCCGTCGCCGGCTCCGGCGTGCGGGTCGCCTCGGTCGCCACCGCGTTCCCCGCCGGCCGCGCCTCGCCGGCCGTGAAGCTGGCCGACGTGCGCGAGGCGGTCGCCGCGGGCGCCGACGAGGTCGACATGGTCATCGACCGGGGGGCGTTCCTCTCGGGCCGCTATCTGAAGGTGTACGAGGAGATCACCGCCGTGCGGGAGGCATGCGGGACGGCCGCCCGGCTGAAGGTCATCTTCGAGACGGGCGAGCTGTCGACGTACGACAACATCCGCCGCGCGAGCTGGCTCGGCATGCTGGCGGGCGCGGACTTCATCAAGACCTCGACCGGCAAGGTCGCGGTCAACGCGACCCCGGCCAACACCCTGCTGATGCTGGAGGCGGTCCGCGACTTCCGCACCCGTACGGGGGTACGGGTCGGGGTGAAGCCGGCCGGCGGCATCCGGACCGCGAAGGACGCCGTCAAGTTCCTGGTGCTGGTCAACGAGACGGCGGGCGAGGACTGGCTGGACGCCCACTGGTTCCGCTTCGGCGCCTCCTCGCTCCTGAACGACCTGCTGATGCAGCGGCAGAAGCTGGCCACCGGCCGCTACTCCGGCCCCGACTACGTGACGGTGGACTGATCACCATGACCATGGACAAGCGGTCCTCCGCATTCGCGTACGCGCCGGCCCCGGAGTCGCGCGCGATCGTCGACATCGCCCCCTCCTACGGCCTGTTCATCGACGGCGAGTTCACCGAGGCGTCCGACGGCAGGGTCTTCAAGACCGTCTCCCCGGCGACGGAGGAGGTGCTCTCCGAGATCGCCGAGGCGTCCGAGGCGGACGTCGACCGGGCGGTGCGGGCCGCCCGCGCGGCGTTCGGGACGTGGTCGGCGCTGCCGGGCCGGGAGCGGGCGAAGTACCTGTTCCGCATCGCCCGGATCATCCAGGAGCGCAGCCGCGAGCTGGCCGTGCTGGAGACCCTGGACAACGGCAAGCCGATCCGGGAGACCCGGGACGTGGACCTCCCGCTGGTCGCGGCGCACTTCTTCTACTACGCGGGCTGGGCCGACAAGCTCGGCCACGCCGGTTTCGGCCCCGATCCGCGTCCGCTGGGCGTGGCCGGCCAGGTCATCCCGTGGAACTTCCCGCTGATGATGCTGGCGTGGAAGATCGCGCCCGCGCTGGCGACGGGCAACACGGTGGTGCTGAAGCCCGCCGAGACGACCTCGCTGACCGCCCTGTTCTTCGCGGACATCTGCCGCACGGCGGGGCTGCCGAAGGGGGTCGTCAACATCGTGACGGGCGCCGGGGCCACCGGTGCCGCGCTGGCCGCCCACCCGGACGTGGACAAGGTCGCGTTCACAGGCTCCACGGCCGTCGGCAAGCGGATCGCGCGCACGGTCGCGGGCACCCGCAAGCGGCTGACGCTGGAGCTGGGCGGCAAGGGCGCCAACATCGTCTTCGACGACGCCCCGCTCGACCAGGCCGTCGAGGGCGTCGTCAACGGCGTCTTCTTCAACCAGGGCCACGTCTGCTGCGCGGGCAGCCGCCTGCTGGTCCAGGAGTCGGTCCACGACGAGTTCCTGGACGCCCTCAAGCGCCGTCTGTCGACGCTGCGGGTCGGCGATCCGCTGGACAAGAACACCGACCTGGGCGCGATCAACTCCGCCGCGCAGCTCGCCCGGATCACCGAGCTGGCGGAGCGGGGCGAGGAGGAGGGCGCCGAGCGCTGGTCGCCCCCGTGCGAACTGCCGGACAGCGGCTACTGGTTCGCCCCGACGCTGTTCACCGGCGTCACCCAGGCGCACACGGTCGCCCGGGACGAGATCTTCGGCCCGGTCCTGTCCGTGCTGACGTTCCGCACGCCGGACGAGGCGGTCGCCAAGGCCAACAACACCCCGTACGGGCTGTCGGCGGGCATCTGGACGGAGAAGGGCTCGCGCATGCTGGCGGTCGCCGGGAAGCTGCGCGCGGGCGTGATCTGGTCCAACACGTTCAACAAGTTCGACCCGGCCTCGCCGTTCGGCGGCTACAAGGAGTCGGGTTTCGGCCGCGAGGGCGGTCGCCACGGCCTGGAGGCGTACCTCGATGTCTGACCCGCGACTGAGTGTCCTCAAGACCTACAAGCTGTACGTCGGCGGGAAGTTCCCGCGTTCCGAGAGCGGCCGGGTGTACGAGGTGTCTGACGCCAGAGGCAACTGGTCGGCCAACGCCCCGCGGTCCTCCCGCAAGGACGCCCGCGACGCGGTCGTGGCCGCGCGCAGGGCGTTCGGCGGCTGGTCCGGCGCGACGGCGTACAACCGGGGCCAGGTCCTCTACCGGGTGGCGGAGATGCTGGAGGACCGCCGCGACCAGTACGTCCGCGAGGTGGCACGGGCGGAGGGGCTGTCGAAGTCCCGGGCGGGCGAGCAGGTGGACGCGGCGGTGGACCGCTGGGTCTGGTACGCGGGCTGGACGGACAAGATCGCCCAGGTGGTGGGCGGCGCCAACCCGGTCGCGGGCCCGTACTTCAACCTGTCCTCGCCCGAGCCGACGGGCGTGGTCGCGGTCCTCGCGCCGCAGGAGTCCTCGCTGCTGGGCCTGGTCTCGGTGCTGGCGCCGGTGATCGCCACGGGCAACACGGCGGTCCTGGTGGCGTCGGAGCGGGCGCCGCTGCCCGCCCTGTCGCTGGGCGAGGTACTGGCCACCTCCGACGTCCCCGGCGGCGTGGTCAACATCCTGTCCGGCCGCACGGCGGAGATCGCGGCGCCGCTCGCCGCGCACCAGGACGTCAACGCGATCGACCTCGCGGGCGCCGGTGCGGAGCTGGCCGAGGAGCTGGAGACGGCGGCGGCGGACAACCTCAAGCGGGTGCTGCGTCCACAGCCTGTGGACGACTGGGCCGCCATGCCGGGCACGGAGCGCATGACCGCGTTCCTGGAGACCAAGACGGTCTGGCACCCGACGGGCGCCCTCGGCGCCTCGGGCTCGTCCTACTGACGCGCGCGGCGGGGCGGCCCGGCGCTCCGGCCGCCCCGGCCACCCCGGGCCGCGCCCTCCTCGCCGGGAGGGCGCGGCCCGGGGGCGCGTGGTGACGCCTCAGCGCAGCAGCCCCGCCACCTGGCCCACCACCGGGATGCCGCCGAGCGACTGGGCCTGGGCCACCGGGCCGGTCAGGGCGGTGGAGGTCAGCGGCTGGAAGTCGGCGATCTGGGTGCCGACGCCGTTGTCCAGCGGGTCGACGCCGGTGCCGGCCAGTGGGTTGGGCTTCAGGTCGGCGACGGGCCCGGTGACGTAGCCGACGGTGCCGGCCAGTGCCTCGACACCGGCCTGCGGGTCGATGTCGCCCACCGAGGTGGGGCGGGTGTGGGCGAGCCCGGCGAGGGTCTCTCCGCTGTCCGCGGAGGCCGTCGCCGCACCGGCGGCGAGGGCCGCGCCGGCGGTCGCGAGGGCGATCAGGACGCGCTGGGCGTGCGGGGAGCGGGGGGACGCGTGTCGGGCCATCACTTGCCACCTCTTGCTGCGGGGTTGCTACGGACTGCCGTGTCAACGCCGCGGACGGTGATCAGGTCACCGCGGCAGGTCGCCGGGGGTGTGACGCGCGCTTCACTGCCGCTCCCGGGGCTCGTACGGCGGCCGTCCGATGCCCCAGACTGGTGACCCGTGAACCCCCGACCACCCATACCGGCCCGCGTCGTGCTGCTCTGCGGCCCCTCGGGCTCCGGCAAGTCCCTGCTGGCCGCGGACTCCGGCCTGCCGGTGCTGCGGCTCGACGACTTCTACAAGGAGGGCACCGACCCCACCCTGCCGCTGGTGGCCGGATGTTCCGACATCGACTGGGACCACCCGGACTCCTGGGACGCGGACGCCGCCCTCGACGCGATCACCGGGCTGTGCCGCACGGGGCGGACGGAGGTGCCGGTGTACGACATCTCGCTCAGCGCCCGCACCGGTGGGGCGGGGCTCGACATCGGCCGGAGCCCGTTGTTCCTGGCGGAGGGCATCTTCGCGGCGGAGATCGTGGCCCGCTGCCGGGAGGCGGGGATCCTGGCGGACGCGCTGTGCCTGAGCCGGGGGCCGCTGACGACCTTCCGCCGCCGGTTCGCGCGGGATCTGCGGGAGGGCCGCAAGTCGGTGCCGTTCCTGCTGCGGCGCGGCTGGCGGCTGATGCGCCGGGAGCGGTCGATCATCGCCCGTCAGACGGCGCTGGGCGCCCACGCCTGCGACCGCGCCGAGGCCCTGACCCGGCTGGCCGAGGCGGACCGGACGGCGACGGCGGACACGGCCGCGTAGCGACGGGGCGGGCAGGGCGCGGCCGGGCGGGCGCGGCGGGCGGCGCCGCGGACCGGGCGGTGACGGGACGGCGCCGGACGGCGGCCGGGTCGAACAGGGCATCGGCGCGCGCGGCGGAGCCGCACGCCCCCTTGGGTTCCGCACGCCCCCGTGCACCACGACGCGCCCCGGCCGGGCGGTACGACGCCCCGCTGGGCACCGCGCACGCGGAAGCGGGACTGGATGGACCCCCCGGCCCTCCAGTCCCGCTTCTTCTGTGCTCCCCCGTGTCCCCCCCCTTGCTTCCCCCCTGTTTCTCCCCCGTGATTTCCCCCGTGCTTCCCCCGGGATCCTCTTCCCCCGTGTCCCCCGGGTTCTCCCCCGTGGTGCTTCCCCATGAGTAGGAGTCCGGGCCACCCCCCGTGATACACCCGGATCCCACTTTTTTTCCGCGGGTCCCTCCCCCGGTCCCCGCGGACCCCCCTGGGGTCCCACCGGCCTTCAGGCGACCAGTTCGCCGAAGGCGTCCTCCCGGTCACGGCCGAGGCTGAGCACCTCGTCGCCGCGCAGCCGGCGGAGCGACCGCCAGATGCTGGACTTCACCGTGCCGACGCTGATGCCGAGGATGTCCGCGATCTCCGGGTCCGTGCGGCCCTCGTAGTAGCGCAGGACCAGCATGGTGCGCTGGAGTTCGGGCAGCCGGGCGAGCGCCTGCCACAGGACGGCGCGCAGTTCGGTGCCGCGCATGGCGTCCGTGTCGCCGGGCGTCTCCGGCAGTTCCTCGGTCGGGTACTCGTTGAGCTTGCGCCGCCGCCAGGCGCTGATGTGCAGGTTGGTCATCGTGCGGCGGAGGTATCCGCCGACGGCGGCCTTGTCGCTGATCCGCTCCCACGCCCGGTAGGTCGAGAACAGCGCACTCTGCAGCAGGTCCTCGGCCTCGAACCGGTCCCCCGTGAGGTGGTAGGCGGTGGCGTACAGGGAGGCGCGGCGCTCCTGGACGTAGGCGGTGAACTCCGCCTCCGCCGGCGAGCGCCGGTCCCCCGTGACCTCCCCGTACGCCGTGCCCCCGGGCGTCTCCACCCGCTCCCCCGGGCGGGTGTCCACCACCGTCATGCGGGTGGTGTGCTGGCGTCCGGCGGCGCGGGCGCAGCCCCGGGCTCCCCCGCGCTCGTAGGCGCTCACCCGGGAGGACCCCCCGTCGGCCCCGGGCTTCTCCGGCCCCCGGTGCCCGTGCACGTCGTGCAGACGCGTGACCACTGCGCTGGTGCTGGTGCCCTTCAGCGTGTTCATCTCGCGCCCCCCGTCGTGGACTGTCCGGTGCCGGCTTCCGCCGCTGTGCCGCGCCGTCCGGCGTTCCCGCGCCGTCCGGTGCCCGTACTGCCTGTGCCGCACCGTCTCCGGTGCCCGTGCCGTCCGCACCGCTGTGGTGCGTGTGCCGCTCTGTTGCCTGTGCCGAGAAGCTTGCCGGGGCCACTTCATGGCCGTGTCCGCCGACTGTCACAGGCCTGTCACAGGGCCTCCGCACGACAGCCTCACCTTTTCTTCACAGGGCCCGGCCCTCCCTCGGGCCCGTTCCCGGCCCGCGGGTCGAACACCGGCCGGTTCATGGGCCAGAATGAGCCCGTGCCTTCCCTGTTGCTGATCGAGGACGACGACGCCATCCGTACGGCCCTGGAGCTCTCCCTGACCCGCCAGGGACACCGTGTGGCCACCGCTGCCAGCGGCGAGGACGGTCTGAAGCTGCTGCGTGAGCAGCGCCCGGATCTGATCGTGCTGGACGTGATGCTGCCCGGCATCGACGGGTTCGAGGTGTGCCGGCGCATCCGGCGCACGGACCAGCTTCCGATCATCCTGCTCACCGCGCGCAACGACGACATCGACGTGGTCGTCGGGCTGGAGTCGGGCGCCGACGACTACGTCGTCAAGCCCGTACAGGGGCGCGTCCTGGACGCGCGCATCCGGGCGGTGCTGCGCCGCGGCGAGCGCGAGTCCAACGACGCGGCGACCTTCGGCAGCCTGGTCATCGACCGGTCCGCGATGACCGTCACCAAGAACGGCGAGGACCTCCAGCTCACCCCGACCGAGCTGCGGCTGCTGCTGGAGCTGAGCCGCCGTCCCGGACAGGCGCTGTCCCGGCAGCAGTTGCTGCGGCTGGTGTGGGAGCACGACTACCTCGGGGACTCCCGGCTGGTGGACGCGTGCGTGCAGCGGCTGCGCGCCAAGGTCGAGGACGTGCCGTCGTCCCCGACCCTGATCCGTACCGTGCGCGGTGTCGGCTACCGGCTGGACCCGCCTCAGTGATACGGAGGAACCGGGAGGGGGCGCACGGCTGGGCGGACGCGCGCAAGGGGTTCCGTTCGCGGCTGCGCCTGACCAGCCTGCGGCTCCGGCTGGTCGTCGTCTTCGGGCTGGTCGCCCTGACCGCGGCCGTCTCCGCGTCCGGCATCGCCTACTGGCTGAACCGCGAGGCGGTGCTGACCCGCACCCAGGACGCGGTGCTGCGCGACTTCGAGCAGGAGATGCAGAACCGGGCGGGCTCGCTGCCCGAGCACCCGACCCAGGACGAGCTTCAGCACACGGCCGGGCAGATGACCAGCGGCGGACAGCGGTTCGGGGTGCTGCTCGTCGCCGAGGACGCCACCGGCCGCACCGTCTACGGCAGTTCGGGCGGGCTCGGCGGCTTCGCGCTGGCCGACGTGCCCAGGTCGCTGCGGGACGCGGTGAACAAGGAGCAGAAGGTCACCTCGTCCGACAGGTCGCCCTACCGGCTGTACTGGCAGCGGATCACCGACGACGGCACGCCCTATCTGGTGGCGGGCGCCCGGGTGATCGGCGGCGGACCGACCGGCTACATGCTCAAGTCGCTGGAGCCGGAGGCGAAGGACCTCAACTCGCTGGCCTGGTCGCTGGGGATCGCCACCGGTCTGGCGCTGGTCGGCTCGGCGCTGCTGGCGCAGGCGCTGGCGACGACCGTGCTCAAGCCGGTGCACCGGCTCGGGGTCGCGGCCCGGCGGCTGGGCGAGGGCAGGCTCGACACCCGGCTGCGCGTCTCCGGCACAGACGAACTGGCCGACCTGTCCCGGACCTTCAACAGCGCCGCGGAGGCCCTGGAGAAGCGGGTGGCGGACATGGCGGGGCGGGAGGCGGCCTCGCGGCGCTTCGTGGCCGACATGAGCCACGAGCTGAGGACCCCGCTGACGGCTATCACCGCCGTCACCGAGGTCCTGGAGGAGGAGCTGGAGTTCGAGGGCGGCGGTTTCGACCCGATGATCGAGCCCGCCGTGCGGCTGGTGGTGAGCGAGACCCGGCGGCTGAACGACCTGGTGGAGAACCTGATGGAGGTCACCCGCTTCGACGCGGGCACCGCCCGGCTGGTCCTGGACGACGTGGACGTCGCCGACCAGATCACCGCCTGCATCGACGCCCGCGCCTGGCTGGACGCGGTCGAACTGGACGCGGAGCGGGGCATCCACGCCCGGCTCGACCCGCGCCGCCTGGACGTCGTCCTGGCCAACCTGATCGGCAACGCCCTCAAGCACGGCGGCTCGCCGGTGCGGGTGTCGGTGACCCGGGCGGACCACGAGGTCGTCATCCGGGTCCGGGACCAGGGCCCGGGCATCCCCGAGGACGTCCTGCCGCACGTCTTCGACCGCTTCTACAAGGCGAGCGCCTCCCGGCCGCGCTCCGAGGGCAGCGGGCTCGGCCTGTCCATCGCCCTGGAGAACGCGCACATCCACGGCGGCGAGATCACCGCCGAGAACTCCCCCGGGGGCGGTGCGGTGTTCACGCTGCGGCTGCCGCAGGACGCCTCGGAGCCGGACGAGGAGGACACCGCCGGGGACGGCGCGGACGGCGCGGGCGGGGACGAGGGCAAGGACGCGGAGGGACGGGCCCGATGACCGTACGCCGTCTGCCGGTGCTCGCGGGGCTCGCGCTGGCCGTGCTGCTCTCCGGGTGCGGCATCCGCGCCACGGAGGTGCCCACGGACTACGGCGCCGCGCCCTCCCGGGTGCGCTGCTCGCTCACCGAGCCCGACGTGTCGGCCGGGTCCGGGCCGGGGATTCCGGTAAGGGTGCTGCTGCTGTGCGGCTCCTCGCTGGTGACGGTGGACCGGACGGTGCGCGTGCCGGACGGCGCGGCGGACTCGGCGCGGCGGACCCTGGTGGCCCGGGGGCTGCTGGGGCAGCTGATGGAGCCGCCGTCGGCCGCCGAGAAGGAGGCGGGGTTCACCACGGACGTGCGCGCGGGGACGACGGTCGCCGGGCCCCGCCGGGACGATCCCGAGGACACCCTGCGCCTGGGCACCGCGCCCGGGGACCTCACCTCCTACGCCCTCGCCCAGATCGTCTGCACCTTCTCCGAGTCGGCCGCGGCCCAGGGCGACGGCGCGGTCATCCTCGGCGGGCCGGGCGGGGAACCGCCCCGCCGCTACACCTGCACGGACGAGGTACGGGCCCGGCCGGGCTCCAACGAACCGCCGTCGCACCCCGCCCGGGGCGGATGAACGGAGCCCGCCGGGACCCCCGCCCCGCGGGTGGTCCGGGCGGCGGGGCGGTCCGTTCGGCATCGCGGTCCGGCCGGCGGGGCGATCCGGCGGAGGCCGGAGGCCGGAGACCGGGAGCGACCGGCGGGAGCGCGACGCCGGTCCGGGGCGGGCACGGATGCGGTCCCTGTCCGGGACCGGATACGGGCCGGGACAGGGCCAGGACCAGGACCAGGACCAGCACCGGGTAGGGACCTCGACCGGGACCGGGTGGAGTCGCGTACGCGTCCGTACCGGGGACCGGGCCGGTACCGGGCCGGGCGGCCGGGGGCGCGCGGGGTTCGCGGACGCCGGGCGCGCGGCGGGAGCGGGCCGGAGCCCCGGCGTGCGCCTCCGTCCCGTCGAGCGCCTCCCCGGGGCTCCCGGACCCCGGAGGCCGTGTCCCGCCGTGTGGCGCAGGACTCAGTCCCGGGGCGCGCGCGACCGGAACCACGCCCGCCGGGGGCGGCGTCTAGGGGGGCGTGCAGCGTGAATGGTTCACCGGCGGCGGCGCCGCGTTCCGCATCCGTGCGACGGGCAGCGCCCTGCTGGTCGCGCACCTCGCGCTCGTCGCCTGGTTCACGCTGCGGCCCCGGGACGTGCCCTGGGTCCCGCCGCCCAACCTGCACCCCTTCGCCACCATCCGCGCCGACCTGGCCGCGGGCTGGCCGTCGGCGGCCCGCTCGATCGGCGGGGGGCTGGTCCCGCTGGCGCCGCTGGGCGTGCTGCTGCCGGTGGTGAGCGGACGGCTGGCCGTCTCGCCCCTGATGTCGCTGCTGCGCACCACGGCCGCGGGCGCCCTGCTGGCGCTGGGGGTCGAACTGCTGCGGACGGGGGTGCCGGGCCAGGTGGTGGACGTGGACTCGGCGCTGCTGGCCACCCTCGGCGTGGCGCTCGCGCACCTCGCCCTGGTCCCCGCGGGACGGGCCCGGCTGCGCCGCTGGTCCGAGCAGGAGCGGGAGCGTGCCCGCGCGGTGCGCCGGGAGGAGCGGCCTCAGGGTCGTACCCCGAGGATTCCCAGGGTCGGGATCGCCCCGTAGAGCGAGGTTCACGGCGACTCGTCCCCTTAGCGTGGAAAGCAGTCGAGGAGCGGCCGTCCGGCCGCCCCCACCGCCCGCTCTCCCGAAGGAGTCGCGATGTCCCTCCCCGCGCGTCCCACCCGAGGCCGTGTCATCGGCGGCGTGTGCGCCGGGCTGGCCAGGCGCTTCGGCACCTCGTCGACCACGATGCGGGTGCTGTTCGTGGCCTCCTGCCTGCTGCCCGGCCCCCAGTTCGTGCTCTACCTGGCCCTGTGGTTCCTGATGCCCTCGCAGGAGGAGGCGTCCCGCACGGCCTGGTGACCGCCGCCGGGCCGTGGCGGACGGCGGACGGCGCCCGGTGCGGCGGGGCCGCGCGCGCCGCGGCCCCGGCGCGCACACCAGGGGCGCATCCGGTGGTCCGGATGCGCCCCTGGTGTCCGCGGGGGTGCGGCTCAGCCGATCGGCAGGCCGTTCACCGGGAGCCCGTGGGTCGGCAGCCCCTGGGCCGGCAGGCCGCCGAGCAGACCCGCGACGGGCTTGGTCGGACCGCTGGAGAGCTGCTCGTCGACGAGCTGCTGGACGACCGGCTGCGCGGCGGTCAGCCCCGTGCCGGAGATGCGGCGGCCCTGCTCCAGCACCCTGCCCGCGCCGGGGACCGCCTGGGAGACGGTCTCGGCGGGGAGGGTCCGGGCGACGGAGTCCACCGTGCGGGCGGTGTCGGGCAGCTCCGGGGCCGCGTTGGCCGCGCCCGCGCCGGCGGCGGCGAAGGCGACACCGAGGGCGGCGACGCCGAGGGTCTTGGCAGCAGACTGCTTCATGGAATGCGTCCTCGAAATGGGATGACGGGAAGGTCAGCGGGGCCCGACCGTAAACAGGCGGCACCGCCCACCGCAAACATCGAATTCCGCCGGAAGGCGAATGTCCAGCACCGCTTTTCGGCCTCCCCCTCCCCCGCCCGGCCCAGGCGGTTCCCATCACCGCTGGTGGCAGCGGCCTTTCGAGAGCGGCATTCGGACTTCAGTTCTGCGGAGCCCGAAGTGATCACGCCATTGATCACGACGAACCGTTCATCGAAAGGAATGAATGCTGATTTCATCGCATTGACGGAGAACCCCGTGGCCCCGTCGACGGCCCGGCAAAGGGCGCGGACGGGGTGCCCGCGTTCCCGGTCCGGGGCGGCGGCCCGGGCCGCGCCGGGCGGTGGCGGGCCCGCCCCGGCGGCGGCGCGGTGGACACGGGCGGGGATATGTAACGGTCGCTGCGAGCGAGGGTCCCGTATCCCGCGTTTCTGCCACTGTTCTGTCATGGCACAGCAAGCGATGCCGGTCCGGCAGGCCCGGCTGGGGCGAACGCTCGGTCCGGAGGGCCGCGCGGTCAGCGGTGTGGTCCTGCTGCTCCCCGCCGGGGACGAGGTGTCCGACCGCAGGCCCTCCCCCCTGCTGGGGGCCGCCTCGGTGCGCGCGCTGGGACGCGGGCTGGCGCGCGCCGGGCGCGGCGAGGGGCTGGCCGCGCATGTCGTGCGCTACCGCAGCCGCGGCTGGAACGGCGCCGGGGCGCATCTCGCGCGGGACGCCGAGTGGGCCGCCGAGGAGGCGGTGCGCCGCTACGGCGACGTCCCGGTCTGCCTGGCCGGGGTCGGCATGGGCGGACGGGCCGCCCTGCGCGCGGCGGGGCACGAGGCGGTCACCGCGGTGCTGGCCCTCGCCCCCTGGCTGCCCGACGAGGACGTGGCCGCGCCGCCCGAGCCGGTGAAGCAGCTCGTGGGGCGGCATGTGCTGATCGTGCACGGCACCAACGACCGGCGCAGCGACCCGGAGCTGTCGTTCCGGCTGGCGGCGCGCGCGAAGAAGGCGAACCGGAACGTGTGCCGGTTCGAAGTGCACTCCGACGGGCACGCGTTGCGCGACTACCGGGAGGAAGTGGTCTCGCTGGCCGAGGACTTCGTCCTGGGCGTGCTGTTCGGGCAGTCCTTCTCGCGGCCGGTGGAGGACGCGCTGGCCGCGCCGCCGCCGCTCGGTCTGCGGATGCCGCTGGCCGCGGGGTTCGGGAAGTCGCTGCGGCGCCGGTAGGCCCGGGGCCGACGGCGGGACGGACCCCGCCCCCGGCCGCGCACCGCCCCCGCGCCCCGGCCCGCCGCGCCCCCGCGTCACCCCGGCAGCAGGTGCCCGCGCCGGGACAGCAGGAACCGTTTGAACGCGGCCACCGGGGGCGTGTCCGAACGCCCCGCCAGCCAGGCCACGCCGATCTCCCGGGCCGCGCGCGGCGCGGTGACCGTCAGCTCCACCACACCGGGGCGGGGCACGGCGGGCGGCGGCAGCAGCGCCACCCCGAGACCGGCCGCCACCAGTCCGCGCAGCGTCTCCGCCTCCTCCCCCTCGAAGGCCACCCGGGGCCGGAAGCCGGCCTCCTTGCACAGGGCGTCGGTGATGCGCCGCAGCCCGTAGCCGGGCTCCAGGGTCACGAAGGTCTCCTCGGCGGCCTCCGCGAGGCGGATCCGCCGCCGCCCGGCCAGCCGGTGGTCACCGGGCACCACCAGGCGCAGCTTCTGCTCGTCGAGGCGGCGGGCGACCAGATCGGGCGCGTCCGGCACCGGGGAGGTCAGGCAGAGGTCCAGCTCCCCCGCGCGCAGCCGCTCCAGCATGGCCTCGCCGTAGTTCTGGACGAGGCTGAAGCGGACCCGGGGGTGGTCGGCGCGGAAGGCGTGCAGCAGTCCGGGGACGGTCTCGGCGCCCATGGTGTGCAGGAAGCCGAAGGCGACCTTGCCGGTGGCCGGGTCGGCGTCGGCCCGGACCTCCTCGACGGCGCGCTCGACCTCCGCGAGGGCGCGTTCCACGGAGCCGAGGAAGGTGCGTCCGGCGACGGTCAGGGCGAGGGTGCGCCCGCGGCGGACGAACAGGTCGGCGCCGAGGTCGGCCTCCAGGCGGACGAGGGCTCGGGACAGGGTCGACTGGGGGACGTCCATCTCCCGTGCGGCGCGGGTCACATGCTCGGTGCGGGCGACCCCGGCGAAGTGGGCGAGGCGCGGCGCGAGCAGCGTCACGATGTCTTCCGTGTCACCGGACGGTGACATCCGGGCCGCTGATCTCGGCTGATGCGTCATGGGAACGATTATGGCGATTCCATGCATTGGACGGATGAGTCGGGGCTCCGTACCGTCGCCCACATGACTCCCGCCGATACCGGGGCGTCCGCCGCCGTGGACGCCCCCGCCGCCGCCACCGCCCCCTCCTCCGCCCGGACCGCCGCCACCGCCACCGCGGAACCGGCCGAGCCGGCCGACCCCGCCGAACCGGCTCCCGGAACCGCCGCGGCCCCGCCCGCGGCCGGACCCGCCGACTCGCGCATGGCGCCGGGCGGCCCCGGATACCGCCGGATGAGTCTCGCCCTGTTCCTCGCGGGCGTCGCGACC
The DNA here is from genome assembly GCF_055598485.1 of Streptomyces sp. NPDC107521. Taxonomy (NCBI): domain Bacteria; kingdom Bacillati; phylum Actinomycetota; class Actinomycetes; order Kitasatosporales; family Streptomycetaceae; genus Streptomyces; species Streptomyces sp. NPDC107521. Next base: position 146,694 of record NZ_JBVKAT010000006.1, read on the forward strand.
TTCGCGCTCCTCTACTCCACCCAGGCCCTGCTGCCGCTGATCTCCGGCGACCTCGGCGTCACGGCGGGCGACGCGAGCTGGACGGTGGCCGCCGCCACCGGCGGTCTCGCGGTGTTCGTGCTGCCGATGAGCGCCCTGTCGGAGCGGTTCGGGCGGCGCGCGGTCATGACCGGGTCGCTGGCGGTCGCGGTGGCGGTCGGACTGCTGGTGCCCTTCGCCCCGTCGCTGACGGCGCTGATCGCGCTGCGCGCGGTGCAGGGGGCGGCGCTGGCCGGGCTCCCGGCGTCGGCGACGGCGTACCTGGCGGAGGAGGTGCGGCCGCGGGCGCTGCTCACCGCGATCGGGCTGTTCGTGGCGGGCAACAGCGTCGGCGGGATGAGCGGCCGGGTCATCACCGGCTGGGTCGCCCAGGAGTGGGGCTGGCGGGTGGCCGTCGGGGTGATCGGCGCGGTCGCGGTCGGGTGCGCGGTGGCCTTCCGGCTGCTGCTGCCCGCGCCCCGGCACTTCACCCCGGGCTCGCTGCGCCCCGCGGTACTGGTCCGCACCGTCCGCGACCATCTGGCGAACCCGCTGCTGCGGCGCCTGTACGCGATCGGCGCGCTGTTCATGACGGTCTTCGGCGGCGTGTACACGATGATCGGCTACCGGCTGACGGAGGCTCCGTTCTCGCTGCCCCAGGGGCTGGCGGGCTCGGTCTTCCTGGTCTACCTGGTGGGCACGGTGTCGGCGTCGGCCTCGGGGCGGCTGGCGGGCCGCCTCGGGCGGCGCGGCGCCCTGTACCTGGCGGGCGGCACGACGGCGGCGGGGCTGCTGCTGTCGCTGGCGCCGTCCCTCCCGCTGGTGCTGCTGGGGCTGGTGCTGATCACCGCGGGCTTCTTCGCCGGGCACGCGGTGGCCTCCGCGGCGGTCGGCAGGACGGCCGCGCACGGCCGGGCGCAGGCGTCGGCGCTGTACCAGTCCGCCTACTACATCGGCTCCAGCGCGGGCAGCACGGCGGGCGCGGTGGCCTTCCACGCCGGCGGCTGGGCGGGGACCGTCTGGGTGGGACTGCTGGCGGTGCTGGGGGTCGTGGCGATCACCGTGCTCGGCTCGCTGGCGGCCCGCGGACCGGCCGTGGCGGGACCGGTGCGGATCGCGGGCGTACCCCGCTGAGCCGGGCCTTCCCCTCCCCGGAGGCCGTTGTCAGTGCCCTCGGGTAGCTTTCCGGATGCGGGCGCGAAGGGCGCGTGACGCGACGGCCACGGGGGTGGATGGGCGATGACCGAGGGCACCGCGACCATGGAGCTGGAGTCGGCGCTGGAGCGGCACCGGGTCGAGCTGACGGGGTACTGCTACCGGATGCTGGGCTCGTCCTTCGAGGCCGAGGACGCGGTGCAGGACACCCTGGTGCGCGCCTGGCGGAGCCACTCCACCTTCGAGGGCCGCTCCAGCCTGCGGTCGTGGCTGTACCGCATCGCCACCAACGTCTGTCTGGACATGCTGGCCGCGAGCGGCCGGCGGGCCCGCCCGATGGATCTGACGGAGGCGACCCCGCTCGCGCGGGCCGCCCTGTCGCCCCGTCCGGACCACACCTGGCTGGAGCCGGTGCCCGACGCGCGGGTGCTGCCCGCCACCGCCGACCCGGCGGAGGCCGCGGTGGCCAAGGAGTCGGTGCGGCTGGCCTTCATGGCCGCCCTGCAGCGACTGCCGCCCAAGCAGCGGGCGGTGCTGATCCTCCGCGAGGTGCTGGCGTGGCGGGCGAGCGAGACGGCGGAGCTGCTGGGCACCACGGTCGCCTCGGTCAACAGCGCGCTCCAGCGGGCCCGGGCCACCCTCGCGGAGCGGGCCGGGCGGGCCGACGAGGCGTCGGTCTCCGATCCGCTGGACGAGGAGCAGAGCAGGCTCCTGGAGCGCTATGTCACGGCCTTCGAGGGCTACGACATGGAGGCGCTGACGGCGCTGCTGCACGAGGACGCGGTCATGACGATGCCGCCCTTCGACCTGTGGCTGGCGGGCCCGGCGGACATCACCGGCTTCATGGCGACGCTGGGCGCCCCGTGCGCCGGTTCCCGGCTGATACCGGTGCGGGCCAACGGGCTGCCGGGGTTCGCGCAGTACAAGCCGGACCCGGAGCGGGGCGGCTTCGCGCCGTGGGCGGTGCAGGTGCTGGAGATCTCAGCCGGGCGGATCACCGGTTTCCACTGCTTCCTGGACACCGCCCGGTGGTTCCCGCTGTTCGGCCTGCCGCTCCGTCTCGAAGCGTAGGCCGACGAGGTCCAGCAGGGCGCGCAGGGCGGGATCGGCGCCCCGGAGCCGGATGCGGCCCCCGGCCCGCCGGGCGGTCAGCTCCAGCCGGGCCAGCAGGTCGACGGCGGCGAGGCCCGGCGGTCCCAGCCCGGCGACCTCGCACACCACCACGCCGCTCCGGGCCGCTTCGAGCAGGGCGCGCAGCTCGGCGCAGTGCCGGGGCGTCCCGGCCGGGGAGACGGGCCCGGACAGGACGAGCACGGGGGGTGTCACGGTGTCCACGGAGGATGGACCGCGCGGCCCGGCGGAACTCATCGGCGCGGGCGCGGCCCGGCCCCGGGGCGGCCGGCGCGGGGCCGGGCCCGCGTTACGCGATGCGCTCCAGCACCACCGGCGAGGGGGTGAAGGCGGTGCCCGCCGGGGCGATGTCGCAGGCGCCCTTCAGGGCCTCCAGGGCGTAGCCGAAGCGGTCCGGGGTGTCGGTGTGCAGGGTCAGCAGGGGCATGCCCCGGGTCACCGTGTCGCCGGGCTTGGCGTGCAGTTCGACGCCGGCGGCGGCCTGCACCGGGTCCTCCTTGCGGGCCCGGCCGGCCCCGAGGCGCCAGGCGGCGACACCGACGTCGTAGGCGTCCAGCCGGGTCAGGACACCGGAGGCGTCCGCGGTGACCACGTGCCGCTCGCGGGCGGTGGGCAGCGGCGCGTCCGGGTCGCCGCCCTGGGCCGCGATCATGCGCCGCCAGACGTCCATCGCGGAGCCGTCGGCCAGCGCCCGGGCCGGGTCGGCGTCGCCGAGCCCCGCCGCGTCGAGCATCTCCCGGGCCAGGGCGAGGGTCAGCTCGACCACGTCGGAGGGGCCGCCGCCCGCCAGCACCTCGACGGACTCGCGGACCTCCAGGGCGTTGCCCGCCGTCAGCCCCAGCGGGGTCGCCATGTCGGTGAGCAGGGCGGTGGTGCGCACCCCGTGGTCGGTGCCGAGGCCGACCATGGTGGCGGCCAGCTCGCGGGCGTCCTCCAGGGTCTTCATGAAGGCGCCGGAGCCGACCTTCACGTCGAGGACCAGCGAGCCGGTGCCCTCGGCGATCTTCTTGGACATGATCGAGGAGGCGATCAGCGGAAGGGCCTCGACGGTGCCGGTCACGTCGCGCAGGGCGTAGAGCTTGCGGTCGGCGGGGGCGAGGCCGTCGCCGGCCGCGCAGATCACCGCGCCGGTGGAGCCGAGGACGTCGAGCATCTCCTCGTTGGAGAGCAGGGCCCGCCAGCCCGGGACCGACTCCAGCTTGTCCAGGGTGCCGCCGGTGTGGCCGAGGCCGCGGCCCGAGAGCTGCGGGACGGCCGCCCCGCAGGCGGCGACCAGCGGGGCGAGCGGCAGGGTGATCTTGTCGCCGACACCGCCGGTGGAGTGCTTGTCGGCGGTCGGGCGGGACAGCGACGAGAAGTCCATGCGCTCGCCGGAGGCGATCATCGCGGCCGTCCAGCGGGCGATCTCGCCCCGGTCCATGCCGTTGAGGAGGATGGCCATCGCGAGCGAGGCCATCTGCTCGTCCGCGACCGCGCCGCGGGTGTAGGCGTCGACGACCCAGTCGATCTGCTCGCCGCTCAGCTCCCCGCCGTCGCGTTTGGTGCGGATGACGGAGATGACGTCCATGGCCATGGTCGGGCCTTCCTTAGGGGGTGAGGTGGTCGGGGCCGAATGCCTGCGGGAGCATCTCGGACAGCGGGAGGACGCCCGCCGGGGTCTCCAGCAGCAGGTCCGGCCCGCCGAACTCGTGGAGGAGCTGGCGGCAGCGGCCGCAGGGCACCAGGACCGCACCCCGGCCGTCGACGCAGACGAAGTGGGTGAGCCGTCCGCCGCCGGTGAGCTGGAGCTGGGAGACCAGCCCGCACTCGGCGCACAGGCCGAGTCCGTAGCTGGCGTTCTCCACGTTGCAGCCGGTGACGGTGCGGCCGTCGTCGGCCAGGGCGGCGGCGCCGACCGCGTACCCGGAGTAGGGGGCGTAGGCCCGGGTCATGGCGTCCCGGGCCGCCGCGCGCAGTCCGGCCCAGTCGGCGCCGGTCACTTGCCCTGGCCCTTGCGGTAGGGCATGCCGTCGGCCTTGGGCATCCGCAGCCGTTGCGCGGAGAGGGCGAGGACGACCAGGGTGACGACGTACGGGGTGGCGGAGACGACCTGGTTGGGGACCTCGTCGGTGCCGGCGTACCAGGCGAACACCAGGGCGCCGATGACCAGGGTGATCACCGCGTTGACGTACTTCCTGCGGACGGCCATCCAGACGGCGCCGACGAGCAGCAGCAGGGCGCCGAGCAGCAGCAGGGCGTGCACGTTGGTGGAGCCGCCGCGCAGGTTGAGGCTGTCGGTGTAACCGAAGAGGCCGGCGCCGATGGCGAGGCCGCCCGGCATCCAGTTGCCGAAGATCATCGCCGCGAGGCCGATGTAGCCGCGGCCGCTGGTCTGGCCCTCCAGGTAGAAGGGGTTGGCGACGATGGAGAGGAAGACGCCGCCGAGTCCGGCCAGCCCGCCGGAGATGATCACGGCCAGGTACTTGTACTTGTAGACGTTGACGCCGAGGGACTCGGCGGCGACCGGGTTCTCGCCGCAGGAGCGCAGCCGCAGCCCGAAGGGGGTGCGCCAGAGGATCCACCAGGTGGCGGGGATCAGGGCGACGGCGATCAGGGTCAGCCAGGAGACGTTGGTGACCAGTCCGCCGAGGAGCCCGGCGATGTCGGAGACGAAGAACCAGTGCTGTTCGTTGAGGGTCCGCAGCCCGTCGGCGAGCCCTGGGACGGTGAAGTGCCCGAGGGAGTCGACCGGCGGGGACTGCTTGGCGGAGCCGCCCTGGTGGCCCTCGAAGGCGAGCGGGGCGAGGTAGCGGGTGGCGCCGAGGGCGAGGATGTTGATGGCCACACCGGAGACGATGTGGTTGACGTTGAAGGTGACGGTGACGACGGCGTGGACCAGTCCGCCGAGGGCGCCGCCGACGATGCCGACGAGGACGCCGGTCCACGGGCCCCACTGGAAGCCGGCCCAGGCGCCGAACCAGGTGCCGAGGATCATCATGCCCTCGAGGCCGATGTTGACGACGCCCGCGCGCTCGGCCCAGAGTCCGCCGAGCGCGGCCAGGCCGATGGGCACGGCGAGCTGCAGGGCGGTGGACATCTGGCTGACGTTGGTGATGCCGTTGGCGCCGGTGACGAGGCGGACCAGGGAGGTCAGGGCCAGGGCCCCGGCGATGACCAGCATCAGCACGGGCAGCGACAGCCGGCGGCCGGTCGGCGCCGCGGGCTGCAACGAGGGCTGGTTGACGTCGGTCGCTGTGGTCGGCGTGGTCATCGTCCCGCCACCTCCTTGGTGTTGTCGGTGGCGCCGAGGACGTGGCCGGCGGCCAGTTCCGCGCCGACCCGGCGCTGCTGGCGGCGCAGGCCCCACTCGCGGACGGCCTCGTAGGAGACGACGACCGAGAGCACGATCAGGCCCTGCATGATGACCGCGATCTCCTTGTCGTAGCCGTGGAAGTCCAGCTCGGGCGAGGCCTTGTCGAGCCAGGCCCACAGCAGGGCGGCGAAGGCGATGCCGACGGGGCTGTTGCGGCCGAGCAGGGCGATGCCGATGCCGAGGAAGCCGATGCCGGTGGGGAAGTTCAGGCTGTAGGTGTGGGTGCCGCCGAGCAGGATGGGCAGGCCCGCGAGTCCGGCGAGGGCGCCGGAGAGGAGCATCGCGGTGAGCACCATCCGCTTGGGGTCCACGCCGCTGGCCGCGGCGGCGGACTCGGAGGCGCCGGAGGCGCGCAGGTCGAAGCCGAAGCGGGTGCGGTTGAGGGCGATCCAGTAGCCGATGCCCAGCAGGACGGCGAGCAGGACCAGGCCGTAGACCTCCCCGGCGTCGCCCATGTCGAAGCCGGGGACCCAGCCGGACTCGTGCATCTCGCCGGTGGTGTTGTTGTTGCCGATCTTGACGCCGAAGACGTCCGGCTTCCACATGTAGACGATGAGCGAGGTCGCGATGGCGTTGAGCATGATCGTCGCGACGACCTCGCTGACGCCGCGGGTGACCTTGAGGACGCCCGCGATCCCGGCCCAGAAGGCGCCGGTGAACATGGCGGTCAGCAGGAGCAGCGGGATCTGGAGGACGGCCGGGAGGTCCGCGTGGGCGCCGACGACGGCCGCGATCATGGCGGCGAGCTGGTACTGGCCGTCGACACCGATGTTGAACAGGTTCATCCGGAAGCCCACGGCGACCGCCAGGGCGGCGATGTAGTACATCGACGCCTGGTTGATGATCAGGACCTGGATGTCGGAGAACCCGGCCTGCTCGAACATCAGGGCGAAGGGTTCGATCGGGTTCTTGCCCGAGGCGATCAGCACGATGGCACTGAGCACGAAGGCCACGGCGAGCGCGATGACCGGCCCGGCCACCGCGAGGAGCACGCGCTCCCTGTCGAACTTCTTCATCAGCGGGCCTCGTCTTCCGGGGACTCGGGGGCCTGGGGCGCGGCGGCGGTCCCGTCGGCGGTCTCGCCCTCCAGGTGGCCGGAGACGGCGCCGGTCATGGCGGAGCCCAGCTCCTCGGGGGTGACGGCGGCCGGGTCGGCGTCGGCGACCAGCCGGCCGTCGTAGATCACCCGGAGGGTGTCGGACAGGCCGATCAGCTCGTCCAGGTCGGCGGAGATCAGCAGCACGGCCAGGCCCTCGCGGCGGGCCTCGCGGATGTGGTCCCAGATCGCGGCCTGCGCGCCGACGTCCACCCCGCGGGTGGGGTGGGCGGCGATCAGGAAGCGCGGCCGGTGGCTCATCTCCCGGCCGACGATGAGCTTCTGCTGGTTGCCGCCGGAGAGCGAGGCGGCGGTGACGTCGATGCCGGGGGTGCGCACGTCGTACTCCTCGACGATGCGCCGGGTGTCGGCCTGCGCGGCCTTCGGGTCCAGCCAGACGCCCCGGGCGTTGGGCCGCTCGGTGACGTGGCCGAGGATGCGGTTCTCCCAGAGGGGGGCCTCCAGGAGCAGGCCGTGGCGGTGGCGGTCCTCGGGGATGTAGCCGACGCCCTGCTCGCGGCGCTTGCGGGTGGGCAGCGCGGTGATGTCCTCGCCGAGGAAGCCGATGCTGCCGGAGTCGGCCTGCCGCAGTCCGATCAGCGCGTCGACCAGCTCGGTCTGCCCGTTGCCCTCGACCCCGGCGATGCCGAGGACCTCGCCCGCGTGGATGGTGAAGGAGACGTCGTCGAGCAGGGCCTTGCCGCCGGGGGCCGCCAGGCGCAGCGAGTCCACGGTGATCACCGGGCGGTCGGTGACGGTGGACTCGGCGGTCTCGGGGGTGGGGAGCTGGCTGCCGACCATCAGCTCCGCGAGCTGGCGCGGGGTGGTCTCGGCGGGCACGGCGGTGCCGACGGTGGTGCCCCGGCGGATGACGGTGATCTCGTCGGCGACGGAGAGCACCTCACCCAGCTTGTGGGAGATGAAGATGACCGAGAGGCCCTCGGACTTCAGCTCGCGCAGGTTGGCGAAGAGCGCGTCCACCTCCTGGGGCACCAGCACCGCGGTCGGCTCGTCGAGGATCAGCGTGCGGGCGCCGCGGTAGAGGACCTTGAGGATCTCCACCCGCTGGCGGGCGGCCACGCCCAGCTCCTCGACCAGGACGTCGGGGCGGACGCCGAGGCCGTAGCGCTCGGACAGGTCCCCGATCGCGCGGCGGGCGCGGGCGCCGATGCCGTGGAGGCGCTCGCTGCCCAGGACCACGTTCTCCAGCACCGTCAGGTTGTCCGCGAGCATGAAGTGCTGGTGGACCATGCCGATGCCGCGGGCGATGGCGTCCGCGGGCGAGGAGAGGGCCACGGGTGCGCCGTCGATCGCGATGGTGCCCTCGTCCGGCTTCTGCATGCCGTAGAGGATCTTCATCAGGGTGGACTTGCCCGCACCGTTCTCCCCCACGAGCGCGTGGACGGTGCCCCGGCGGACGGCGAGGTGGATGTCGTGGTTGGCCACGACACCGGGGAAGCGCTTGGTGATTCCGGTGAGTTCGACGGCGGTCGCCGATTCGCTGACCGCCGCTCCGGCCGGAGGGCTGCTGGACGCGTCGATGGCGCACTCCTGGGGACGGGGGCCGTCTACGCGCGTAGCGCCCCTACGGCATCTGAAGCGGTGGCGCACCGCTCGACGGGGCACGGGGGCGCGGGACCCCCGTGCCCCGCCGAGCGGACGCAACCCCGCGGGTTACACGCTGTTCGAGGTGGTGCTCGGTTCAGCTCCGGCTAGCTGCTCCTGACCTTGATCTCGCCACTGACGATCTTGTCCTTGGCCGCCTTGACCGCCGCCTGCAGCTCGGCGTCGTCCGCGAACACGGGGTTGGACTCCGAGAGGCCGACCTCGCCGGACTTCAGATCGCCCTTGACGATACCGGTCTCCGGCGAGCCGTCCTCGACGGACTTCGCGAGGTTGTACACCGCCTTGGCGACGTCCTTGGTCGCCGAGGTGAGGATGCTGTCCTTGTACTTCGCGAGGGCTTCCTGGCGGTACTGGTCGGAGTCGACGCCGATCGCCCAGACCTTGTGGGTGGCGGCGGCCTCGATGACGCCCTGGCCCGAGAGGCCGGCGGCGGCGTAGACGACGTCGGCCTTCTTCTCGATCTGGCCCTCGGCGGCGGTCCTGCCCTTGTCGGGGCTGGAGAAGCCGCCCTCCTCCGCGGTCTGCGTCAGGTACTGCGAGAGGACCTCGACCTTGGGGTCGGTGTCCTTGACGCCCTGCTCGAAGCCGGCCTGGAACTTGTGGATCAGCGGGATGTCCACGCCGCCCACGAAGCCGACCACGTCGGACTTGGTGCTCCTGGCCGCGGCGACACCGGCGAGGTAGGAGGCCTGCTCCTCGTTGAAGACGAGGTCGGCCACGTTCTTCGCGGTGATCGTGGCGTCGTCGACGATGCCGAAGGTGGTGTCCGGGTACTTGTCCGCGGCACCCTTCACCGCGGCGGCGTACGCGTAGCCGACGCCCACGATCGGGTTGTGGCCCTGCTTGGCGAGGGACTCCAGACGCTGCTGCTTGTCCGCGTCGGTCTCGCCGTCGGTGGGCTCGATGTCGGCGGTCTTGTAGCCGAACTCCTTCTTCGCCTGCTCCAGGCCCGCGAAGGCGGCGTCGTTGAAGGACTGGTCGCCCCTGCCGCCGACGTCGTACGCGATGGCGAGGCCCTTGTCGTCCTTGGACCCGCCCGAGTCCGAGGAGGTCGAGGTCCCGCCGCAGGCGGCGAGAGCGAGGGCCAGGGAGGCGGTCGCTGCGCCTGCGACCGTGATCCGGGAAATCCGGCGCATGAGTGGTGCTCCTGTCGTACAAGCGCCGGACGGTTCGGCTTCGGCGCTGGCTTTGCGCAGATTAACGCGCGTAGACCTGCCTGAAAACCCCTTCTGTCCACCTTGTTGTCCCGCCGTGAGCAAGGACTCACCGGACGCCGCCCGGGGCGGCCGGAGGGCGGACGGAGGGTGGCGCGGGGTGACACGGCGGAGTCGGGCGGAAGGGGCCGCGGGCGGCCGTGGGCCGTCCGGGTGACGCCCCGGCACGGGGGCGGGGCCCCGGCCGCGCGCCGCGGGGGCGGCGGCCGGGGGCGTCCCGGGCTCCGGGACGGAGGCGGCGGGCGCGGGGCCGGAGCCCGTCCCCGCGGAGTGCGGCCGCCGCCCCCGGACCGTGCCCGGTGCCGGGCGGGCCGCCGGTCCCGGACGGAGCGGGCGACCCGCGCGGAGCGGGTGACCGGGCGTCCCGGGCGGGAGCGGCGGGCCGGGTTACTCCGACCTGACCGAGATGGAACCGGAGACGATGCCCTCCTTGGCCTTGTCCACCGCGTCCTTGAGGCCGGCGATCTCGCCGTACTTCGGGTTGGTCTCGGCCAGGCCCACGCCGTCCGACTTGAGGTCGAAGGTCTTGACGCCGGTCAGCGGCTTGCCGTCGCGGACCGAGGTGGCCAGGGCGAACACCGCGCCGTTGATGTCCTTCAGGGCGGAGGTCAGGATGTGGTCCTTGTAGGCCGCGAGGGCCTCCTGGCCGTACTGGTCGGAGTCGACGCCGATCGCCCAGACCTTCGCCTTGGCGGCGGCCTCGATCACGCCCTGCCCGGAGAGGCCGGCGGCCTGGTAGACGACGTCGGCCTTCTTCTCGATCTGGCCCTCGGCGGCGGCGCGGCCCTTGTCGGGGCTGGAGAAGCCGCCCTCCTCCGCGGTCTGCGTGAGGTACTGCGAGAGGACCTCGACCTTGGGGTCGGTGTCCTTGACGCCCTGCTCGAAGCCGGCCTCGAACTTGTGGATCAGCGGCACGTCCACGCCGCCGACGAAGCCCACGACCTTGGACTCGGTGGCCTTGGCGGCGGCGACCCCGGCGAGGTAGGAGGCCTCGTGCTCGGCGAAGACGAGGGAGGCGACGTTCTTGCCCTCGACGACGGAGTCCACGATGCCGAAGGTGGTCTTCGGGTACTTCTCGGCCACCGCCTTCATCGCGGGGCCGTAGGCGAAGCCGACGCCGATGACGGGGTTGTAGCCCTGCTTGGCCAGCGAGGCGAGGCGCTGCTCCTTGTCCGCGTCGGTCTCGCCCTCGGTGGGCTCGATGTCGGCGGTCTTGTAGCCGTACTCCTTCCGGGCCCGCTCCAGACCGGCGTACGCGGCGTCGTTGAAGGACTGGTCGCCCTTGCCGCCGATGTCGTACGCGATGGCGAGGCCCTTGTCGTCCTTGGCGCCCTCGTCGCCGCTCTTGCTCTCACTGCTGGTCCCGCCGCAGGCCGTGGCCGCGAGCGCGAGCGACGCGATCCCCACGGCGGCTCGGGTCAGGTTCGATATCCGACGCATCCGAAGTACCCCATTCTCCAAATCCCCGCAGCGGGAGCCCGGTTCGGCGCGACATTAACGCGCGTAGACACTCCTGGGAACGGGGATCCGCGGGGCCGTTATCCATTCGTGCCGCTGGCCGGGCGCGCCGCCTTGTGCCGGGACGGGTGCTGCGGGGCGCCCCGGCCCCCGCGGGCGGACCGCGGGGGCGGGGCGGGAGCCGGGGGCGGGGCTACTGGACGGCGTCGATCAGGGCCGCCGCCGTGAACAGTTCCACGCCGACGGTGATGGCGTGCTCGTCCACGTCGAAGTCGCCCTGGTGGAGGTCGCGCACGGTGCGCTCGCCGGGCGGGCGGACGCCGAGGCGGGCCATGGCGCCGGGGACGTGCTCCAGGTACCAGGAGAAGTCCTCGCCGCCGAGGCTCTGCTCGGTGCCCTCGACGGACTCGGTGCCGCGCCGGGCGACCATGGCGGCCTGGAGGAGTTCGGTGCTGGTGACCTCGTTGACGACGGGGGGCACCCCGCGCACGTAGGTGATCTCGGACTTGGCCCGGTAGAGGTTGGCGACCTCGTCGATGGCGCCGACCACCAGGTCCGGCGCCTGCCGCCAGGAGTCCAGGTCGAGGCAGCGCACGGTGCCGGCCAGCTCGGCGTGCTGGGGGATGACGTTGGGCGCGTGGCCGCAGTCGATCCTGCCCCAGGTCAGGGAGAGCCCGCTGCGGCTGTCGACCCGCCGGGACACCAGCGCGGGCACGTCGGTGACGACACGGGCGGCGGCGGTGACCAGATCGGTGGTCAGGTGCGGGCGGGCGGTGTGGCCGCCGGGCCCGTCGAGGGCGATCTCCAGCCGGTCGCAGGCGGAGGTGACGGGGCCGACCCGCAGCCCGATCCGCCCGGCGTCGACCCGGGGGTCGCAGTGCACGGCGAGGATGCGGCGCACCCCGTCGAGCGCGCCGCCCTTGATGGCGTCGTCGGCCCCGCCGGGCAGCACCTCCTCGGCGGGCTGGAAGAGCAGCCGCACGGGCCGGGGCAGCAGGCCCCGCTCGTGCAGCGCGGCGAGGACCAGCCCGGCACCGAGGACGACGGTGGTGTGCACGTCGTGCCCGCAGGCGTGGGCGCGGTCGGGCACCACCGAGCGGTACGCGCACCCGCTCTTGGCGTCCGGGATGGGCAGGGCGTCGATGTCGGCCCGCAGGGCGAGCATCCGCGGCCCGCCGGACCAGTGGCCCGAGGCGGTGCCGGTGCCGATGTCACAGACGAGGCCGGTGCCCAGGGGAAGGACACGCGGCGCGAGGCCGGCCCGCTCCAGCCGCTCCTTGATCGCGGCGGTGGTGCGGAACTCCTGGTTGCCCAGCTCGGGGTGCATGTGAAGGTCGCGGCGGAACGCCACGAGCTCGGCACACAGCGCCTCGGGGAGGGCGCCGGGCAGCGCGGTTTCACCGGAAGTGTCGGCCTCGGACTCTGGGGACATCAGTTGCTTCACCCTCTGAAGGGTAGAACGCCGGGGCGGTGGAGCGCCCCACGATCAACAAAAGATCAGCCCCTCAGGCGAAGAAAGTTGGCCGCGCGGCGCATGGCTGTCCGGGGAGGTGGGTACACTCACCCGTTTTTCAGGACCGGCACCCGTTCCTCCCGGACGGTGTTCCGCTGTCTCCACGGTTACCACGCCTCGGCCGGGCCACGCGTCCCGGACGGTGGCCGACGGCCCCCCGGCGGCCCGGAAACGGGGCCGCAACCCGGGCCGGGACCGGGATTCACGGGCCCTGCCGGGTCCCCGGGCGCGGGCCGCCTCAGACCGGGCCGGGCCGCCGGAGGGCCAGTCCGCCGGGGGCCGGGGGGAGCCGGTGGGCGCCGTGGGCGGTGCGCGTGACGCCGGAGAGGAAACCGGTGGCGCGGGGCGAGGCCGAGGGAGTGAGCCAGGCGGGGTCGATGTCGCAGACGGCGACCCGGACCCCGGTCCCGGCCAGCGCCAGGGGCAGGGTGTGGACGACGGTGGAGGGGAAGCTCAGCACGGTGCGGCCGATGGGGCCCCGGCGGGCGGTCAGCTCCAGCGGGAGGTCGGGACGGACGATCTGGAGTCCCGTCTCCACGGCCAGCCGGTGGAGCTTCTCGACCCGCTCGCGCCGGTGGGCGAAGTAGCGGGTGGCGCCGTGCGCCGCGACGAGGTCCCGTACGGCGGCGGCGTAGCGGTCGGCGTCGACGACCCCGGTCTCCACCAGAGAGGTGCCGACGAGGTCGGCGCCCCTGGTGAGGCGGGGCGGCCCGAACCGGGCCCGGGTCCAGGCGAAGGTGTTGGCGGCGACCGTGACGCCCTCGGGGACGTCGGTGACGGGCATGGCGGAGAAGACGGTGACGGCGCGGCCGGCCGCCGGGGTGAGGCGGCGCCGGGCGGCGCCCGAGACGGGGGCGAGGAGCAGGTCGCGGGGGCCGGGCCGGCTGCCCTTGCGGTGCCAGCGGACCAGCCGTTCGCCGCGGGCGAGCTGGGCGACGAACTCCATCGTGGCGGTGCCGTCGTCGACGACGACGAGGTCGCGCGCGCGGGTGATGGTCAGGAGGAGCTGGACGTAGCGGGAGAAGGGGTCGCCCATGACGACCCGGTCGGCCCGGCGCAGCTCGGCGGCGAGGCCGCCTATGGTGCGCAGCGGCGCGCCCGCCCCGCCCCGCGCCTCCTCCCAGCGGACGCCGTGGCCCTCGTCCCGGGCCAGTTCCGTCATGCGGCGGAGCTGGCCCCGGGTCATCGGGTCGACGGGCGAGAGGACGACGAGGGTGAGCCCCGCGCCGGGTGCGTGGGTGTGCGCCCACTCCAGCACGTTCAGCAGTTGCACCGGGCTCTCGACGAAGGCCAGGGTGCGGGTGCCGGGGTGACCGGCGCGGGGGCTCATCGGCGTACGACCGTCCCGTCGTAGGGCGTGGGGGTGCGGGGAGGTGCAAGGGCGGAGGGGCGGGGGTGCGGTGCGCGGGTCAGACGGTGACGGGCTCCCCGGCCGCCGCGGCGATCTCCGCCTCCGCGACGACGCCGGTCACGCGGCGCAGCTTCTTCATGGGGCCCAGCTCGGAGTCGTAGACCTTCTTGACGCCGTCGCCGAGGGAGGACTCGATGGTGCGGATGTCGCGGACCAGGCGGCTCAGGCCCTGGGGCTCGACGGAGGCGGCCTGGTCGGAGCCCCACATGGCGCGGTCGAGGGTGATGTGGCGCTCGACGAAGGCGGCGCCGAGGGCGACGGCGGCCAGGGTGGTCTGCAGGCCGGTCTCGTGGCCGGAGTAGCCGATCGGGACGTTCGGGTACTCCTGCTGGAGGGTGTTGATGACGCGCAGGTTCAGCTCCTCGGCCCGGGCCGGGTAGGTGGACGTGGCGTGGCAGAGCAGGATGCTGTCGCTGCCGAGGACCTCGACGGCGTGCCGGATCTGCTTCGGGGTGGACATGCCGGTGGAGAGGATCACCGTGCGGCCGGTGGCGCGCAGCGCGCGCAGCAGCTCGTCGTCGGTGAGGGAGGCGGAGGCCACCTTGTGGGCGGGGACGTCGAACCTCTCCAGGAAGGCGACGGCCTCGGTGTCCCACGGGGAGGCGAACCAGTCGATGCCCTTCTTGCGGCAGTAGGCGTCGATCTGGCCGTACTCCTCCTCGCCGAACTCGACGCGGTGGCGGTAGTCGATGTAGGTCATCCGGCCCCAGGGGGTGTCGCGCTCGATGTCCCACTGGTCGCGCGGGGTGCAGATCTCGGGGGTGCGCTTCTGGAACTTGACGGCGTCGCAGCCGGCCTCGGCGGCGGCGTCGATCAGCTTGAGGGCGTTCTCGATGTCGCCGTTGTGGTTGATGCCGATCTCGCCGGTGATGTAGACGGGGCGGCCGGGACCGGCCTCGCGGGAGCCGAAGGCGCGGATGCGGGAGGTGGTGCTCATGGCGGGGTTCCTTAGCTGTGCGGGGTGAGCGGGGAGTCGGCCCGGTCGTCCGAGGGGGCGACGGGGCGGGTGGTGTCGAGGGAGGGGCCGAGGAGCCAGCCCGCGATCTCCCGTACGGCGCCCTCGCCGCCGGGCGCGGTGGTGACCGCGCGGGCGGCGCCGCGGACGATGCCGTGGGCGCTCGCGACGGCCACCGGCCAGCCGACGAGGGAGAAGCAGGGCAGGTCGTTGACGTCGTTGCCGACGTAGAGCACGCGCTCGGGGGCGATGCCCCGGTCCTCGCACCACTGCTTCAGGGCGAGGTCCTTGCGGTCGACGCCGTGCAGCACGGGCAGCGAGAGCTTCCGGGCGCGGGCCGCCACCACCGGGTTGACCTCGGTGGACAGGATCAGCATGGCCAGGCCGCTGCGGCGCAGGGCGGCGATGCCGAGTCCGTCGCCGCGGTGGACGGTGACGAACTCCCGTCCGTCGGAGTCGATCAGCACCCGGTCGTCGGTCTGGGTGCCGTCGAAGTCGAGGACGACGGCGTCGATGTCGGCGGCGGTGGGCAGCGCGCCGGGGAGGCCGGTGTCGAGGAGGGGGGCCAGGGCGCGGGCGCGGGCCAGGTCGTGCGGGTCGTCGATCTCCAGGGTGCGGGCCGGGTCGGTGCGGACCAGGTCGGTGCGGCCGAAGAAGCGGTGGCCGTGCTCCCGGAAGCCGGCGGCGTCCATGGCGTAGGCGGCGCCGGTCTCCAGGAGGTCCTGGGGGCGGTCCTGGCGGCGGGGGCGGTGCGCCTTGTCGTGGTTGACGCCGTGGCCGCCGGTGACGTCCGGGGCGGTGCCGTCCGCCGGGTCCGGGGCGGGGGCCGCGCCGCCCGCCGGGGCGGGGGTGGGCCGGGCCGCGGCACCATCGTCGCCGTCGCCGTCGCCGTCGCGCCAGACGAAGCCGTGGAACGGCGCCACGGTGACCGCGGTGTCGGCGCCCCCGTGGGCGACCGCGGCGGCGACCCCGTCGATGTCCCCGGGGAGCAGGAAGGGGCTGGTGCACTGGACGAGCAGCACCACGTCGACGGCGGTGCCGTGCCGCTCCTCATGGGCGTCCAGGGCGTGCCGCACGGCGGCCTCCGAGGTGGCGGTGTCCCCGGCGATGGCGGCGGGGCGGAGCACCGTCCCGGCGCCGGCCGCGCGGGCGGCGGCGGCGATGGCGGGGTCGTCGGTGGAGACGACGACGTCGGTCACCAGCCGCGCGGCCCGGCAGGCCCGCACCGCGCGGGCGACCAGCGGGACGCCGCCGACGGGGGCCAGGTTCTTCGCGGGCACCCCCTTGGAGCCGCCGCGCGCGGGGATCACGGCCAGCACGCGGCGCGCTCCGGCGCCGGGCGCGGCTTCGGTCGGGGACATGGGAGGTACTCCTTGGCGGGGGTTCGGCCGGGCGGTCACAGCTCGCCCATCCGGCGGATCACCGGGGCGACGCGCTGCACTCCGTGGCGGTAGGCGCCGCGGGCGGCACGGCGGACGATCTGCCGGACCGGGCCGGGGGCGCGGTCGGCGCCGGGCGCGCCGGGCAGCGGGGTGCCGTCGGGGGCGAGGTGGTGGCGGGCGAGGATGCCGGGCAGATAGCCGGGGGCGGTCAGGGTGCTGTAGTAGGGGGCGAGGGGCGGCAGTCCGCCGGGACGGCCGAGCAGCCGGGTGATCCGGGCGCGGGCGGCGTCGAAGGCGGTGGCGTAGGCGCCGTCGGCGGCTACGCCCTGGCGGGCGACCCAGCCGGGGTCGGGGTTCGGGAGGTGGCCCTCGTCGAGCTGGTCCCAGGAGGCGAGGCAGCCGGAGCCCACGAAGTGGTGGTTGCCGAGCGCCTCGCGCACCCCCAGGTCGGTGAGGACGGCGGTGGGGATGCGCCGGTGCAGGGACTCCAGCGCGGCGGTGGAGCTGACGGTGACCAGCAGGTCGGTGGTGTCCAGGACCTCGCCCATGTGCCCGTACACGAGGCGGAAGTTGGGCGGCGGGTCGGCCCGCCGCGCCAGCTTCTGGTAGGGCAGTTCCTCGATGTGGGTGGTGTGTTCGCCGGGCCTGGAGCGCAGCTTCAGCAGCACGTCGCGGCCGGGGTGGCGGCGGGCGTGCCGGATCAGCCGGTCGAGCAGGTAGGCCCGGCCCGCGCGGTCGCCGGGCACGGAGGGCTGCGCGGCGAAGACGACGGTGTGCCGCCCCCCGCCGCCGCCCCGGTAGGCGTCGCCGCCGAGGAAGGGCAGCGCGACCTCGGTGACGGCCGAGGCGTCGGCGCCGACGCCCTCGTAGACGGCGCGGAAGCGCTCGGCGTCCTGGCGGGAGTTGGCGAGGACGAGGTCCGCGCCGTGCCGCAGCAGCAGACCGTCCGCGAGCTTCTCGTAGACGACGCCGACGTAGCCGGTGACGACCACGGGGCGCCGCGGGCGGTCCTCCCAGGCCCGGCGCAGTCCGTGCAGCACCGCCTGCACCGCGCCGCCGACCAGGGCGAGGACGAGCACGTCGTACGGCTCGCGCTCGACGGCCCCGAGGAACTCGGCGGCGGTCACCTCGCGGAGGGTGTCCGGGGTGGCGCCGACCTCCCGGAGCTGGCGGGGGGTGGGGGTGGCGCGGCCGCGCAGGAGATAGCCGTCGAGGTGGACCGCGACACCCTCGGGGGAGAGCCGGGACGCGGTGAGCGCGCCCCATTTCCACCGGGTGTCGGAATCCGCGAGTACGGCGATCCGCCGGGCCTTCGTTGCACTTTCTGGCACGTCGTCGACGGTAGGAAGCGAATTCCAGCAATAGCCCAACCGGAATCCAACAAAAGGTGAACAGCACACTGATCAAGGGGAAATCGGCCCGCCCGGGACGCCCGGGAACGGCCGGTTCACCGTCCGGACATTCCTCGTTCGCCCGGTGTCCAGATGCCGGAAAAGCCGTGTGCCGGGCCGCCGCCTAGCGTCGTCCGCGTGCCCAAGCTCTCCGTTATCGTGCCGTTCCACAACGTGCGGCCCTACGCCCCCGACGCCCTGCGGAGTCTGCGCGCCAACGCGCGGGACGACGTGGAGTTCCTCCTCGTCGACGACTGCTCGTCGGACGGGACCGCCGACCTCCTCGACCGCGCGGAGCGCGAACTGCCGGGCGCGGTGGTGATCCGGCACGAGCGCAACCGCGGCCTGGCGACCGCCCGCAACTCCGGCATCGACCGGGCGCGCGGCGAGTACCTGGCCTTCCTGGACGGGGACGACTGGCTGGCCCCCGGCCACTGCGGCCGGCTGCTGGCCGCGGCCGAGCGGCTGGGCGTGGACTTCCTGCGCACCGACCACGTGCGGTGCGCGGGCCGGGACCGCACGGTGGTCCGGGTGCCGCACGGCCGCCGCAACGTGGCGATGAGCCCGCGCGAGGCGATCCTCCCCGCGCACCGCACCACCTCGGTCGACTACGCCTACGCCTGGGCCGGGGTCTACCACCGGCGGCTGGCCGAGCGGGGGGTGCTGCGCTTCGTGGACGGGCTGCGCACGGCGGAGGACCGGCCGTGGATCTGGCGGCTGCACCGGGAGGCCGAGTCCTTCGCGGTGACGGGACTGCTCGGGGTGTTCTACCGGCGCGGGGTGGCGACCTCGCTGACCCGGATCGGGGACGAGCGGCGGCTGGACTTCGTGCCCGCCTACGACCGGATCGTCGCGGAGACGGCGGCCGACCCGGACGCGGACCGGCTGCTGCCGAAGGCGGTGCGCTCCTACTGCGCGGTGCTCGCCCACCATCTGGGCGCGATCGCGGAGTTCGAGCCCGCGGTGGCCCGGCGGCTCCGGGAGGTGAGCGCGCGGGCACTGGCCCGGCTGCCGCAGGACGTGCTGGACGGGGCGCTCGCCTCGATGGACGCGGGCCGCGCGGCCCGGCTGCGGGCGCTGCGGCGACGGGGCGGGGCGCGGTCGGACCGGGGGCCGGGGACGGGTCCCGGCACCGCGCGGGCGGGGGCGGGCGCGGGGACCGGGACCTCGGATGCGGGGACCGGGACTCCGGGCGCGGGGGCGGGCGCGTGAGCACGCAGGTCTTCCTGGCCTCGACGCCGTACGGCGCGGCCGTGTTCGCGGCGGCCCTGGACGCGGGGTGCCTGGCCCCGGCCGCCCGCCGGATCCTGCTGGTCGCCACCGTGGGCGAGGTCCCCGAGGCGGCACCGGGCGTGCACGAGCTGCCCGGGTTCGCGGGGGTGCGGGACCGCTTCGACGAGGTGCGGTCGTGGAACGAGGCGGTCCGGCCCCTCCACCCGGACGCCTGGGCCCCCCGCGCGGCGGACGTCCCGCTGTGGGAGCGGTGCCTGCGCACGGACTGGGCGCTGGGCGACGGGGACGTGGCGCTGGTGGTGGAGTCGGTGACGGCACGCCCGGCGCTCGCGGTGGCGCAGGTCTTCACCGACGCCCCGGTCACCGTCTGCGCGGCCGACGCCCGGGTCTACGGGCCCACGCCCGCCCGGCTGGACCCGCTGCTCGGCACCCGCGTGGAGCGGCTGCTCCACCTGGACCTGGCGCCCGGCCTGGCCCCGCTGCTGCTGACGGAGTTCGGCGTACCGGCGGCGACCGTGCCGGGGGCGGCGTTCACGGCGGTGGTGGCGGAGATCGCGGACACGGCGGGGGAGGCGGACCGGGCGGGGGCCGGGGAGCCGGGCCGGGCGGGGACCCAGGGCTCGGGCCCGGCGGCCCCCGGGAAGGCCGACCGGTTCGCGCCCCGGGACACGGGCCCGGCGATCCCCGGGGAGGCCGACCGGTTGGCGCCCCGGGACACAGGCCCGACGGCGGCCGGGAAGACCGACCCCTCAGCGGCCCGGGACACGGACCCGACAGCCCCCGGGAAGGCCGACCGGTTGACGGCACAGGACACAGGCCCGACGGCGGCCGGGAAAGCCGACCGGTCGGCGGCCCGGGACACGGCCCCGGCGCCCCCCGGGGAGCCCACGCCCCCCGGGCCCGCGCTGCTGCTCGGTCCCGGTCCCGCGGCGCTCGGCGCCCTCCCCGCCGGGGTGGTGGAGGAGCTGTGCGTACGGATGCTGTCGGACGCCGTCGCCCTCGGCCACACCGATGTCGTCCTCTCCGTGCACCCCGCCTCCGTCCCGCACCCGGGCGCCCCCCGCCCCGGCGCCCGCGCCCTCGCGGCGGCGGCCGTACGGCTCGGCGCGCGGCTCACGGTGACGGAGGAGCCGCCCCTGCCCGAGACGCTGTTCCGGCGGCTGCGCCCGGCCCTGGTGCTGGGCTGCTCCCCCACCGCCCTGCTCACCGCCGCCGCGCTGTACGGGCTGCCGGTCGCCCGGGTCGGCACCGGCACGCTGCTGGACCGGCCGGCATCCCACGGGCAGGAGGACCGCGTACCCCTCGTCCTCGCCCACGCGCTGCTGCCGGGGCCGTCCGCCCCGGCGGCCGTGGCCGCGCGGCGCCCCGGTCCGGACGCCGGGGACGCGGCCGGGCTGGTGCGCGCGGTCGGTTTCGTGACGCGCCCGAAGGTGCTGCCCGCGCTGCGCGCGGAGACGGAGGAGTGGCTGCGCGCGCGGCTGCGGGGGGCGCCGCGCCGGGAGCGGGACGCCCTGGTGGGGCGGTACTTCGGAAGGCGGCGGCTGGCCGCGCTGGGCCTGCCCGGCGGCATCCCGGAAGGGCTGGCGTTCCTGCCGCGCAGCCCCGCCGCGCGCGCGGCGGCCCGCCGGGCCCGCTCCCTGCGCCGGGTCCTGCGGCGCCGGTGACCCGGTCACCGGGCCGCCCCCCGACCGCGGCGGGACGGCGGGACGGGTACGGCACCCACCCCGCCTCCGCACCCGCACCCGCACCCGCACCGGCACCGGCACCGGCACCGGCACCGGGAACGGAACCCGACCGGACACCCGCCGGACGGGGCGGGACACCGGCCGGAACGGAACCGGTGCCCGGCCGGAACGGAACCGGAATCGCGGAATGCCCCACCGCGGGCACCGAGAATTCACCTGCGCCAGGAATGGAATTCACCGCCCCGCGTCCCGGCGGCCACCGAATCCGCCGAGCCCGTGACTAGCCTGTTTCACTCCCACTCTTGCGAAGATGAGAGGCCCGCGTGCCAAAACTGTCCGTCGTCGTCCCCTTCCACAATGTGGAGGCCTTCGCCGACAGCACCCTGAGAAGTCTCGCCAGCAACGCGGATCCCGATGTCGAGTTCCTGCTCGTCGACGACTGCTCCACGGACTCCACCCCGTCGGCGATCGACCGCTGGGCGGAGAGGCTGCCCAACGCCACGGTGATCCGGCACGAGACGAACCGGGGCATCGCCCAGGCGCGCAACAGCGGCATCGACGCCGCCACCGGCGACCTCCTCACCTTCCTGGACGGCGACGACTGGTACGGCCCCGGCCACCTGGCCGGACTGGTGACCGCCATGGACGAGCTGGGCTGCGACTTCGCCCGCACCGACCATGTGCAGGCCACCGGCACCCAGCGGGTGGTGCGGCGGCCCCCGGCCGCGCTGCGCGAGCGGGTGATGGACCCGCGCGACGGCATAGCGCCGCCCCACCGGGAGACCATGGTCGACTACCCCTTCGTCTGGGCGGGCGTCTACCGCCGCCACCTCTTCGACGACGGAGCGCTGCGCTTCGAGACCGGGCTGCGCACCGCCGAGGACCGCCTGTGGATCTGGCGCCTGCACCTGCGGGCCCGCAGCTACGCCTCCCTCGGCCTGCACGGCGTCTTCTACCGGCGCGGGGTGGCGACCTCCCTGACCCAGGTCAAGGACTCCCGCCAGCTCGACTTCATCCCCGCCTACGACCTGCTGCTGGCCGACCTCGCGGCGGACCGGGAGGGCGACCGCTTCCTCCCCAAGGCGGTGCGCACCTACTGCGCCATGATCGCCTTCCACCTCGGCAAGGCGGACGAGTACGAGCCCCCGGCCGCCGCGCGGCTGCGCCGGGAGGCGCGCGCCGCGCTGCACCGCATGCCCCAGCCGGTGCTGGAGGAGACGCTGCGGACCATCGACAGGACCCGGAGCAGGCTGCTCGGCCGCCTGCGCGACGGGCGGAAGGCTGCCTGACCCATGCGCCACACGACCCAGATCTTCCAGGTGTCCACCCTGTACGGGGCGGCCACCCTCGCCGCGGCGCTGGACGCGGGCCTGTTCGGACCGCGCGGCGGCGCCCGGCGCGTGCTGCTGGTCTCCAACAACGCCGCCGTGCCGGAGACCGCGCTGCGCCTCGACGAGATGCGCGGATACGCGCCGACAGCCGCCCGCTTCGACGCGGTGGTGAGCTGGAACGAGACCGTCAGCCCGCACCATCCCAGCAGTTGGGGCCCGCGCGGCCACGACACGGTGCTCTGGCAGCGGGCGTTCCGGCGCGCCTGGGGCATCGGCGAGCGCGACCTGATCGAGCTGGCCGTCGAGTCGATCCAGGTCAACCCGGCCCGCGCGCTGGCGGCGATCTTCTCCGAGAGCACCATCGACGTCTACGCCGACGGCCTGATGAGCTACGGCCCCACCCGTGAACGGCTGCCGCTGGCCATGGGCAGCAGGGTCCGGCGGCTGCTCCACCTCGACCTGGTCCCCGGGCTGCGGCCGCTGCTGCTCTCCGAGTTCGGGGTCGAGCCGGTGACGGTGCCCGACGCGGCGTTCCGGGAGGTGCTGGACGAGGTAGCGGCCGACGCGGCGGACGACCCCCGGCTGGCGCCGGTGCCGGCGGAGGCCCCGACGGCGGTGCTGCTGGGCCAGTACCTGGCGGCCCTCGGCATCCTGAGCGCCGAGGAGGAGGAGGACCTCCATGTGCGGATGCTCACCGGTGCCGCGCGGGCCGGGCACCGCTCGGTCGTCCTCAAGCCGCACCCGACGGCACCGGTGAGCTACTCGGCGGCGCTCAGCAAGGCCGCGGCGGACGCGGGGGTCCGGCTCACGGTGCTGGACGCGCCGCTGCTGGCGGAGACGCTGTACCAGCACTGCCGGCCCGAGCTGGTGGTCGGCTGCTTCTCGACGGCCATGGTCACCGCCTCCGCCTACTACGGGGTGCCCGTCGCCCGGGTCGGCACCGGCACGGTGCTGGACCGCCTCACGCCGTACGCCAACAGCAACCGCGTGCCGCTGGCCCTGATCGACCACCTGGTGCCCGACCTGGAGCGCGACGAGGCCCCGGCGCTGGTGGGCCCGGCCCCGGAGTCGCTCGGCCCCCTGGTGCGCGCGATCGGCTTCTGCATGCAGCCCAAGACCTATCCGGAGCTGCGCGAGCCGACCGCCGACCTGCTGCGCGCCCGGGGCCCCGCCGGGCGCTACGTCCCCGACCTGCGCCTGACCGAACTCGCCCTGCCCGGCAGCCGCCCCCAGCTCCGCGCCAAGCTCCAGATCCGCCGGGCCAAGCGCCTGCTCCGCAGAACGGCCACCCGCCGCCCGGCCTGACCCCGCGCCCCGCGCCGCGCCCCGGCATGCCCCGCGACGGGATGCCGGGGCGCGGCCGTCGTGGGCACCGGGGCGCGACGGGAGCGACGGAACACAGCCGGGAACGGCGGCTCGCGACGGGGCCGGTAGCGGCGGTACGGCTGTCGCGACGGGGCCGGTGGCGGCAGGACCGGGGCACGGCACGGGCACTGGCACTGGCGCCGGTCACGGCCCGGAGAGCGGCACGGACACCGGGCGCGGCCCGGAGAGCGGCACGGACACCGGGCGCGGCCCGGGGAGCGGCGAGGACGGCGTCCCGGCGCGGGGCGGTGCGCCCAGGAACGACAGGCGCGGGCACGGGCACCGTCAACGACGGGCCCCGCACCCGGGGCGTGGCCGGTGACGGGCACGGCGGGCCCCGTCGCGGGGCGCCCGGTTCAGCCCGCGGCCATCACCGGACGCGCGGCCCCGGGCACCGGCACGCGGCCCGCCCCCTCCGCCCGCGCCACGGGCACCACCCACCCGGCCCGACGCGGCGGTGCCCCACGCCCTCGCCCCGACCACGGGAACGCCGGCCGAGGCGGCGACCGGCGTCCCCGCGCATGGCTGGTGGTTCCCCGGCACCGGGTCCCGGCGCGGCGGAGGGGGCCGCAGCCGTCACCCGGTGCGGCGAGCGGCCCCGGGCACGGGCCCGGCCCGGCCCCCTCCGCCGCGCCACCGGCACCGTCCGCCCGCCCGGCCCGGCCCGTCGGCACCCCCCGCCGTCACCCCAGCCACCGTGCCAGCCCCGCCCGGGTCCAGATCCACGCCGCCCCGAAGGACAGCACCCCCGTCACGACGGTCAGCGCCAGCAGCCCGCCGACCGCGGCCGCCGCGCCCGACCCGGCGGAGACCAGCCACGGCGACAGCGTCCGCAGCACCATCAGGTGCACCAGATACGCCCCGAAGGACACCCCCGCCAGCAGCGTCACGGCCCCCCGGAACCGCTCCGGCACCCGCACCCGCCCCACGAGCATCAGCACCGCCCCCGCCAGCAGCGCCACCACCGCCGAGGCGTACGCCGCGGGGAAGTGCACCCGGTGCTCGTACACCGCCACCGCCGCCCAGCCGCAGAGCGCGGCACCCGCCCACAGCAGCCGCCGCCGGCGCCCGGTGAACGCCTCCCCCGGCAGGGACAGCAGCGCCGCCCCGGCCACGGCGTAGGCGAGCTGGTACACCCCGAACTGCCAGCCGAGGGCGGGCAGCCGCACCCCGGCCGCCCGTCCGGCGTCCCCCAGCAGCGACGGCGCGAGCGCCAGCCCGAGCAGCAGCGCCCCGGCGCCCCACGGCCGCTTCCCGGCCCGCACCAGCGCGGCCACCGACAGCAGCAGGACCACGGGGACGTAGGCGTACAGGTACCAGAGGTGGAACGCGGGCCGGACCGAGGCGAACAGCGCGTCCCGCGCGAGCCCCCGCACACCCCCGTCGGCCTCGTCCCGCAGCCGCGCCCACACCAGGTACCCGGCGGTCCACACCCCCATGGGCACCACGATCCGCGTCAGCCGCCGCCGCACCTGGGCACCGTCCCGGGGCGGCGCCCCGCACAGCACCACCCATCCGGCGATGGCGAAGAACAGCGGCACCGCGGCCCGGCTGACGGCGTCGGCGACGAGGCCGGTGGTGTACACGGCCGCGCCCCTCGCGGGCGTGCGGTCCACGGCCGCCATGAGTTCACCGGCGGCGTGGCAGAGGATCACCCCGGCGGCGGCCAGCACCCGCAGCAGGTCGATGTCGTACCGGTGCTCCCCCCGGGCGGGGGCGGGCGAGGCCGACGGGGACGCGGGGACGGGCGACGGGGACCCGGCGGGGGCCGACGGGGGCGCGGCGGGGGCGGGCGCGAGGCGCGGCTCGGAGGGGATGGGGGTCACTCCCAGGCGGGACGGGCGCCCGGCGGCCGG
The DNA here is from genome assembly GCF_055598485.1 of Streptomyces sp. NPDC107521. Taxonomy (NCBI): domain Bacteria; kingdom Bacillati; phylum Actinomycetota; class Actinomycetes; order Kitasatosporales; family Streptomycetaceae; genus Streptomyces; species Streptomyces sp. NPDC107521. The sequence goes on from NZ_JBVKAT010000006.1 coordinate 171,866, forward strand.
GCGGGAGGGATCGGGGCGGTCGCCCGCGGCCCGGCCCCTGGCACGGCGCCGCGCGGCACACCGCTGCACGCTAGGGGCGTCCGGGAGACCGCGTCACCCGTTCCGGATGGCCAGGGGGTGAACTCCCGTGGGCGAACACCCGCTCCACCCAATGGCATGAATCATGTGATGTTCCTTCTGTCTGATTGTGCGGGACAGATGCTTTTCACCCCGGCGCGAGGCATCCTCGGTCCATGGCGACCGCGCAGGCAACGCACGAGTTCCCCCGTGAGCTGAACGACGTCCCCGGCTGGTTCCAGCCCCTCGACCAGGTGCTGTTCTCCTGGCTGCTGGAGTGGCAGGAGGGCGACGACACCCGTGGCGACCTGCTCGAACTGGGCGCGTACCTGGGCAAGAGCGCCATCCTGCTGGGCCACCACCTGCGGGACGGCGAGACCCTGACCGTCTGCGACCTCTTCGGCGCCGACGCGCCGGACGACGCGAACCGGGCGGAGACGGCACGCTCCTACGCCTCCCTGACCCGGCTCTCGTTCGAGCGGAACTACCTCTCCTTCCACGACGCGCTGCCCACCGTCGTGCAGGCCCCCACCTCGGCGATCACCGGTACGGTCGCGCCCGGGAGCTGCCGGTTCGTCCACATCGACGCCTCGCACCTCTACGAGCACGTGCACGGCGACATCGGCGCCGCCCGCGAGCTGCTGCGCCCCGACGGGATCGTCGTCCTGGACGACTTCCGCACCGAGCACACCCCGGGCGTGGCCGCTGCCGCGTGGGAGGCGGTGCTCAACCGGGGGCTGCGCCCGGTCTGCCTGAGCAGCCGCAAGATGTACGGCACCTGGGGCGACCCGGAACCCGCGCGGGAGCGGCTGCTCGCGGCGCTGCGCGGGCGGGACGACTGCGGGGTGGGCGTGGAGCGGGTGGCGGGCCACCGGCTGGTCCGGGCCCGCGCCAAGGGCCGGACGGTACGTCCGCCGTCGCTGCCGCCCTCCCGGCACCGGGACGCCCCGGACCCCGCCTCCCTCGCGCCGACGGCGGACGGGAGCGGCGCCCCGGTCCCGGGCCAGACCCGGCAGCCGGGAACACCCCGCCCCGGCGCCGTGCCGCGCACCCCGCCGCGCGAGCGGGCCCGGCGGATCGCCCTGGACGTCCTGCCCCCGGCTGTCACCCGGGCGGTGCGCCGCCACCGCGCGACCCGCCGGGCCCGCCCCGACCGCTAATGACCTGAGTCAGAGATATCCGGGTAGTTCTCGCGAGCTGCCCGGCGTGCCGGAGGCCGGATGTCAGCAGGCCGGGCCGGACCTGCCGGCCGCACGGCATCCGGCTGATGGCCGCGATCTGCCGACGAATCTCTGACTCAGGTCACTAGGGTCTTTCGTTTGGATCGGGCCGGACCCCGCGAGCCCGGCATGATCCGAACGAGAGGCCCTGGCGGAACCCCGCGGCCCCGGCACCCGCGCGCCCGGGCGCGGCGGTCCCCTACGCGCCGGCGAGCGAGAGCTTCACCGCGAAGCCCAGGAAGAGCGCGCCCGCCGCCGAGGTCGCCCCCGCCGACAGCCGCCTGCGGCTGCGGAAGGCCGCGGCCAGCCGGGTGCCGCCGAAGATCAGGGCGCTCAGGTAGAGCACGCTGGCCACCTGGGCGAGGGCGCCGAGGACGACGAAGGACAGCGCCGGGTGCGCGTACGCCGGGTCGACGAACTGCACGAAGAAGGCGACGAAGAAGAGGATCGCCTTCGGGTTGACCAGGCTGACGACCAGGGCCCGCCGGAACGGCCGCTCGTCGTCGGCGACCGGCTCCCCGGTGCCCAGTGCCGTCCGCTCGTGCCGGGTGCGCCACATCCCCCACGCCGCCCGCAGCATCCCGATCGCGAGCCACGTCAGGTATCCGGCACCGGCGTACTTCACGATCCCGAACAGCACGTCGTTGGCCTTGAGCAGCGAGGCCACCCCGGCCGCCGAGAGCGTCATCAGCACGGTGTCCCCGCACCAGACCCCGGCGGCGCCGGTGTATCCGGCCCGTACGCCCCGGCGGGCGGCGACGGACAGGACGTAGAGCGAGTTGGGACCGGGCAGCAGGATGATGAGGGCCAGTCCCGCCAGGTAGGTGGGGAGGTCTATGACGCCGAACATGGGGGGAGTGTCGCACGCCGGCCCCGCGCCGCGCGCGGACGTTTCGGCTGCCGGGAACGGCGGCCCGGGAGCCCCGCCCCGAGCCCCCCGCGGCACCGCCACACGCCGTCACGGCGCCGTGCCGCACCGTCGCCGTGCCCCGTCCCTGCGTCCCGGGGGCACCGCGGCACGAGCGCGCGGCACCGGTCGGTCACAAGGGGGACGGCACTCCGCCGCGGAGGGCGCGGCACCCCGTCACGAGCGGCACGGCACCCCGTCGCGGAGGGCGCGGCACCGTGTGACGGCACCGCCCCGCCGCGTCACCGCTCCCGGCCCCGGCTCCGGCTCCCGGTGCCGGTCCCGGCTCGGACCCCGGCTCCGCGTCAGAACGCGTCCGACGGGACGTACGTCCCCCAGATCGCGCGCAGGGCGTCGCACACCTCGCCGACGGTGGCGCGGGCGCGCAGGGCCTCCTTCATCGGGTGGAGGACGTTGTCCTCGCCCTCGGCGGCCTTGCGCAGGGCGGCCAGGGCACCGTCGACGGCGGCCTGGTCGCGGGAGGCACGCAGGGCGGCGAGGCGCTCGGCCTGCTGCGCCTCGATGGCCGGGTCGACGCGCAGCGGCTCGTAGGGCTCCTCGGCGTCGAGCTGGTAGCGGTTGACGCCGACGACGACGCGTTCGCCCGCGTCGGTCTCCTGGGCGATGCGGTACGCGCTGCGCTCGATCTCGCCCTTCTGGAAGCCGTGCTCGATGGCGTTGACGGCGCCGCCGAGGTCCTCGACCTTGCGCATCAGCTCCAGGGCGGCGGCCTCGACGTCGTCGGTCATCCGCTCGACGACGTAGGACCCGGCGAACGGGTCGACGGTCGCGGTCACGTCGGTCTCGTAGGCGAGGACCTGCTGGGTGCGCAGGGCGAGGCGGGCGGACTTGTCGGTGGGCAGGGCGATGGCCTCGTCGAACGAGTTGGTGTGCAGCGACTGGGTGCCGCCCAGCACGGCCGCCAGGCCCTGGACCGCGACGCGGACCAGGTTCACCTCCGGCTGCTGGGCGGTGAGCTGCACACCCGCCGTCTGGGTGTGGAAGCGCAGCATCAGCGACTTGGGGTTCCGCGCGCCGAACTCCTCCTTCATGACGCGCGCCCAGATCCGGCGGGCCGCGCGGAACTTGGCGACCTCCTCCAGGATCGTCGTGCGGGCCACGAAGAAGAAGGAGAGGCGGGGCGCGAAGTCGTCGACGTCCATCCCGGCCGCGACGGCGGTGCGCACGTACTCGATGCCGTCGGCGAGGGTGAAGGCGATCTCCTGCGCGGGCGAGGCACCGGCCTCGGCCATGTGGTAGCCGGAGATGGAGATGGTGTTCCACTTGGGGATCTCGGCCCGGCAGTACTGGAAGATGTCCGCGATCAGCCGCAGCGACGGCTTGGGCGGGAAGATGTACGTCCCGCGCGCGATGTACTCCTTCAGCACGTCGTTCTGGATCGTGCCGGTCAGCTCGCCGGCGCCCACGCCCTGCTCCTCGGCGACCAGTTGGTACAGCAGGAGCAGCAGGGCCGCGGGCGCGTTGATCGTCATCGACGTGGACACCCGGTCCAGGGGGATGCCGTCGAACAGCACCCGCATGTCGTCGATGGAGTCGATCGCCACGCCGACCTTGCCGACCTCGCCCGAGGCGATCGGGGCGTCGGAGTCGTGGCCCATCTGGGTCGGCAGGTCGAACGCGACCGACAGGCCCATCGTGCCGTTGGCGATGAGCTGCTTGTAGCGCGCGTTGGACTCGGTCGCCGTGCCGAACCCGGCGTACTGGCGCATCGTCCAGGGACGGCCGGTGTACATCGTCGGGTACACACCCCGGGTGAACGGGTACGCGCCGGGCTCGCCCAGTTTCTCCGCCGGGTCCCAGTCCGCCTGGGTGTCCGGTCCGTAGACCGGCTCGATGGGCAGTCCCGACTCCGACTCGCGTGCCATGGTTGACGCCTCTCCCGCTGAGCGATTGCTTCGGCCTGCCCGACTCGTACCACGCGTGCGCCGCGGTCGCCCCGCGCGCCGTCCGGCACCCCGCCCCGCCGTCCGGTGGGTCCGCGCCGCAGTCCACCACGCGCTGTGCACCGCCCGGCACGGCCGGTTTCCCCGACGGACTGTATCGGCGCGGACCCACCGGGTGGAGGGGCACACGCTGGGAGCTTCCTCACAGCGGGGCGCGACGGCGCCCCCGCGTCCGGCGCCCGGACCCGGTCACCACCCCCGCGTGCCGTTCGGGCGGTGCCGCGCGGGGGAACAACCCCGGGGGACGTCCGTACCGAGCCGTGGGCCGAGGGGGCCGTGATGCGCACGAGGGGCAGCAGGACCAGGAGCAGCGGGACGAGGAACGGGGGGCGCGGCGCGGGCGCCGGGCGGGCGGTCGCCGCCGCGCTCGGAGTGGCGCTGGCGGCGGGCGGCTGCACGGTGACCGGGCCCGGTCTCACCGGCGCGGGCGGCACCAACCCTCCGGTGGTGGCCGGCGGCACGGCCCCGCCCCGGCCCCCGTCCGGCGCCCCGGCCGCGACGGCCGCCGCGACCGCCCCGGACGACGGCCGCCCCGCGGTGTCCGCGCCGTCGTCCACCGCGCCCCCGGCGGCGCCCCCGCCGTCCGCCCCGGTGCCGGTCACCCCGCGGACGCCGTCCGCGCCCGCGCCGGTGCGGACGGCCCCGCCCCCGCCTCCCCCGCCGCCGGGGCCGGTGCTGTGGCGGCCCGGCGACAGCGGGCGCGACGTGCGCGAACTCCAGGCCCGGCTGCGCCAGATCGGCTGGCTCCTCCGGGTGCCGACCGGCGCGTACGACGGGCCCACCGAGCAGGCGGTGCGCGGCTTCCAGGACAAGCGCGGGCTGCCGGTCACCGGGCGGACCGACACCGTCACCTGGCAGCGGCTGCGCGGGATGACCCGCGGCCCCGGCCAGTGGGACCTGTACCCGATGGGCGGGCAGCCCGCCGACCCGCCGGACCCGCGCTGCCTGAGCGGCCGGGTGCTGTGCATCAGCAAGACCAGCCGGACGCTGCGCTGGATGGTCGACGGCCGGACCGTGTCGACGATGGCGGTGCGCTTCGGCTCCGAGCGCACCCCGACCCGGGAGGGGGTGTTCCAGGTGTTCTGGAAGTCCCGCCACCACTGGTCGACGCTCTACGACACCGCCATGCCGTACGCCATGTTCTTCAGCGGCGGCCAGGCCGTGCACTACTCGTCCGACTTCGCGGACCGCGGCTACGCGGGCGCCTCGCACGGCTGCGTCAACGTCCGGGACGAGGCGGCCGTCGCGGCCCTGTTCGCGCAGGTGCGCGACGGCGACAAGGTGGTGGTGCACCGGTAGGGCCGCTTCCGGGGCTCGCACGCGTTGCGGAGGGAGTCCGGTCGCGCCCGTGGGGGGATGGGGCGCGGGCGGGACCGGGGGAACGTGCCCCGCCCGCGCCGAGGTGCACGAGCCGTGGGTACGGGGGGAACCCCGGCTCGGGCGGAGCCGATGACCAGTCGGCTCACTCTCTACTGCGCCGGGGGGTCCGAAAGTGTCACACCGTCGGCGGGCGCCCCGTCCCAGGCCGGGACCGCACGTCGGACGGGGCCGGTCGCGGCGGGCCCGGGGCGGAGGGAGCCGGGCGCCGGAACGGCGCCGGGGCCGGACGCGTCCGGCCCCGCCGGGCGGCCGGACGGGGCGTGCGGAGGACGGCCGGCCGGGGCCTTGGCGGGCGGGCCGGAGGCGGTGGCGCCGGGCCGGACGGCCGCGCCGTCGCCGTCGTCGTCCTGCTCGCCCCCGCTCCCCCGGCCGCCCTTGTTCGCCTGGTTCCCCTTGCCGTTGCCCTGGTTCCCCTTGCCGTTGCCCTGGTTCCCCTGCCCGTCCTGACTGCCCTGGCCCTGGCCCTGGTTGCCCTGGCCGTTGCCCTGGTTCCCCTGCCCGTTCCCCTGGTTGCCCTGGTTGCCCTGGCCGTTCCCCTGATTGCCCTGGTTCCCCTGGCCGTTGCCCTGGCTCCCCTGGCTGCCGGGGTTCTTCCCGGCCTCCCGGCCGCGCGGCCTGGGGGAGGCGTCCTTGCCGTTGCCCTTGCCCGGGGCGCCCGGGCGGACCCGGCCGTCGCCGTTCACGGCGGCGAGGAGGTCGCGGCAGTACACCGCCACCCGGGAGGCGCCGCCGGCCGCCTCCGCCAGCACCCGGCTGCGGGCGTTGTCGAGCTTGCGGCCGGTGCCCCGGTCGCGGCAGGCGGTCAGGAGGCGCTGCCGCCGGTCGGCCGCGCCGGGCGTCCGGCCCGCCCCGTCGGGGCCGTCCTCCCCCGCCGGTTCGCCCTTGACCCCGTCCGGGGTCTCGCCCGGCACCACCGGGCCGGCGCCGCCCCGGGTGCCGTCCAGCGGTTCCGGGGAGGGGACGGGGCGGCGGGAGGTCTCGGCGGCGGAGACGGTGGAGCCGGAGTCGGGCCGGGGACCGCCGAAGGGCGCCGGGAGGACTCCGGTTCCGGCCGCGACGGCGACCCCGCCGACCATGCCGACGGCCAGCGCGGCGGCCAGCCCGAACCGCAGCGGGCGGCCCCAGCGGGGACGCCGGAAGAGGCCCGCGGCACCGCCGAGCCGGACCAGCCCGGCGTCGGAGGGCAGCGCGCCCTTGCCGCGCCCGAGGCCCGCCGGGGCGCGGCCCGGCACCGCCGCCCGGTCGGCGCGCGCCGCGCGGAAGGCGGCCAGCGCGGCGGCCTCCCCGGCGAGTTCGCCGTCGTTCCCGCTGGTGGGCGGGGGCGGGCCGGAGAGCGCGCCCAGGGCGTCGGCCAGCTTGCCGGCCCGCTCCCGGAGCACGGGGTCCTCCGTGTCCGGCGACTCTCCGCGCAGCAGGATCTCCGCTGTTTCGCGGTCCAGCCACCTGTCCTGCTCGTCGGCCATCACATGTCCTTCTGCGTCCGCGCGACGCTTTGCGTCACAGTCGCGGACGTCGCCGGGCGGGTGCGTGGTTCTCGCTGCGGGGGCAGGGCGTCCAGGGCCGCGGCCGATTCCGCATCGCCGCCGAGCAGTTCGGCCAGGCGCTTCAGACCGCGGTGCGCGGCGGTGCGGACGGCGCCCGGGCGCTTGCCCAGGGTCTCCGCGGCGCTCTTGGCGTCGAGCCCGACGACCACCCGCAGCACGACCGCCTCGGCCTGGTCCTGGGGCAGTTGGGAGAGGAGGGAGAGGACGCTGTCGGTGCCGAGCGCCTCGATGGCCTCACCCGCGGTGTCGGACTCGGCGGCCCTGCCGGTCAGTTCGGTCTCGTCGCCGCCGATGGCCGGGCGGCGGCCCCGCATGCGGATGTGGTCCAGGGCGCGGTTGCGGGCGATCCGGGCGGCCCAGCCGCGGAAGCGGTCCGCGTCGCCCCGGAACCGCTCCAGGTCGCGGGCGATCTGGAGCCACGCCTCGGACGCCACGTCCTCGGCGTCCGGATCCCCGACCAGTGTCCGCACGTATCCGAGCAGCCGCGGGTGCACGGACCGGTACACGGACCGGAACGCGGTCTCGTCCCCGTCCTGTGCCGCACGCACCGCCGCGGTCAGCTCCGCGTCGTCCCCCAGCACCGCGCAAGCCCTTCTGCGCCCCGGCCGGCGCCGCCGACGCGGGCCCGCCTCTCGACGTCGTGGTTGCTCCATTGATGGCAGCGGTGGTCCACCGCAGTGTGCGGCGGGACGGGCCCGCCGCGGATCGGCGCGAAAGGAACGTTACGTCTTGAAACCGCCACACGTCCACGTCCGGCCCCCCATTGAACCGTGCCCCGGGGGTGTGACAGAAATCGCGGACCCGGCGCAGTAGGGAGTACGGGCCGCCGAGCGACCCGTACCGTGCGACGGCCGGGGCCTCTCCTGTGGGGGGTGGCGGCCCCGGCCGTCGCCCTTCCTCCCCCTCCCTCCCCTCCCGCCTCCCGTTTCCCCTGCTCCGGGCCGGGCGGGGCGGGGTGCCGCGCGCCGTCCGCCGGGGCACATACCCGAGGCGTTCCCGAGACTCCTGCCCGGGGCTCCTCCCCGGGCCCCTGCCGCCGGACCCTCCCCGGAGACGCCCGCCGTCCGCCCCCGCGCCCCGTCCGGCCCGTTTCCGCCTACATGAATCTTTGCGCACGACGGAAAAGCTGCCTACGCTCCATTCTGTGGAGCAGAACAAGAACCCCAACCACATCGAAGCGGTGGACCGCGCGCTGGTGCTGCTGACCCTGCTCGCCGAGCGCGGTCAGCTCAGCGTCACCGAGGCCGGGCGGGAGCTGGGGGTCGTGCCGTCCACGGCGCACCGGCTGCTGTCCACGCTGCTCCACCGGGGCTTCGCCGTGCGGGGCGAGAACCGGCTGTACCGGGCGGGGCCCCGGCTGCTGCCCCCGGGGGCGAGCGGCGCTCCCCCGCTGCCCGAGCGGGTGCGCCCCCATCTCGGCAGCCTCTACGGGGCCGTGGACGAGACGGTGCACCTGATGGTGCGCACCGGCTCCGACGTGCTGTTCCTCGACGGGATCGAGGGTGCGCGGTCGCTGCGGGTGGGGCTGCGGACCGGCCTGCGACTGCCCGCGCACCGGACCTCCGGCGGCAAGGCGATGCTCGCCGACCTGGAGCGGGACGCGGTGGACGCGCTGCACCCCGGCGGACCGCCCACCGCACCCGGCGGACGGGCCGGCGGGCCGGCCGCGCTCCACGAAGAGCTGGCGGCGGTCCGGCGCCGGGGCTTCGGCATCAACCAGGACGAGAGCGAACCGGGGGTGACGGCCATCGGCGCCTCGCTCGGCGTCGTCGACGGCCATCACGCGGCGCTGGCCATCGCCCTGCCCACGGTCCGCGCCCTGGCCGTCGGCGTGGAGGAGCTGGCCGCGCGGCTCCTGCGCACCTGCGAGGAGGCCCGCCGGGAGCTGGACGGCCGGGCGGCACGACCCGCCGCGTACCCGGCGGCTGCCAGTAGCATCCAGTAGTGAGAGGTGGTGACATTTCCGTCGATTGCGGTTAACCTCCCGTCGCACTTCGTGACCGACCGCGTGGGGGAGTGACACACGAGTCCGCTCGCCGGACGACCGTCTGCCCGGGGAGTCCTCCGATGACCAGGTCCTTCTCGACATCATCCGCCGAATCATCCGCCGAACCGCTGCGCCAGCACGGCCGGCTCCGCACCGACGACGTGGACCTCGCCCAGCAGGTCGTGGCCGAGGTCTACGAGCCGCACACCCTGAGCCCCGTCGGCGGCGGCCCCCTCGACGCCCGCCTCAACGCCGTCCAGCTCGGCGGCGTGACCCTCGGCTACCTGACCTACGGCACCGAGGCCCACATCACCCTCCCGGCCAGCGAGCACTGGTACCACATCAACGTCACGCTCACCGGCAGCAGCCTCGTCACCCGCGAGAACGGCGACCGGGGGAGGACACGGGGCATGGCCCACGCGGCGATCCTGCTGCCCCACCGCGCCCAGACGATCGCCTGGGCCCCGGACGCCGCGCAGTTCGCCCTCAAGGTCCCCCGGGCCGACCTGGAGGACCACCTCGCCGCCCTGACCCGCTCGCGGGTGCACGGCCCCATCGACTTCGACCTCGTGGTGAACCTGGAGTCCCCGGCCGGCAAGGGCCTGCTGCGCTGCATCGACTTCGTCCGGACCGAGTGGGACGAGGACGGGGTGCTCGCGCGCAACGGGAACTCCCGCCGCCAGCTCGAGTCCATGCTGCTGACCAGCCTCCTCACCGCCGCCACCGGACCGCACCAGGAACTCCTGCGGCGGCTCGACGAGAGCGGCGCCCCGAGGGCGGGCACGGTGAAGAGCGCCCTCGACTACATCCACGACCACGCAGACGACCTCCCGACCCCGGCCGACGTCGCCTCGGCGATCGGGGTCAGCGCCCGGACCCTGCAACTGCGCTTCCTCCACGACCTGGGCCGCACCCCCTCGCAGTACCTGCGCGACATCCGGCTCCGCGCGGTCCGCGACGCGCTGCTGTACCCGCGGGCGGACGGGACGACGGTCACCGAGGCAGCCTCCGCGCACGGCTTCTTCAACCTGGGGCGGTTCTCCTCGCTGTACAAGTCGGTCTACGGCGAGTCGCCGTCGGAGACCCTGCGCAGGACCAAGGGGGCCTGAGGGGCCGCCCCGGAACGCGCTCCGGGGCCGCGGCCGGTCTCCCTGCGCCCTCCCCCGGGCCGCCTCCCCGCGGCGGGGCCGCGCACACGGAGGCGGGGCCGCGCCCGGATCGGACACGGCCCCGCCTCCCGCACCACCGTCCTCACACCACCTGGACGATGTGCTTGTACTCCTGGAACTCCTCAAGGGCCCGGTTGCCGTTCAGCCGGCCGAGACCGCTCTGCTTGTAGCCGCCCTCCTCGAACTGGTCGAGCACCACGGCCCAGCCGTTGGTCCACACGGTGCCCGCGTCCAGCGCGTCGGCCATGCGCAGCCCCCGGGCGCCGTCCGCGGTCCACACGGAGGCCGCGAGGCCGTACTGGGTGGCGTTGGCCCTGCGCACCGCCTCCTCCTCCGTGCCGAAGGTCTCGAACGTGGCGACGGGACCGAACAGTTCCTTCTGCACCAGCGGCGAGTCGGTGTCCCGCACGCCGAACAGCGCCGGGCGGTAGTAGGCGCCCGCGGACAGCTCCCCCTCCTCGGGGCGGCCGCCGGGCACGATGACCTCGGCGTCGCCGAGCGACTCGGCGATCAGGTTCTCCAGCCGGTCCCGGGACGCCTGGTCGATCAGCGGGCCCATCTGCGAGCCCTCGGCGTCGCCCGGTCCGACCCGGACCCGGCCCAGGGCCTCGGCGAGCCGCGACCGCACCTCGTCGGCCACCGACTCCTGGACGAGGACCCTGCTGCCGGTCATGCAGAACTGGCCGGTGAAGGTCGTGATCCCGGCGACGATGGTCCCGACGGCCGCGTCGAGATCCGCGTCCTCGAACACGATCATCGGGGTCTTCCCGCCCAGCTCCAGCGAGAGCCGCTTGAGCGTGGGCGCGGCGTCGGCCATGATCCGGCGGCCCACGTCGGTGCTGCCGGTGTAGCTCAGCGCGGCCACGTCCGGGGAGGAGACCAGCAGCTTGGCACCCGCGCTGCCGGACTCGTTGAACACGCTGAGCACGCCGGCCGGGAGCGAGGGGCAGTCCGCGAGGAGTTCGGCGAGCCGGGTGTTCACCAGGGCGGTCTGCGCGGCCATCTTCATCACCACGGTGCAGCCCGCGGCCAGCGCGGGGGCGAAGGACCGCACGGACAGCACGACCGGCGAGTTCCAGGGGACGATGACGCCGACCACGCCCACCGGTTCGGACAGCAGGATGGAGTAGACGCCGGGGCGCGCCCGGTCGCCGGAGCCGGAGCCGGTGAGCGCCTGGGCGGCGTAGTACCGCAGCTTCGACGGCGTCAGGCTCAGCTCGAAGTGGGCCTCGGGGAGGATCTTCCCGTTCTCCCGGGCGAGCATCCCGGCGAGTTCGTCGGTGGCGGCCTCCACGCGGTCGGCCATCTCGTTGAGCACCCGGGCGCGCAGCTGGCGGTCGGTCCGCCAGGCGTGCGTGGCGAAGGTGTCCCGGGCGACCTCGATGGCCTCCCGCACCTGGGCCTCGTCCGCCTCGTAGTAGGTGCCGAGCACCCGGCCGTCGGCGGGCGAGACCGAGACGCCCGTCGTGGCGGAGGTGAGCCACTCCCCTCCGATGAGGTTGCGGGCGGGCCCCGTCTCCCCGCCGGGGGAGGTGTGTTCCGCGGCGATACTGGTCACGGCGATCTTCCTTCTCAAGTCTGCGTTGGCTGGGGGCGGTCGCCGGTCAGGCGCGGGACGCCGAGAAGCGGACCGTCAGGGGGTCGGGGCCGAAGCCCCGGCCGCCCAGGGACTCGGCGAGGGTCACCACCTGGTCGGTGAACTCCGCGAGGTCCGCGAGGACCGCGGGGTCCACGTCGGGGGTGCGGAAGGCCGCGTCCACGAAGAACGCGCTGTTCGGCGCGGTGAGGGCGCCGAACCAGGCGAGGATGTCGCGGAGGTGGCGGTCGGCCGAGAGGAAGTGCTGCGGCGCGGCGGCGACGGTGAGGACGCCCGTCGGCTTCGACCGCAGCGCCTCGTTGGGCAGCATGTCGATCAGGAGCTTCAGGGTGCCCGTGATCGAGCCCCGGTAGACCGGCGAGGCCAGGACGACGGCGTCGGCGGCGCCGATCCGCTCCACCGCCTCGTCGTCCCAGGTGGCCACCACCGGGCCGACGGACGTGCGCGGCGCGATCCGCTCCGTGCTCCAGCCGGGATGGCGGTCGCGGACGGCGGCCTCGGCCAGGTCCAGCGCGCGGGCCAGCTTCCCCGGCGGTGTGGGACTTCCGTAGACGATCGCGAGTTTCATCCCGTCACCGCTCCTCTCATGTCGGGTTCCAGGTAACGGCCCCGGAAGAACAGCAGTGGCTCGCCCGCCGCGCCCGTGTCCAGGCCGGTGACCGAGGCCACCACGATGGTGTGGTCGCCGGCGTCGATCTCGTCCACGACGGAGCACTCGACCCAGGCCAGGGCTCCGCCGATGAGCGGGAGCCCGGCCGGGGACGGCTGCCATGCGACGCCGGCGAACCTGTCGGTGCCCGAGCGGGCGAAGCGGTCCCCGACCGCCTGCTGGTCGGCGGCCAGCACACTGACCGCGAACAGCCCCGACCTCCTGATCCTCGGCCAGGTGGTCGAGGTCTTCTGCACGCTCACCAGGACCAGGGCGGGGTCCAGGGAGAGGGCCGAGAACGACTGGCAGGTGAATCCGACCGGTTCTCCGCCCTCCTTCGACGTCACCACGGTGACCCCGGTGCAGAATTGGCCCAGCACGGCCTTGTAGTCCCGTGCGTTCACACCGAGAGAATGCGTCATTGTCCGACCTCCCTGGTCCTTCCCCGGGTCAGTTCCGCAGGCCCGCTTCCTTCATCAGGGGGAGCACGCGCTCGCCGAAGTACTCCAGCTCCTCCACGTAGTCGAGGAAGCCGACCATCATTCCGTCGATGCCCACCCGGGAGAGTTCCACGAGCTGTTCGACGATCTGCTCGGGCGTGCCGATCAGGGGGTATCCGCCGTAACCGAGGATGAACCGCTCCTGGAGCGCCTTGACCTTGTCGAAGGAACCGCTCTCGGAACCGAGACCGCCGGAAACCGCCTTGGCCACCTCCCAGTCGCCCTTTTCCAGAATGTGGTCGAGGAGTGCCTTGGTCTCCTTCTCGGTGTCGCGGCAGATGATGTTGCCGTAGCTGAGGATTCCCAGATCGCGCTTCTGCGCGTGGGCGATGGAACGCACCCGGGCCGCGGTCTCGCCCGCCTCGGCCGGATCGGCGAAGGCGATGAAGTTGAAGTCGCACTCGCGCGCGCAGAATTCCAGTCCGGCGGGCGAGTTCCCCGCGTTCACCAGCACCGGGTAGGGCTGCTGGATCGGCTTGGGGTCGGAGAACGCGTCCTTGATCTCGAAGAACTCGCCGTTGAAGTCGACGCCCTCGCCCTCGGTCCACATGCGCTTGGCGATGGTGATCCACTCGGAGCCGTAGCGGTAGCGGGCGTCGTGCTCGCGCTGCGTTCCGCCGAACATCTCCATTTCCGCCTTGTACCAGCCCATGGTCATGTTGAGACCGAACCGGCCGTTGGAGATGTGGTCGACGGTGACGGATTCCTTCGCCGCGACGATGGGGTGCTTGGTCGGCACGTGCGTGGTGGCGAACACCATGATGTTCTCGGTCGCCTGGGCGATTCCGGCGGCCCAGGTGTGGGCCTCGTAGTTCGAGCCGTTGAAGTTCGTCTCGCCGCCCATGCCCCGGTACCGGGCGACGGGGAGCATGGCCTCGAAACCGAGCCGGTCCGCGATGCGGGCGATCTCCTGGGTGTGCTGCCAGGTGAGTTCGTACGACGATTCGGCGTGCGTCGCCATCAGTCCGTGGCTGCAGTTGGAACCGAAGATGCCCAGCTTCATCTTGTTGTCGTTGAACATGGCGACACCACTGGCACGACGGGCCTCGACGAGTTCTTCGTACGACAGTCCGGGGGCGGGCTTGGCGCTCATATCGACTCCTGTTGTGCGCGGCTACCACGACATGGGCGGTAGGGCTCGAAACACCGTTCCCACAAAGTAGGCAGGACCCGCGGAACGGACTACCCGCAAAACGAACGGCCGGAGGCCGACAAACGAAACACCGGCGAATGACCGGGCCGAGGACGTGCCGGTTTCCGGACGGCCGGAGGAATGGGAACGGGGCCGGGTGGACGCCGGACCGGCTGCCGACGGACGGCCGGCGCGGGGCGCCGTCCCGGCGGGCGCGGGCGGCGGCGGTGACCGGTCCCGTCGACGGGCGGGGTCCGCCGGAACGGCCGGCACCCGCGCGGAGCGCGACCGGCGACCGACGACCGGCGACCGGCGACCGACGACCGGCGACCGACGACGGGCCACGGCACAGCGGGGTCCCAGGAACCGTCACCGCGCAGGAGCGGCACCGAAGCACCGGAGGGACCGCCCGCCGCCCGCCGGGCGGCCCGCCCGGGTCATGCCCCGTGATTCGGCGACATGCCGATGCACACGGACGGCGCCGGGACGTCGAAGCCCCCGGGCCACCCGCCCGGCACGGGCGAGGTCAACTCCCGGGCGACAGCGTCGCGTCGCGGTACGGTCCGCACCGGGCCCCCGGCACCCGTGAGCCACCCCCATCGGGGACGGACGAGGACCGGACGCCGGGCCACCGGGGGCACGCCACGGGGAACGGACGGCGGCACGGCACCGGAGACCAGAAGCCGCCCACCGGGCAGGGCCGACGGTCGCACCCCGCCGGGTGCGCATGGCACGTCACCGCGGGCCGAGCGCGTCGGGGCACCAGCGACCGGGCCGCCCCATCCGGCCCGGGGCCCGACCAGCCCCCGGGCACGGCCATTCCGTCGAGGCACACCGACGAAAGCGCGCCCCGGGCACCACGACCGGCCCCGCCCGGCCCGGGCACGGCCAACCCCCGTACCCCAGCGCCCCGTTGACGCGCACGGACGGAAGCACACCGCCGGACACCACGAACCGTGCCGGCCGGCCCGGGGCCCGACCAGCCCCGGGTGGGGAACCCCGTTGAAACACGAGGACGAAAGCGCACCCCAGGCACCACGAACGGCCCCACTCGGCTCGGGCGACGGCCAACCCCCGGGCGCGACCGCCCCATTGACGCGCACGGACAGAGGCGCACCGCCGGAAGCCGCGAACGGGCCGCCCGCCCCGGCCCCGACCCCCCCCCGGGCCCAGCGTCCCATCGACAGACACGGACAGGGGCGCACCGCCAGGAACCGCGAACCACGAACCCGCCCCACCCGGCCCGGACGCGGCGGCCGATCCGCCGAAGCCACGGCACACCAGTGGCCGGGACGGCAGCGGAACCCCGGGGAACACGGACCGCCCGACGGGTGCGGACAGCGGGCCGCCGCGCCGTGCCGGAGGGGGGTCGGGCGATGCGCAGGGCCACCCACGGGCCCCGGAGGCTTCCTCGCACCCCCGGTGCCCGGTCGGCGCCCCCACCGCTCACCCCGGCCACCCGGGCGGCGGGGGAAGCGGACCCCGCCCGGAAACGGCGGAACCCGGCGGCGGGGAAGCCGACCCTGCCGGGAAGGGTCGGAGCCGACCCCGCCCGGAGGCGGCGGAACCCCCGGGCGGGCGGACCCCCGGCCGGGCGCGCCGACCGCCCGGCGGAGCCGTCAGGCCCTCGTGCGGTCGCGGCGGGAGAGGACCGCCCGGAGCACCCGGCGTCCCTCCGTCGCGACCTCCAGCGCCCCGCGCAGACCGGCGGCGCCGTGGCCGGCCAGGAGTTCCAGCACCGCGGTCTGGCGGCGCAGCTCCGCGTCGACCAGCGGCAGCGCGTCCTGCGTCCCGGCGCCCTGGCCGGGGTCCAGCAGACGGTGGACGCCCAGCGAGGCCGCTGAGCACACCCCGGCCCACTCGCGCAGCCCGGCCTCCGTGCGCTCGGCGGGGGCCGCGTCCAGCATCCGCCGGACCAGCGCCACCGCGTCCTCGGCGTCGCCGAGCCCGCCCGGGTCCCCGGCACCCGCCAGGGCGTCCTCCAGGTCCCCGGCCCCGTCCGCCCCGCCCCCGTCCGCGCCACCGGCACGGGCACTCCCACCCGCACCGGCACCGGCACCGGCACCGGCACCGGCGAGCCCGTCCCGCACCCGCTCCAGTTCCTCCGCCCAGGCGCGCCGGGCGGTGTCCTCGTCGACCCCGTCGGAGAGCGTCGCCCAGAGGGGCCGCAGCAGCGCGTCGTCACCGCCCAGCAGCGGCAGGCAGCGCTCCACGCACGCCAGTCCGCTCGCGGCCAGCCCCCGCGCGTCGGCCCGCGCGATCAGTTCCACCAGGCTCATCAGCTCTCCCTGTTCGTACCGCTTCCAGCAGTTCGTGGCCGCGGAGCCCGTTCCCGTCCGGGGAGGCGGGCGGGGGGACCGGCGGTTCCCGGCCCCACCGGACCGGAGGGCCGGACGGCCGGACGGCCGACCGGGTGATCGGCCGGGTGAGCGTCCGGCCGGGTGAGCGGCCGGACGCCTGCCCCGGCACCGCCGTCCCGGCCGTCGGACCACCGCCCGTCCCGCCCCGATTCCCCCTCCGGCGCGCCCCCTTGGGACGGCCCTCCCCCGACGTAACGGTTCTGTTGGTGCACACACCACCACAGGGACCGGGGCGTGCACAGCCCCCCGGAGCCAATCCGCGCGGGACCGCGCGGACCCGCCCCCCCGGATCAGGCGATCCGGTCCGCCAGCGCCCGGAACTCCGCCCAGGACAGCTCGGGCCGCCCGGCGTCCCACAGCTTCTGCACCGTCGCCGCCAGCGGCAGCCGGATGCCCTCCGCCACCTGCGCCTGGGTCTGCGCCCTCGGCAGGTCGCCCCAGACCGCGAACCCGCCGCCGATGATCCGGTCGTCGTACTCGGCGGGCACCGGCTCGGTCCCGCGCAGCACCCTCGGGGTCCACTGCTCGTAGATGCGCTGCCCCGTCGGGTAGACGAAGGTCTGCGGCTCGCCGAGGACGTAGTAGAGGAACTCGTCGTTGTAGTTGAGGACGGTGCGCCCGGCGCTCAGGTACTCGGTGGGCGGGCGGGCGCCGATCTCCTTGCCCGTCCAGTAGGCGACCTCGATCTCCTTGAGCGGCTGGACGGCGGTGTCCCTGAAGAAGCCGTCGTTCCAGGCGCGCGGGACGCGCCGGTGGGCCTGGACGGTCCGGGCGCGGCCGTTGAGCCAGCCGGTGGTGAGGTCCGCGACGGTGCCGCCGGGCCCGTACGCCTTGCGGGCGGCGGCCGCGAGCTGCGGGTAGGAGGCCTGCGGGTCGGGGACCACGAGCGCCTGGTACTCGTCGGCGCCGAGGTGGAACCGGGAGCCGGGGAAGAGGTCGGCGTACTCGTTCAGCAGGTCGTCGACGATCCGGGCGGCCTCCGGCTTCGAGATGTCGATGGCGCCGCGGGTCGCGACCCCCCGGGCGTTGCGGAGCTGGAGGTCGGGGTGGGCGGCGAGCACGGCGCCGAGGTGGCCCGGCGAGTCGATCTCGGGGACCACGGTGATGTGCCGGGAGGCGGCGAGGTCGGTGATCTCCGTGACCTCGGCCCTGGTCAGGTGCTCGTCGGAGACGATCTCGGGGTGCGAGGCGGACTCGATGCGGAAGGCCTGGTCGTCGGAGAAGTGCAGGCCCAGCTCGTTGAACTTCAGGTCGCCGAGTTCGCGCACCCGGTCCTTGATCCAGGCGGCGCTGTAGTGCTTGCGCGCGATGTCGAGGCTGAAGCCGCGCCGGGCCTTCGCCGGGCCGTCCCGGACGACGCCCTCGGGCGCGGTGCCGCCACCGCTCACCGCCTGCTTGAGGGTGCGGGTGCCGTAGAAGACGCCCGCCTCGGCCGGACCGCTGACGGTGACCCGCCCGTCCCGGACGGTCAGGGTGTACGACTCCGGGTCGGCGCCCTTCTCCGGGCGCACCTCCAGCCGCAGGTCCCCGGCGCGGGTGTCGTCCTTCTCCCCCGCGTACGTCAGCCCCAGCTCCCCGGCGACCAGGCGGCCCTCGTCGGCGAGCGCGGCGTCGGCCACGACGACCCGCCGGCCGCTCCCGGGCCGCCAGCCGGGGCCGCGGGCCGGGGTGTGCTCGCGCACGGCGGGTATGGTGCGCGGCGCCGCGGAGAGGGCGTAGCTGCGGGTGGGGGACGGCGGGGTGGAGGGGGCGGCCTCGCCGGTGGAGGTTCCGGCGGGGCCGGACGGGCCGCCGTCGTCGGCGGTGGCCCAGAGGCCGACGCCCACGCCGAGCGCGGCGACCGCGGCGAAGGCGGTGCCGGCCACGAGGGCCCGGCGCCGGGTGTCCGCCGGGCGGCGGTGTCCGTTCCGGCGCGCGCGGCCGGGTTCTCCGTGCTGGCTCACAGGGCCAACCTAGGGCCGCCGGGCCGATCGCGCGTCCACCACATGTTCCGAAACTCTCCCGTTCGGGTGAAATTCGGACTCCGGACAGCTTCGTCTCGCCCTCGGTCGATAACGTGACGCCACATCTCACGCACCTTCCCCTGCCGACACTCGTGACGCCCACAAGGACCCACGCTTCCGTGCACCGCCTTCCCGAGCCCTCGGGCCGCGTGGCCATACCGGTTCCGGCGTGCAGCCGGGCCGTCCCGGGCACCGCCTCCGGCCTGGAGCGCTTCAACGCCGCTCCGGCCGACGAGGCCGTCCGGACCCTCCTCGCCTGCCTGAGCAGCCTGCGCTGGGCCCATCGCCTGGCCCTCCACCGCCCCTACCCCGACCTGCCCTCGCTGCTGGCCGCCTCCGACGAGGCGGCGTACGACCTCTCCCCCGCCGACCTGACGGAGGCCCTGGCGGCGGAGGCGCTGCCCGCGCTGCCCCGGGACACCTACGCCGCCGCCGACACCGCCCTGCGGGCGGGCACGGCGGCCTACGAGAGCCGGTTCGGGCACGCGTTCGTGATCTGCCTCGACGGGCTGAGCACGGGCGAGGCGCTGAACCACGCCCTCACCGGCATCCGGTCACGATTGGCCAACGATCCGGACGAGGAGCGGCCGGTCGCGGCGGAGGAGCTGCGGCGGCTCGCCCGGGGCCGGCTGACCGGCGCCCTGGCCCCCGGCCACCTCCCGCCGGCGCCGCGTATCCGGCAAACGAGGAGGAATCCCGCCCGGACGGCCGATCAGTAGCCCGTCCGGTGCTCCTTTGTGTGCAAGTTCGATCACATCGGCAGGCCCCCCGTGAGCACCGCGTCCGGGCGTCGCTACCATGCTGGGGGCCGGTGGACCGTACCCGGCCGGGCCCGACCGACAAGGAAAGCCGGCGCGGCCCCGACCCCCGCTCCCGGAGGAAATTTCCGTGCCGGCTGGAACGCTGTACCGCGGCCGGGAAGGAATGTGGTCCTGGGTGGCTCACCGAGTCACCGGCGTCCTCATTTTCTTCTTCCTGTTCGTCCACGTGCTGGACACCGCGCTCGTCCGTGTCTCCCCCGAGGCCTACGACAACGTCGTGGCCACGTACAAGTCGCCGATCGTCGCGCTGCTGGAGTACGGCCTCGTCGCCGCCGTCCTCTTCCACGCGCTCAACGGTCTGCGGGTCATCGCCGTCGACTTCTGGGTCAAGGGCGCCCGTTACCAGAAGCAGATGCTCTGGACCGTCGTCGCGCTCTGGGTCGTGCTGATGCTCGGGGCCGTCTACCCCGTCCTCGGCCACGCCGCTCGTGAACTGTTCGGGAGCTGACGCACATGTCCACCACTGAGAACACCGCTTCCGGCATCGGCCCGGTCGAGGGCGCCTCCCTCTACACGGTCGACGACCCGGCGCCGCTCATCGAGGCACCGCGCCAGCGCACCAAGAAGACGCCCAAGTCGACCCGGGGCAACTTCGAGCTGTACGGCTGGCTCTTCATGCGCCTGTCCGGCGTGGTGCTGATCGTCCTGGTCATCGGCCACCTGCTGATCCAGCTCGTGCTGGACGGCGGTGTCAGCAAGATCGGCTTCGCCTTCGTGGCGGGCCGCTGGGCCTCGCCGTTCTGGCAGGTCTGGGACCTGCTGATGCTCTGGCTCGCGATGCTGCACGGCGGCAACGGCCTGCGCACGGTCATCAACGACTACGCGGAGCGCGCGAACACCCGCCTCTGGCTGAAGGGCCTGCTCTACACCGCCACGGTGTTCACCATCCTGCTGGGCTCGCTGGTGATCTTCACCTTCGACCCGAACATCCGCTAGGCACGGGGCTGCGAGAATCATGAAGGTACACAAGTACGACACCGTCATCGTCGGCGCCGGTGGCGCCGGTATGCGGGCCGCCATCGAGGCGACCAAGCGCAGCCGCACGGCCGTCCTGACGAAGCTCTACCCCACCCGCTCCCACACGGGCGCGGCGCAGGGCGGCATGGCCGCCGCGCTCGCCAACGTGGAGGAGGACAACTGGGAGTGGCACACCTTCGACACGATCAAGGGCGGCGACTACCTGGTCGACCAGGACGCCGCCGAGATCCTGGCGAAGGAGGCCATCGACTCGGTCCTCGACCTGGAGAAGATGGGCCTGCCGTTCAACCGGACGCCGGACGGCACCATCGACCAGCGGCGCTTCGGCGGCCACTCCCGCAACCACGGCGAGGCCCCGGTCCGCCGGTCCTGCTACGCGGCCGACCGCACCGGCCACATGATCCTCCAGACGCTGTACCAGAACTGCGTCAAGGAGGGCGTGGAGTTCTTCAACGAGTACTACGTCCTGGACCAGCTCATCACCGAGGTCGACGGCGTCAAGCGGTCGGCCGGCGTGGTCGCCTACGACCTGGCCACCGGCGAGCTGCACGTGTTCCAGGCGAAGTCGGTCATCTACGCCTCCGGCGGCACCGGCAAGTTCTTCAAGGTGACCTCCAACGCGCACACCCTGACCGGCGACGGCCAGGCGGCCGTGTACCGGCGCGGGCTGCCGCTGGAGGACATGGAGTTCTTCCAGTTCCACCCGACGGGCATCTGGCGCATGGGCATCCTGCTGACGGAGGGCGCCCGCGGTGAGGGCGGCATCCTCCGCAACAAGGACGGCGAGCGCTTCATGGAGAAGTACGCGCCGGTCATGAAGGACCTCGCCTCCCGCGACGTCGTCTCCCGCTCCATCTACACGGAGATCCGCGAGGGCCGCGGCTGCGGTCCCGAGGGCGACCACGTCTACCTGGACCTCACGCACCTCCCGCCGGAGCAGCTCGACGCCAAGCTGCCCGACATCACCGAGTTCGCGCGGACGTACCTGGGCATCGAGCCGTACACCGACCCGATCCCGATCCAGCCGACGGCGCACTACGCGATGGGCGGCATCCCGACCAACGTCGAGGGTGAGGTCCTGGCGGACAACACCACCGTCGTCCCGGGCCTGTACGCGGCCGGCGAGGTGGCCTGCGTGTCGGTGCACGGCGCCAACCGCCTGGGCACCAACTCGCTCCTCGACATCAACGTCTTCGGCCGCCGGGCCGGCATCGCCGCCGCCGAGTACGCCCAGAAGGCGGACTTCGTCGAGCTGCCGGAGGACCCGGAGTCCCTGGTCGTCGACCAGATCGAGCGGCTGCTCTCCTCGACCGGCACCGAGCGGGTGGCCACCATCCGCCGGGAGCTGCAGGAGACCATGGACGCCAACGTCATGGTGTTCCGCACCGAGCAGACCATCAGGACGGCGGTCGAGAAGATCGCCGAGCTGCGCGCCCGCTACCGGAACGTGGCGATCCAGGACAAGGGCCGACGGTTCAACACCGACCTGCTGGAGGCCGTCGAGCTGGGCAACCTGCTCGACCTGGCCGAGGTCATGGCCGTCTCCGCGCTCGCCCGCAAGGAGTCGCGCGGCGGTCACTACCGCGAGGACTACCCCGACCGCGACGACGTCAACTTCATGCGCCACACCATGGCGTACCGCGAGGTGGGAGACGACGGCACCGAGTCCATCCGGCTCGACTACAAGCCGGTCGTCCAGACCCGCTACCAGCCGATGGAGCGTAAGTACTGATGGCTACCCCCGTTATGGACAAGGCGGCACCGGCCCCCGAGCCCGGCTTCGCCGACTCCCCCAACATCACCCTCACGGTCCGCGTCCGCCGCTTCAACCCGGAGGTCTCGGCGGAGTCCGTCTGGCAGGACTTCCAGCTGGAGATGGACCCCAAGGAGCGCGTCCTGGACGCCCTCCACAAGATCAAGTGGGAGCTGGACGGCACGCTGACCTTCCGCCGTTCCTGCGCCCACGGGATCTGCGGCTCGGACGCCATGCGGATCAACGGCAAGAACCGGCTGGCCTGCAAGACGCTCCTCAAGGACGTCAACCCCGAGAAGCCCATCACGGTCGAGCCCATCAAGGGCCTGACGGTCCTCAAGGACCTGGTCGTGGACATGGAGCCGTTCTTCCAGGCGTACCGGGACGTGATGCCCTTCCTGATCACGAAGGACACCAACGAGCCGACGCGTGAGCGGCTCCAGTCCGCCGAGGACCGCGAGCGCTTCGACGACACGACGAAGTGCATCCTCTGCGCGGCCTGCACCTCGTCCTGCCCGGTGTTCTGGAACGACGGCCAGTACTTCGGCCCGGCCGCGATCGTCAACGCCCACCGCTTCATCTTCGACTCGCGCGACGAGGCCGGGGAGCAGCGGCTGGAGATCCTGAACGACCGCGACGGCGTCTGGCGCTGCCGCACGACCTTCAACTGCACGGACGCCTGCCCGCGCGGCATCGAGGTCACCAAGGCGATCGCGGAGGTGAAGCGGGCGCTCATCACGCGCCGCTTCTGACCCGCCGCCGCACCTCCCCGGAGCCCCCGTTTCCCACCGGAAGCGGGGGCTCCGGGCGTGGGGGTCCGGAGCCGCCGGGTACTGCCCCTGGCATATGCCATCCGATCGGGTGAACAGAGGCGGACCCGGCCACCGGGCCGGGCCCGGCCTACGATGATGTTCTCGACACCAGCCCGAGGGAGGCACGTGATGTCCGCAGCATCCGTCGAGCGGCCCCATACCCCGCGTCCGCTGATCACCCAGGCGAACCGGCTCATGGACCGCGAGCCGGGCCTCCGCGTCGAGATCATCGGAGACCAGATCCTCGTGACCCCGCCGCCGGACGGCCCGCATGCCGTCGTCCTGACCGACCTGATGCTGCCACTGGCAGCCGCGGGCCTGCACGGGCCCGATACGAAGATCCTCCAGGGCGTCGGCCTCTGGCTGCCCACCGGCACCGAGGACTACGCCGTTCCCGACCTCGCGGTGGTCGACGCCGACTTCGCCGAGCACCTCGTGGAGTTCAACTCCTACGACCCCGTCTGCTTCCGGATGGTCCTGGAGGTGACCTCCAGCAACCACGGGTCGGACCTGCGGACCAAGGTCGCCGCCTACGCCGCCGCCAAGATCCCCGTCTACGTGATCGTCAACCGCCGGCACGAGCGGCTCCATGTGCTCACCGACCCGGCCGCCGGCGACTACGCCACCCATCACGTCCACTCCCCCGGCGAGAGGGTCACCCTGCCCGGCTCCCTCGGCGCCGAGGTCGTGCTCGACGTCTCGGCGGTCCTTGCGGCCGGACGGCCCAACCCCGACCCCGACGACGACTGACAATCGGCCGATCCGGGCGATGACCGTCCTACCCTGACGCCATGTCAGATGACGAGTCGTACGAACTGCTCGGGTTCGACAACGTCCTGCTCCCCGTGGGCGACCTCGGCGAGGCCGTGGGCTTCTACCAGCGCGCGGGCTTCCCCGTGGCCTTCCGGCTCGACGAGGCGGGGATTGCGCTGCTGCGAGTCGGCGGGGAGACGCCGGGCATCCTGCTGCGCGCCGAGGACGGCTTCGGCCAGCGCCCGCCGCCCTGGCCCCAGGTGCGGGTGTGGCTGGAGGTGCCGGACGCCCGGAGCGCCGCCAGGGGCCTGCGCGCGGCGGGCGTCACCCCGCTGGACGAGCCCCTCTCCGTCTCCACCGGCTGGACCGTCGAGTTCGCCGATCCCTGGGGCAACGTCGTCGGCCTCACCGACTACACCAAGCGCCCGGAGCTGGGCCGCCGCCCCTGACCGGCCCGGCCCGACCGTCACCGCGGCCGGCCGGGGTGCGCCAAGGCCCTCCCTTCGGCGAGGAGGCGGCGGGACGCTCGTTAGGCTCTGCTCCTGTGCCAGTGCGGAACGACGGCCCCGGTGACGCGGCCCCCCTCAGCAAGTCCGGGCAGACCCGCGCCCTGATCCTGGAGACGGCCATGCGGCTGTTCCAGGAGCGGGGATACGACCGGACGACGATGCGGGCCATCGCCCAGGAGGCCGGCGTCTCCGTCGGCAACGCCTACTACTACTTCGCCGGCAAGGAGTACCTGATCCAGGGCTTCTACGACCGGATCGCCGCCGAGCACCGGGCGGCGGTCCGCGACGTCCTGGCCCGGGAGACGGACCTGGAGGCGCGGCTGGCGGGGGTGCTCAAGGGCTGGCTGGACATCGCCACGCCGTACCACGAGTTCGCGGTGCAGTTCTTCAAGAACGCGGCCGACCCGGACAGCCCGCTCAGCCCGTTCTCCGCCGAGTCGGAGCACGCGCGCGAGGAGGCGATCGCGGTGCACCGGCAGGTGCTCGCCGGGGCGCGCGCGAAGGTGCCCGGGGAGCTGCGGGACATCCTGCCCGAGCTGATGTGGCTCGCCCAGATGGGGCTGGTCCTGTACTGGATCTTCGACCGGACCGAGGGGCGCGAGCGGAGCTACCGGCTGGCGGAGCGCGGGGCCCGGCTCACCGCGCGCGGGGTGGCGCTGGCCCGGTTCCGGGTGCTGCGCCCGCTGGTGCGCGAGGCGCACGACCTGTTCGCGGACTTCCTGCCCGGGATCACCAACGCCCTGCCCGATCCGGCCCGCAGGTCCCCGGCGCCCCCCGGCCGGGAGCCGGGACCGGACGACGGCCGCCCCGGGGAGGGCGCCGGGGAGCCGGAGGGCGGCCCCGGTGCCGGGGAGCCCGGGGCCGGGGCCGGAGAGCGCGGGTCGGGTGTCGGGGAGTCCCGGGGCGGTGCCGGGGGGCCCGGTCCCGAGGGGCGGGAGCCCGGCCGGACTCCCCCGGGCGGCGGTCAGGCCTGACGGGACGCCAGCTCGATCACGGTGATGTCGGACTGCGCCCCCACCCGCGTCGGCGGCCCCCAGGCGCCCGCGCCCCGGCTGACGTAGAGCTGGGTGTCGCCGTAGCGGTCCAGCCCGGCCAGGGTCGGGTTGGCGGCGCCCGCGATGAGGCTGCCGGGCCAGAGCTGGCCGCCGTGGGTGTGGCCGGAGAGCTGGAGGTCGACGCCGTGGTCGACGGCGTCGTGGATCTGCACGGGCTGGTGGGCGAGGAGCACACAGGCGCGGGCGCGGTCCCGGTCGCCGAGGGCGCGGGCGAAGTCGGGGCCCTGGCCCTCGCTCTCCCCCGCGAGGTCGTTGACGCCGGCCAGGTCGAAGTGGGGCAGCTCGGTGCGGGCGTTCTCCAGGGGGACCAGGCCCAGCCGCCGCACCTCCTCGACCCACTGCGCGGCGCCGGAGAAGTACTCGTGGTTGCCGGTGACGAAGTAGGCGCCGTGCCGGGCCCGGAGCCCCGCCAGGGGGGCGGCGGCCGGGCCGAGGTCCTTGACGCTGCCGTCGACCAGGTCGCCGACGACGGCGATCAGGTCGGGCTGGGTGGAGTTGATGGTGTCGACGACGGTCCGCGCGAAGCCCCGCCCGAGCAGCGGACCGAGGTGGATGTCGCTGACGACGGCGATGCGGTAGCCGTGCGCGGCGCGCGGCAGCTTCGCCAGCGGCACGGTGACCCGCTTGACGCGCGGCCCGCGCAGCACCCCGTAGGTGCCCTGCGCGACCGTTCCGGCGGCGACGGCCACGGCGGCACCGGCGACGACGCGCGAGACGAACAGGCGGCGCGAGGGCAGGGCGAGCGGGCTCGCGCCCCCGGGCGCCGGGGCGGCCCCGGGCGCGGCCGGGGGCGGCCCGGAGGAGGCGTGGGCGGCGCCCACGGCGACGGGCTCGGGCACCTCGGCCCGGACCCCGGCACCGGCGCCCTCGGGCCCGTCCGGGCCCGTCCCGTCCGGCCCGGTCCCGGGCGCCGCGGTCCCTTCCGGAACGGTCCCGGGCGCCGCGGTGTCCGGGCGGTCCGGACCGGCCCCGGCGGGCCGCGTCCCGGCCCCCGCCGTCCCGGTCCGGGTCCCCGCCGCCCGCGCGGCGGCCCGGCGTTCCAGGTACCGGCGCAGCAGGGGCCGTACGGCCTCCCCGGCGAGCAGGGCCAGGACCAGGTAGAGCACCAGCGCCAGCCAGAGGAAGCCAGGCCAGGCCAGGGTCCGCTGGAGCCAGAAGGGGGCGCCGGTGCGCTCCGCGACCAGCGCTCCCACGGCCAGCGCCCAGCCCCCGGCGACCACGGCGGCGCCGACGCGGCGGGCCCGGCCCGGTGCCCGCGTCGTGTCCCTGAACAGGCGCCGCCACACGTACCAGTTGGCGGTCACCAGGATGCCCACCACGGTCAGCGCGACGAGCGCGAAGACGACCACCATGCCGTCGTTTCCCCTCGGTTATGACGTGCGGCGCAGGGCGCGCAGTCCGCGCAACCCGATGACGCCGATGACCGTCCCCAATACGAAGGAGACGACGGCCAGCAGCAGGTGCACCCAGAAGTACGCCGTGGGATCGCCGTCCTCGAAGGCGAGCCCGCTGCCGTCCTTGACCAGGTTCTTGACGAAAGTGACCCAGATGAACCAGCTCCACACCCCGAAGGCGAGCAGGAACACGGAGACGGGGCGGCTGAGCTTCATGGTTCCAGTATCGCGGGCGCGTGTCCGGTTCCCTCCCCGGGGTGGGGAGGCGGACGGGACGGCGGTGCCCGGGGGCGGTACGTTCTCGGTCGTGCCCCCACCCATGAAGATCCTCCGGCGCTCCCCCCTGGTCGCCGCCGCCGTCCTGACCGCCGTCTCGCCCCTGGCCCTCGCGGTGCCCTCCGCGCAGGCCGCGCCCGGCCCCGAGGCGAGCCCGTCGGCCTCCCCCTCGGCCACTCCCCCGGCGTCCATGTCGGCGGTCGGCGGGGCCCGGCTGGCGCTGCCGGGCACCCAGGTGGAGCTGGCGGGCGGGGCGCCGGTCCTGCCGAAGGACCTCACGGCGCGGTCGTGGATCGTGGCCGACGCCGAGTCGGGCGACGTGCTGGCCGCGCACAACGCGCACTGGCGGCTGGCCCCGGCGAGCACGCTGAAGATGCTGTTCGCGGACACCCTGCTGCCGAAGTGGCCGAGGACCGAGAAGCACCGGGTCACCCCCGAGGAGCTGGCGGACCTCGGCGCGGGCTCCAGCCTGGTCGGGATCAAGGAGAAGGAGACGTACACCGTCGAGGACCTCTGGCGCGGGGTCTTCCTGATGTCCGGCAACGACGCCGTGCACGTCCTGTCCGCGATGAACGGCGGCGTCGCGGACACGGTCGACGAGATGAACGAGCACGCGGCGGAGTTGCAGGCGCTGGACACCGAGGTGGTCAGCCCGGACGGCTACGACGCCCCGGGGCAGGTCTCGTCGGCGTACGACCTCACGCTGTTCGCCCGGTCGGGGATGCAGAAGAAGGACTTCCGCGAGTACGCCTCGACGGTGCGCGCCATGTTCCCGGGCGAGACCAGGAAGGACGCGAAGGGCAAGCCGTACCGCAAGCCCTTCGAGATCCAGAACACCAACCGGCTGCTGCGGGGCGACGGCGACGTCAGGGTGTACCCGGGGATCGCCGGGGTGAAGAACGGCAACACCACCAACGCGGGCGCCACCTTCACCGGGGTCGCGGAGCAGGGCGGCCGGGTGCTGCTGGTGACCGTGATGAACCCGGCGAAGGCTGAGCACAACGAGGTCTACAAGGAGACCGCCCGGCTGTTCGACTGGGGCTTCGCGGCGGCCGGCAAGGTGCGGCCGGTGGGGACGCTGGTGGCGCCGCGGAGCGCCCGTGGCCCGGAGGCGGAGGGGCGGTCCGGCCCCGCTCCGGAGTCAAAGGCGCCGGGAGAGGCCGGCGGCGGGACGGGTGCCGCCGGGGCGGGCCCGGTCGCGGGGGCCGCCGCCGCGGACGGGTCCACCGGGGCCGGGATCGCCGCCGGGATCGCGGGCGGGGCGCTGGTCCTGCTGGTGGGCACGGCGTACCTGGTCAACCGGCGCTGGCCGGTGCCGGACCTGGTGCGCCGCCGGACCCGTCCGTGAGCTCCGCCTCCCTGCTCCCGGTCGCCGTCCAGGCGGCGCAGTAGAGCACCAGCTTCGAGGTGAAGTTGATCCAGAGCAGCAGGGCGACGGGGACGCCGAAGGCGCCGTACATGCTCTTCGCGGCGACGCCCTGCATATAGCCGCTGAGCAGCAGTTTCAGCAGTTCGAAGCCGACGGCGCCGATCAGCGCGGCCACCACCAGGCGGCGCCGTCCGGGGTGGACGCCGGGCA
The DNA here is from genome assembly GCF_055598485.1 of Streptomyces sp. NPDC107521. Classification (NCBI taxonomy): domain Bacteria; kingdom Bacillati; phylum Actinomycetota; class Actinomycetes; order Kitasatosporales; family Streptomycetaceae; genus Streptomyces; species Streptomyces sp. NPDC107521. Next base: position 200,265 of record NZ_JBVKAT010000006.1, read on the forward strand.
GCAGGGTGAGCACGTAGAGCAGGAGCAGGAAGTCGGCGAGCACGGCGACGGCGAAGGCGGCGACGTAGAGCAGGACGCCGCCGAAGCCGCCCTGGGGGATGCCGAGTTCGCGGGTGATCCAGCCGACCAGGGCGCTGGCGACGGTGGAGATGGCGACGGTGAGCAGCAGGGCGCCGCCGAGGCCGAGGAGGACCCCGGCGTCCTTGCCGCGGCGCAGCAGGGGGTTCTCCTCCTCGTCGGGCTGCTCCCAGACGGCGCGCAGGCAGCCCCGGGCGGAGTCGACCCAGCCGATGCCGGTGAAGAGGAGCAGGGCGGCGGCGATGAGGCCGACGGTGCCCGCGTTGTCGATGAGGCCCTGGATGTCGAGCTGGTCGGAGATGCCGGGCACCTGCTCGGCGATCTTCTCCTGGAGCCGGTCCTGCTGCCCCTTGCCGAGGGTGGCCGCCGCGATGGCGGCGGCGAGGCTGAGCAGGGGGAAGAGCGCGACGAAGCTGGTGAAGGTCATCGCGGCGGCCAGCCGCGTCCACTTCACGCGGTCCAGCCGCTCGTACGACCGCCAGGCGTGGGTGCCGGTCAGCCAGGCCACCCAGGGGCCCACGACGGGGAGTTTTTTCAGCCAGTCCATGATCCGACCCTGCCCCCGTTCGCCCGGTTCCACGTGTCCGTACCGCCGCCGGTACGGAAGACCAGTGTCCGCGTACCCCAGAAACGCAGGAGGGTGGCCAGGGCCATGCCGATTCCGGCGCCGGAGAGGGTGTCGGCGCGCTGCGAGGTGAGGCCGAGCCCGTAGTGGCTGGCGGCCAGGCAGAGCAGTTGCACGACGGCCCCGGCGAGGTTGACGGCGAGGAAGAGGAGGCAGGGGCGCAGCCCGCGGGGGCGGGTGTGCCGGTAGGTGCCGAGGGCGTTGCCCGCGTAGGCGACGGCGCAGCCGGCCAGGAAGGAGAGGGCCTTGGCGGTGAGGGGTCCGGCCCCGGCGGGTCCCCGCAGGAGGGTGAAGAGGCCGAGGTCGGCGGCGTAGGCGAGGAGTCCGGCGCAGGCGAAGCCGGTCAGCTCGCGCCGCCGCCCGGTCACCAGTGGGCCACCGCCAGGGCGTACATGCCGGCCCAGGCCAGGCCGATCAGGGCGAGGGCCCGGTCGCGCAGGACGACGTCCTCGGGCTCGCCCGCGGTGCCCCGGTCGGCGAAGACGGCGTAGCGCAGGACGGCGAGGACGAAGGCGGCCATGGAGAGCTGGCGCCAGGGCAGCAGCCCGGTGTGCGGGCCGCCGCCGTCCTCCATGGCCCACATGCAGTAGCCGAGGACGGCGACACCGGCCGCGAGCTGCCAGACGAAGCGGAGGTAGCCGGTGGTGTACTCGGTGAGCAGGGCGCGGGTGGCGCCGCCCCGGCCGGCCATCTGCACGGCCTCGCTGTAGCGCTTGGCGGCGACCATGAAGAGGGCGCCGAAGCCGGTGGTGATCAGGAACCAGCGGGACAGCGGGATGCCGAGGGCGAGCCCCCCGGCGGCGGCGCGCATCAGGAAGCCGGTGGTGACGACGGCGAGGTCGACGACGAGGACGTGCTTGAGGCTGAGGCAGTAGGCGAGCTGGAGGGCGAGGTAGGCGGTCAGCAGGGCGGCGAGGGCGGGGCCGCAGAGCCGGGCGGCCAGGAGCGGGGCGAGCACGCCGAGGGCGCCGCCGGTGGCGTAGGCGACGGGGACGGGGACCTGCCCGGCGGCGACGGGGCGGTGGCGCTTGACGGGGTGGGCGCGGTCGGCGGCGGCGTCGCGGGCGTCGTTGACGAGGTAGACGGCGGCGGCGCAGGCGGTGAACAGGGCGAAGACGAGGGGGAGCTGGGTCAGGGCGTGCCGGGTGAGGAGCTGTCCGGCGGCGGCCGGGGCGGCGACGACGAGGAGGTTCTTGACCCACTGGCGGGGGCGGGCGGTGCGCAGCAGTCCGCCGGGGAGACCGCCGCGCCGGGGCGGGAGGGGCGGCGGAAGCTGCTCGGGGGCGCGCTGGCGCAGCAGGGCGGCCGTGTCAGGCACGGGTGCCTCCCCGCATCCAGCCGGTGCCGAGGCGGGCGGTGAGGGCGCCCAGGGCGGCGCCCGCGGCCACGTCGGAGGGGTAGTGGACGCCGGCGACCAGCCGGGAGGCGCACACGGCGGCGGCCAGCGGCCAGGCGGCGCGGACGCCGAGGGTGCCGAAGACGACGGCGGCGGCCCCGGCGGAGGTGGCGTGGCAGCTCGGGAAGGAGTGCCGTCCGGCGGTGCGCACCAGGGGGTCCACATGGGCCGGGCGGGGGCGGCGGACGAGGCGTTTGACGCCCATGCCGGCGAGGTGGGCGGCGGCGGTGAGCGCGGTGCCGCGCAGCCAGGCGGTGCGCCGGGGGCGGTCGGCGGCGGCCGCGGCGAGCCCGGCGGTGAGCCAGAGGGCCCCGTGCTCCCCGGCCCGGGACAGGGTGCGCGCGGCGGCGGCGACGCGCGGGTCGGCGCCGTACGCCCGGAGCGCGGAAACGATCCGGTGGTCCAGGTCGGGGTCGTGGGGGTGGTCCAGGTCGTCCATGTGCACTCACTGTTCACCCCTGTGGCCCGGGAAGTCCGGCACACTCGGGCGACATACCATTAATCACCCGTTTCGGGGAGAGACGGGACGTTTCTCAACCAACCCGCCCCGTACGGGCGATACGGTCACCGGCATGTCTGCCGACACCCTTCCCGACGCCGGCCCGCAGGAGCAGTGGGCCGCCGTCAGCGGCTGGGGGCGCACCGCGCCCAGCACCGTCCGGCTGGTCCGCCCGCGGACGTACGAGGAGGCGGCCGAGGCCGTGCGGGGGTGCGGCGCCCGGGGCGGGATCGCCCGGGGGCTGGGGCGGGCGTACGGCGACGCGGCGCAGAACGCGGGCGGCGCGGTGCTGGACATGACGGGGCTGGACCGGGTGCGCGCGATCGACCCGGAGGGCGGCACCGTGCGGTGCGACGCCGGGGTCTCGCTGCACCGGCTGATGGCGCTGCTGCTGCCGCTCGGCTGGTTCGTGCCGGTCACCCCGGGGACCCGCTACGTGACCGTGGGCGGGGCGATCGGCGCCGACATCCACGGCAAGAACCACCACGGCTCGGGCTCCTTCTCCCGGCACGTGCTGTCGCTGGAGCTGCTGACCGCGGACGGCGCGGTGCGCACCGTGCGGCCGGGCACGCCGCTGTTCGACGCCACCGCCGGGGGCATGGGGCTGACCGGGGTGGTCCTCTCCGCGACGGTGCGGCTCCAGCCGGTCGCGACGTCGCTGATGTCGGTCGACACCGAACGCGCCGCCGACCTGGACGACCTGATGGCCCGGCTGACCGCCGCCGACCACCGCTACCGCTACTCGGTCGCCTGGATCGACCTGCTGGCGCGCGGCGCGGCCACCGGGCGGGCGGTCCTCACCCGGGGCGACCACGCCCCGCTGGACGCGCTGCCGGCCCGCGCCCGGCGGGACCCGCTGGCCTTCCGCACCTCCCGGCTGCCCGCCGCCCCCTCCCTGGTCCCGGAGGGGCTGCTGACCCGGACCACGGTGGGCCTGTTCAACGAGGTCTGGTACCGCAGGGCGCCGCGGCACCGCACCGGGCAGCTCCAGCGGATCTCCGCCTTCTTCCATCCGCTGGACGGCCTCCCGCACTGGAACCGGATCTACGGGCGGGGCGGCTTCGTGCAGTACCAGTTCGTGGTGGGGCACGGCCGGGAGGAGGCGCTGCGCCGGATCGTGCGGCGGATCTCGGAGCACCGCTGCCCGTCCTTCCTGGCGGTCCTCAAGCGCTTCGGGCCGGCCGATCCGGGCTGGCTGTCCTTCCCGGTGCCGGGCTGGACCCTCGCCCTGGACCTCCCGGCGGGGCTGCCGGGGCTCGGGGCGTTCCTCGACGGGCTGGACGAGGAGGTGGCCGGGGCCGGGGGCCGGGTCTACCTGGCCAAGGACTCCCGGCTGCGGCCGGAGCTGCTGGCCGCGATGTACCCGCGGCTGGACGCGTTCCGGGCGCTGCGCGCGGAGCTGGACCCGCGCGGGGTGTTCGTCTCCGACCTGTCCCGCCGCCTCGCCCTCTAGCACCGCGGGGCCCCAGGCCCCTCCGGAACCCCAGGAGTTGTCGTGAAGGACGCCTTCGGCCTCCCCCAGTCCGTCCTCGTGCTCGGCGGCACGTCCGAGATCGCGCTGGCCACGGTCCGCCGCCTGGTCGCCCGCCGGACCCGCACCGTGTGGCTGGCGGGGCGCCCCTCCCCCGCGCTGGACGCGGCGGCCGGGGGGCTGCGCGCGCTCGGCGCGGAGGTCCGCGTGGTCGGCTTCGACGCGCTGGACCCCGGCTCCCACGAGGAGGGGCTCGGCAAGGTCTTCGCCGAGGGCGACATCGATCTGGTGCTGATGGCCTTCGGGGTGCTCGGGGACCAGGCGCACGACGAGCGGGAGCCGCTGAAGGCGGTCCGGGTGGCGCAGACCAACTACACGGGGGCGGTCTCGGCGGGCCTGGTCACCGCCCGCGCCCTCCAGGAGCAGGGGCACGGCTCGCTGGTGGTGCTCTCCTCGGTGGCCGGGGAGCGGGCGCGCCGGGCGAACTTCATCTACGGCTCCAGCAAGGCGGGGCTGGACGCCTTCGCGCAGGGCCTCGGGGACGCGCTGTACGGCACGGGGGTGCAGGTCATGGTCGTCCGGCCGGGGTTCGTGCGGTCGCGGATGACGGCGGGGCTGGAGGAGGCGCCGTTCGCGACGACGCCGGAGGCGGTGGCCGCCGCAGTGGAGCTGGGGCTGCGGCGGCGCTCGGAGACGGTGTGGGTGCCGGGGGCGCTGCGCGTGGTGATGTCGGCGGTGCGCCATCTGCCGCGCGCGGCCTTCCGGCGGCTGCCGGTCTGAGCCCGGCGGGCCCTCGCCGCGGGGCGCGGGCCGACGGGTGCGGAACCGCGGGGTGCGGGCTGACGGGTGCGGGCCGACGGGGTGCGTACGGCCCCCGGGTGCGGGTCGCGGGGCGCGGACGGCGGGGTACGTGTCGGCCCGGACGCGTGCCGGTCCCCGGTGCGGCGCGGGAGGGCGCGGACGGGGGTCCCGGGGCCGGTGTCGCACGGCCCCGTCCGCAGGGGGGCGTGGTCCGGTGGGCGTGATCAATGCATCCGGGGCCTGACCGGCCCTTGCCGTCGTCGCCCGTGGGGCGGCCGCGCGGCGTCGGGTGCGTGCTCCCGCGCGCCGGCCCCGGGCCTTCGCCCGGGACGTACCCGGGGCCGGAGCGGCGGGAGTGCGGGCACGGCGTCGTGAGCGGACGGGAGTTGCCGGACGGGCCTCAGCGGGCGGGGACGGAGCCGGACTCGACGCGGCCGGTCTGCGGGGGCACGACGGCGCTGCCGAAGGGGAACTCGCGGAGCTTGCGCCACTGGGCGTCGGCGCCCTGCTCGTAGAGGGCGAACCCGGTGCAGGGCCACTGGGCCTCGTAGTCGGCCAGCTCCTCGTAGGCGCGGTCCATGGCCTCCTCCCCGATCCCGTGGGCCACCGTGACGTGCGGGTGGTAGGGGAACTGCAGCTCGCGCGGGACCGGCCCGGTGGTCTCGCGCACCCGCTGCTGGAGCCAGTTGCAGGCCGCGCCGCCCTCGACGACCTGGACGAAGACCACGGGCGAGAGCGGGCGGAAGGTACCGGTGCCGGAGAGCCGCATCGGGAAGGGCCGCCCGGCGGCGGCCACCTCGGCCAGATGGATCTCGACCGCGGGCACCGCGCCGCCGTCGATCTCCGTCGGCGGCAGCAGGGTGACATGGGTGGGAATACCGTGAGCGGCGGCGTCGCCGAAGCCCGCGCGCAGCTGTTGCAGCCGGCTGCCGTGTGGCTCCGGGACCGCGATCGACACGCCGATCGTTACGGTCCCCACGTCGTCTCCCTGGGTGTGTCGGGTACCGCCCGCCCCTCGGCGCGCGGCGGTGGCCGCCGGTGCGGCCACCCGGATATCGACTGTACGGCCACGGCCCCGCCGCGGGCAGGCGCAACCGGAGTGATGTGCAGCGCTACGGCGCGGTGCCCGGCGCGTGGCCGGGCCCGGCCGGGTGGCGCGCGGTCAGCGCAGGGCGGGCAGCAGTCCGATCCCGTCGTAGGCCCGGGCGAGGGTCTCGGCGGCGACGGCGCGGGCCTTGTCCGCGCCCTTGGCCAGGACCGAGTCCAGCGCCGCCGGGTCGTCCAGGTACTCCTGGGTCCGCTCCCGGAAGGGGGTGACGAAGTCGACGACGATCTCGGCGAGGTCGGTCTTCAGGGCGCCGTAGCCCTTGCCCTCGTAGCGCTGCTCCAGTTCGGGGACCGTGGCGCCGGTGAGAGTGGCGTAGATGGTCAGCAGGTTGCTGACGCCGGGCTTGTGCTCGCGGTCGAAGCGGATCACGGTGTCGGTGTCGGTGACCGCGCTGCGTACCTTCTTGGCGGTGGTCCTCCCCTCGTCGAGGAGGTTGATCAGACCCTTCGGGGTGGCCGCCGACTTGCTCATCTTGGCGGTCGGGTCCTGGAGGTCGTAGATCTTCGCCGTCTCCTTGAGGATGTAGGGGCTCGGCATGGTGAAGGTGTCGCCGTAGGTCTGGTTGAAGCGGTCCGCGAGGTCGCGGGTCAGTTCGAGGTGCTGGCGCTGGTCCTCGCCGACGGGGACCTGGTCGGCCTGGTAGAGCAGGATGTCCGCGACCATCAGCATCGGGTAGGTGAACAGGCCGACGGTGGTGCGGTCGCTGCCCTGCTTGACCGACTTGTCCTTGAACTGCGTCATCCGGGAGGCCTCACCGAAGCCGGTGATGCAGTTCATCAGCCAGCCGAGCTGGGCGTGCTCGGGCACGTGGCTCTGGACGAACAGCGTGCAGCGGTCCGGGTCGAGTCCGGCCGCGAGGAGCTGGGCGGCGGCGATCCGGGTGTTCTGCCGCAGCTCCTTCGGGTCCTGCGGCACCGTGATCGCGTGCAGGTCGACCACCATGTAGAACGCGTCGTGGGTGTTCTGCAGGTCGACCCACTGGCGGACGGCACCGAGGTAGTTGCCGAGGTGGAACGAGCCGGACGTCGGCTGGATACCGGAGAGCACGCGCGGGCGGTGCGCGGCGGAGCCGTCCCCCTCGGGGCGGGGGTGGCTGGCGGACGGGCGTTCAGAGGCCATGGGCCCCATTCTCGCAGGCTCCGGAGGGCGGTCGGGCACGGGTTCGGCCCGGGGCGGCGCCGGAGGGTTCCCGGGCCGGTGGCGAGGGGTTCCGGCCGGTGGCCCGGGGTGCGCCGGGGCCGGGGACCGGGTGGCGCCGGGGCCGGGGACCGGGTGGCGCCGGGGCCGGGGGCCGGGTGGCGCCGGGGCCGGGGGCCGGGTGGCGCCGGGGCCGGGGAGCCGCCGGAGACGGCCGCGCGGCGCCCCGGCCGGTGCCGGGACGCCGCGCGGGGAGCACCGCCGGGTGCTCGCGGGCCGGGATCAGCCCAGGTCGATGCCGGGGTAGAGCGGGAAGCCGGCGACGAGGTCGGTGGCGCGCCGGGAGATCTCGTCCGCGATCTTGGCGTCGAGGACGTGGGCCGCCTTGGACGGGGCGCCGGACTTGGTGGTGCCGGCCTCGGCGGCGGTCAGGACGCGGTCGATCAGCCCGGCCACCTCGTCCATCTCGGCGGTGCCGAGACCGCGGGTGGTCAGCGCGGGGGTGCCGACGCGGATGCCCGAGGTGTACCAGGCGCCGTTGGGGTCGGCGGGGATGGAGTTGCGGTTGGTGACGATGCCCGCGTCGAGCAGGGCGGCCTCGGCCTGGCGGCCGGTGACGCCGTAGGAGGTGGCGACGTCGATGAGGTTGAGGTGGTTGTCGCTGCCGCCGGTGACGAGGGTGGCGCCGCGGCGCGTCAGCCCCTCGGCGAGCGCGCGGGAGTTGTCGACGACGCGCTGGGCGTAGTCCCGGAAGGCGGGCTGCCGGGCCTCGGCGAGGGCGACGGCCTTGGCGGCCATCACGTGCGGCAGGGGGCCGCCGAGGACCATCGGGCAGCCGCGGTCGACCTGGTCCTTGAGGGAGTCGTCGCACAGCACCATGCCGCCGCGCGGGCCGCGCAGGGACTTGTGGGTGGTGGTGGTGACGATCGGGGCGTGCGGGACCGGGTCGAAGTCGCCGGTGAGGACCTTGCCCGCGACCAGCCCGGCGAAGTGCGCCATGTCCACCATGAGGGTGGCGCCGACCTCGTCCGCGATCTCGCGCATGATCCGGAAGTTGACCAGGCGCGGGTAGGCGGAGTACCCGGCGACGAGGATCAGCGGCTTGAACTCGCGGGCCTGGGCGCGCAGCGCCTCGTAGTCGATCAGGCCGGTGGCGGGGTCGGTGCCGTAGGAGCGCTGGTCGAACATCTTGCCCGAGATGTTCGGGCGGAAGCCGTGGGTGAGGTGGCCGCCCGCGTCCAGGGACATGCCGAGCATCCGCTGGTTGCCGAAGGCGGCGCGCAGTTCGGCCCAGTCGGCGTCGGTGAGGTCGTTGATCTGGCGGGCGCCGGTCTTCCGCAGGAAGGGGACCTCGACCCGGTCGGCGAGCACGGCCCAGAAGGCGACGAGGTTGGCGTCGATGCCGGAGTGCGGCTGGACGTAGGCGTGCCGGGCGCCGAAGAGTTCGCGGGCGTGCTCCGCGGCGAGGGACTCCACGGTGTCGACGTTGCGGCAGCCGGCGTAGAAGCGGCGGCCGACGGTGCCCTCGGCGTACTTGTCGCTCAGCCAGTTGCCCATGGTGAGCAGGGTGGCCGGGGAGGCGTAGTTCTCGGAGGCGATCAGCTTGAGCATCTCGCGCTGGTCGGCCACCTCCTGGCCGATGGCGTCCGCGACGCGGGGCTCGACGGAGCGGATGACGTCGAGGGCGGCGCGGTAGGCGATGGACTCGGGGGTGAGCGGCTGCTCGGACATGGGACCTCCGGACGTGGCGTACGGCGTTCACGGGTCGGCCCAGGCGCACGGCACAGTGCCGGTCCCCGGCGTACGGGGACGGGGGCCGCTTCCCGATGGTTGGTCCCATCCTTGCGCGCCAGTCACGGCCCGGCGCCCACCCTAGCGGGTGGCGGGCGGGCTCCGGGGCGGGTGTCCACGTGGCGGAAGGCGCCCGTGCCCCGCCCGGGGCGCCGGGATTCACGGGGCGGACCGGGACGGTCGGGCGCGCCCGGAGTGGCGGGTGACCCGGGCGGCCGGGCCGTGGCGCGGCGGGAACGGCGCGGGCCCCCGCGGGGCGGGGCGGTGCCCGGCGGGGCGGGGCGGTGCCCGGCGGGGACGGCGCGGTGCCCGGCGGGGACGGCGCGGGGCGTACTCCGGAGGGGGCGGACTCCCTCGGGCGGAGGCGGGGCGTACTCCGGCGGACGCCGGACGCCGGAGGAGGCGGACGCCGTCGGTGGGCGGACCCGGTCGGGCGGGGTCGGGTGGCCCCGGTGGCCCCGGAGGCCCCGGGCCAAGAGGACCCGGAGGCCCCGGAGGACCGGGTCGGCCCCTCAGAGGATCACATGGGGCAGGAAGCGGGCGTACTCGTCGGTGACCAGGCCGGACGACTCCCGGATGCCGAGGCCGGCCGCCTCGTCCTCCACCGTCCAGGCGCCCAGCACCACCCGGTTTCCGTCGAAGTCGGGCAGCGGGGCGAGGGCCTGGTAGCAGCAGGGCTCGTCGCGCGGGGCGGGGTCGGAGCCGGGCTCGTGGACGGTGATCCCGGCGCCCTCCCGGCCGAGGAGCGGCTTGGCGACCCAGCCGGGGCCGTCCGCCAGTTCCCCGGGGCCGTCGAGGCGGGCGGGCAGCAGATGCGGGTGGCCGGGGTACAGCTCCCAGAGGACGGCCAGCAGGGCCTTGTTGCTGAGCAGCATCTTCCAGGCCGGCTCGATCCAGAGGGTGGAGCCGGTGCCGCCGCCGTTGTCGAGGGTGTCCAGGACGTGTCCGGCGAAGCGGTCGGTGGTGAGCCACTCCCAGGGGTAGAGCTTGAAGACGCTGCGGATGAAGCGGAGCCGGTTGTCGACGAAGCGTCCGGAGAGCGCGTCCCAGCCGATCTCCTCCATGGAGATCCAGTCGGTGTCCAGCCCGGCCTGCTCGGCGGTCTCCTTGAGGTAGGCGACGGTCATCAGGTCCTCGCCCGCCTCGTCCGCACCGGAGTGGGCGAAGTAGAGGGGACCGGGCGGGAGGAGGGCGGCCTGCCGCGCCCACGCCCCCACCAGGCGCTCGTGGAGCGAGTTCCACTGGTCGGCGCCGGGGAAGCGGTCCTCCATCCAGAACCACTGCGGGGAGGCCGCCTCCACCAGCGAGGTCGGGGTGTCGGCGTTGTACTCCAGGAGCTTGGCCGGGCCCGTGCCGTCGTAGCGCAGGTCGAAGCGGCCGTAGACGGACGGGAGTTCGTCCCGGCGGTGCCACGCCTCGGTGACCGCGGCGGCGACCCGGGGGTCGGTGATGCCGAGGTCGGGGAGGCGTCCGGCGGACACGATGTGGCCGGCCGCCTCCAGGCACATGCGGTGCAGTTCCCCGACGGTCTCCTCCAGCGCCTCGATCTCGTCCAGCGAGAAGACGTAGTGGGCGCTCTCGTCCCAGTAGGGGCGCAGGGAGTCGTCGGGGTGGCGGGTGAGCGGGTAGACGAGCCCCTGCTCCTCGACGGTCCGCTGCCAGTCGGGGCGGGGCGTGACGGTGCGGCGTTCCACGGCGGCTCAGCCCCCGCCGCTGCCGGAGCCGGAGCAGCCGAAACCGCCCCGGTCGACGGCCCGGGAGCGGCTGAAGGTGCCGTTGTCGGCCCAGCCGGCCGTGACATCGCTGTCGTAGTACCAGTCGCCGTCCACGGCGCGCGAGCCCCTGCCGGTGCCCTTGGCGTACGAACCGCCGCCCCGGTGGCCGGCCTTGGAGCCCCCGGAGGAGCCGGACTCGCAGTACCGGTCGGCGACGACGCGGTAACCCTGGAGGTAGGTGTAGCTGTCCCGGTCCACGCACCGCCGGTCGGGATCGGAGCCGCAGGCGCTCAGCGCCGCCGCCAGCACCCCCATGCCACCGAGCACGACCGTGCTCGACCTCAGCCTCCGTCGGCCGTCCGCCATGTCCCCGTCCCCCGTATTCCCTGCGCTGTCACGACAGTTGAGCCGAACGAGTGTACGTCCGGTGCCGCGCGGGGCCCGGGGAGGGGCGGAGTCGCCGCCCGGCCGGGGCCGCTCCCCCGGGGTCCTGTCCGGATCGTGCCCGCGCCCCGGGGCGCGGCGGCTCCGCGCGCGGCGCCGACCCGGCCCCGGCGGCCCCGGCGGCCCCGGCGGCCTCCGGCGGTATCCGGTGGGCAGGCCCTAGGGTCGGATCATGACGACAACCGACAGCACACCCGCGGGGGCGTACGCGCCCGCGGTGCCCGTCCGGCTGGAGTGGGACAAGCACGCCCCGGACGTGTTCCGGGCGATGGTCCGGCTGGACACCGCGGCCCGGCAGGGCCTGGACCCGGCGCTGCACCTGCTGGTGCAGATCCGCGCCTCGCAGCTCAACCACTGCGCCTTCTGCCTGGACATGCACAGCAAGGACGCGCTCGCGGCGGGGGAGAGCCCGGAGCGGATCATCCAGCTCGGCGCGTGGGAGGAGTCGCGCCACTTCTACACCGAGCGCGAGCTGGCGGCGCTGGAACTGACGGACGCGGTGACGGTCCTGACGGACGGCTTCGTGCCGGACGCCGTGTACGCGAAGGCGGCGGCGGTGTTCGAGGAGGCGGAGCTGGCGCGGCTGATCTCCGCCATCGCGGTGATCAACGCCTGGAACCGCTTCGGGGTGGCCTGCCGCAAGACCCCCGGCCACCACAGTCCGGGGCGGCAGGGATGACCGCCCGGACCACGCACCTGGAGGCCGGTGTCCGCTCGGCGCTCCGGAGGATGGGCGAGGCGGCCAGGAAGGGGCTGGGCGACGCCGGGCTCGCGGAGCTGGTGCAGATCCGCGCCTCGCAGCTCAACCACTGCGCCTTCTGCCTGGACATGCACCTGGGGATCGCCCGCAAGCAGGGCGTGAGCGAGCGGCAGCTCGATCTGCTCGCCGCCTGGGAGGAGTCCGGCGAGGTCTTCGACGCGCGGGAGCGGGCGGCGCTGGCGCTCACCGAGGCGGTGACCCTGCTGACGGACGGCTTCGTGCCGGACGCGGTGCACGCCGAGGCCGCCCGGCACTTCGACGCCGGGGAGCTGTCCCATCTGCTGGCGCTGATCAGCGTCATCAACACCTGGAACCGGCTGATGGTCGCCCGGCGGATCCCTCCGGGGAGCACCGAGTGGTGAGCGGGGCGGCCCGTCCCGACGGGGCGGAGGCGCCCGGCGGGGCCGAGCGGCGGGGCGGGGCGGCGCGGTTCCGGGCGCTGCACCACGGCCGGGCGCCGGGCGACCCGCTGGTGCTGCCGGGCCCGTGGGACGCGGCGAGCGCCCGGGCCTTCGAGGAGGCGGGGTTCCCGGCCCTGGCGACGCCGAGCGCGGGCGTCGCGGCGTCCCTCGGGTACGAGGACGGGAGCACCCCGGCCGGCGAGATGTTCGCGGCGGTCGCCCGGATCACCCGGGCGGTGGACGTGCCGGTCTCGGCGGACGTGGAGGCCGGGTACGGGCTCGCCCCGGCGGAGCTGGTGGACCGGCTGCTGGAGGCGGGCGCCGTGGGCTGCAACCTGGAGGACTCCGTGGGCGGGGTACTGCTGGAGCCGGGCGAGCAGGCGGACCGGCTGGCCGCGGTGCGGGAGGCGGCCGGCGACCGGCTGTTCCTCAACGCCCGCGTCGACACCTTCCTGCTGGGCGTCGCCGATCCCGACGCGGCCCTGGAGCGGGCGGCGGCGTACGTGGCGGCGGGCGCGGACTGCGTCTACCCGCTGGGCGCCCCGCCCTCGGCGCTGCCGGTGCTGCGGGCCGGGATCGAGGGACCCCTCAACATGGCCGCGATGCCGGACGGCCCGTCCCCGGCGGAGCTGGGCGGCCTGGGCGCCACCCGGATCACCTTCGGCCCGGGGCTCCAGCGCCGCGCGCAGGAGGCCGTGCGCGCCATGGCGGCGGAACTCGCCGCGGCGCGGCCCGGTTCCTAGGGTCTTTCGTTTGGATCAGGCCGGACCCCGCGAGCCCGGCATGATCCAAACGAGAGGCCCCGGGGACCGGGCCGCCACGGGTACGGGCCCCGTCCCGCCGGCGCGTGGAGGCCGGCGGGACGGGGCCCGTGGTGCGGTGCGGGTCCGCGGGGATCAGATGAGGCCGAGGGCGCGGACGGCCTCGCGCTCCTCGGACAGCTCCTGCACGGAGGCGTCGATGCGGGTGCGGGAGAACTCGTTGATCTCCAGGCCCTGGACGATCTCGTAGCGGCCGTCCTCGGTGGTGACCGGGAAGGAGGAGATGATGCCCTCCGGCACGCCGTAGGAGCCGTCCGACGGGATGCCCATGGAGGTCCAGTCGCCCTCGGCGGTGCCGTTGACCCAGGTGTGGACGTGGTCGATGGCGGCGTTGGCGGCGGAGGCGGCCGACGAGGCGCCGCGGGCCTCGATGATGGCGGCGCCGCGCTTGGCGACGGTCGGGATGAAGTCCTCGGCCAGCCACTTCTCGTCGTTGACGACCTCGGCCGCGTTCTTGCCGCCGACCGTGGCGTGGAAGATGTCGGGGTACTGGGTGGCGGAGTGGTTGCCCCAGATGGTGAGGCGCTTGATGTCCGCGACCGTGGTGCCGGTCTTCTTGGCGAGCTGGGTCAGCGCGCGGTTGTGGTCCAGGCGGGTCATCGCGGTGAAGCGCTCGGCCGGGACGTCCGGGGCGGCGGCCTGGGCGATCAGGGCGTTGGTGTTGGCCGGGTTGCCGACGACGAGGACCTTGATGTCGTCCGCGGCGTGGTCGTTGATGGCCTTGCCCTGCGGCTTGAAGATGCCGCCGTTGGCCTCCAGCAGGTCGCCGCGCTCCATGCCCTTGGTGCGGGGGCGGGCGCCGACGAGGAGGGCGACGTTGGCGCCGTCGAAGGCGACGTTCGGGTCGTCGCTGATGTCGATGCCCTGGAGGAGCGGGAACGCGCAGTCGTCCAGCTCCATCGCGGTGCCCTCGGCGGCCTTGAGCGCCGGGGTGATCTCCAGCAGCCGCAGCCTGACCGGCACGTCCGCGCCGAGCAGCTGGCCGGAGGCGATGCGGAAGAGCAGGGCGTAACCGATCTGGCCGGCCGCGCCGGTGACGGTGACGTTCACGGGAGTGCGGGTCATGGCGTTCTCCGTATACAGCTGGCGGTGGGGCGTCCCGCCCCGGGCGTTTGATCGATCTCTTGACGCCAAGAGATCGATCAGCCGCCAGGCTATCGCGCATCCGGCCCCCCGGGGCTGCCAGGGTCCCTGTGGCCCGCCCCACAACGGCCCCGTGCCGCCTGTTCGGCGCAGGAGTCCGCGGTTCGCGGACGGAAACGGGACGGGAGGCCCCGCCGGGGCGCCGGAAGGGGCCGGTGAACGGACACGGCACCGGGGGGCGTGGGCGCCGGGGGAACGAAGAGGCGGCCGCCTGTCCGGGAGAGGGGGACGGAGGCGGCCGCCGTTCGGGGGTGCCGTTGCCGGACTCCCGTGGGGGGTACTCTCCGCGTGCCCACCGGGCCCCGTGGTATACCCGTCCCGCCCCAGATTTTCTTTCACCCGGGCTCCGGCCACGGGTTTTCGGCCCCCCGAGGTTCGGGCCCCCGGGATTCCGGAGGCCGGGGTGGCGGGAGCCATGGCTCCGGAGGCCGGCTCCGGAGGCCGGGAGGCTCCGCCACCAGCGGGACGGTTCCGTGTCCCGCCGGACCGGCAGGTGGACCGCGCGGGACGCGGAGCCGGGCGGCGCGGGCCGGTGGCGTGGCGCCGCCCGGTCGCGCCGCCCCGGCGCTAGCGCGTGCAGCCCTCCTGGCCCGCGGCCAGCGTCACGCAGGCCCGCGCGTCGGCCGCGTCGCGCACCGCCACCATCGGGGTGTACGCCGAGGTCGAGCCGGCCGCCACGACGGGGCTGCTCTGGGGGGCGCCGCCCGCGCTGATGCGGACCTGGTCGCCCGCTCCCGCCTGGGTGACACGGGCCCAGGCCGTGCCGCAGGTGCTGCTGTAGCGGACCTCGACGGCGGCGGCGCCGACGGTGGTGCTGGCCGCGGTGGTGACGAGTTCGCCGCCGCAGCCCATGGCCTCGGGGTCCTTGCCGGTGCAGACGTCGCCGCCGCACTTCACGCCGGGCGGCAGCGCGGCCGTGGTCG
This sequence comes from Streptomyces sp. NPDC107521, assembly GCF_055598485.1. Taxonomy (NCBI): domain Bacteria; kingdom Bacillati; phylum Actinomycetota; class Actinomycetes; order Kitasatosporales; family Streptomycetaceae; genus Streptomyces; species Streptomyces sp. NPDC107521. Next base: position 215,378 of record NZ_JBVKAT010000006.1, read on the forward strand.
CGGCGGTCGGCGAGGGGGACGGCTCGGCCTCGACGGCGGGCTTCTTCCGGTCGCCCCCGTTCAGGACGAAGACGGCGCCCGCGATCACCACCAGCACGCCGACGAGCCCGACGATCAGCGTCGTGGGCGTCAGCCGTCCGCCCGGGGCGGGGCGGCCACGGCCCGGCGAGGGCGGCGGGCCCCCGGCCGGGCCGCCGTTCCCGGCGGCGGGCGGCGCGCCCTCGGGGCGGGCCCGGTGGACGGGGCCGGTGGGCGAGGGCCCCCGGTAGCCGGCCATCCCCCAGGAGTTGCCCTCGGTGGGGCCGCCGGGGGCGCCGAAGCCCTGCGCGCCGAAGTGGGCGTCGGGGCTGTCGGCGGCGGTCGGCTGGGCCGGGACCACCGGCGCGGCGGCACCGGGCCCGGGCGCCCCGCGCGCGGCGCGGTGGGCCGGGCCGCCCCGGGCGGCCCCGCCGCCGGAGGCGGCACCGGCGGCGCCCGGCTCGCCGAGCGCGGCGCGCGCCTGGGATATCCGGATGGCCTCGATGGTCATGTCGTGGCGCATCTCGGAGCGGCTCCAGGCGCGCTCGGCCAGTTCCCACATGGTGGTCAGATGGACGGGGTGGGTCCCGGTCACCTCGGCGAGCGCCACGATGGCGCCCTTGGGCGCGAGCAGGCGGCCGTTGAGATAACGCTCCCAGGACGTCTTGCTGTAGCCGGTCGCGTCGGCCAGCGAGGCGATGCTCAGACCGCCGCGGTCCACGAGTCGGCGCAGTTGGCTGACGAACTCGGCGATCTGCGGATCGAGTCCGTCCGGCAAGGCCTTCCAACGAGGCATTGCTTCCCCTTCTCCCCCGGTGACGTGTTCTCCCCCGGTGACGTGCTGTGGTGGCTCCCCGTCGTCCCCCGCACCCCGCACCCCCCGCGTCCCGCGCGGGCGCCCGTGCGCGCGGGACCGTGCCGGGTCCTCGTCCCGGCTGCCCTCAGGGATGCGCCCGGCCGCGGTCCCGGTTCCCGGGGGGCGGTTCGCACGGGTGCGCGGGGGCGGTGGCGTGCACCGTGGCACACCCGCCGGTCCCGGGTCCAGTGTCCCATCGGAGCCGCCGCGGCCGGAACGGAACCCCCGGACCCGCGGGGGGCCCGCCGTCGTTTCCCGGTCTCATCCCGTCCCTCCGGAGTCCGTGGCGGAACGGTCACTTCCGTGCCACAGCGGCCGGTCCGACATTGAACCGGGGCCATGACGTGCAGGAATGTTGATCTCGCCGCAGGCCCGTCCCCGCACGGGGGTGGGGGACGGGCCGCGGTGTCACCGGCTGACGGTGAAGTGCAGGGTGTCCTTGAGGAACGGCAGTTCGAGCAGGGGCTCCGGCTGGGCCATCAGCGCCAGCACGACGATCACGCCGCCCAGGGTGCCGTAGGTCATGATGTCGGTGAAGCGGGAGCGGACCGCGAGCATGCCGACGTCCCTCAGCAGCCACCGCAGCGCCCCGCCGAGCAGCAGGGCGGCGCCGGTCAGCACCAGCCCCCAGCGGAAGACATCGAGCGCGGTGATCAGCAGGCCGATTCCGGCCAGGCCGATGACCAGCAGCACGGGCCACTGCCGCGCGGGCGCGGGGGCGTCGCCGGGGGCGGCCCGGCCACCGCCCTCGGGGCGGGCGGTGTCCCGGGTGAAGAGGGGGAAGCGGCGGCTGACGCGACGCGCCACACCGTCGGGGCCGGGGGCGCTGAGGGCGGCCGGGACGGTCGGCTCGTCGTCGGGCGCGCCGCCCGCGTCCGGCGCGGCGCCGGTCCCGCGCCCGCCCGCGCCCGCGTCCCCGCCGGTGTTCCCCCTCGCCTCAGGCGGCACTGCGTTCCGCCGCCTCGACCACGTTGACCAGCAGCTGGGCCCGGGTCATGGGGCCGACGCCGCCGGGGTTCGGGGAGATCCACGCGGCCACTTCGGCCACGTCGGGGTGCACGTCCCCGACGATCCTGCCCTCGGCGTTGCGCGAGACGCCCACGTCGAGGACGGCGGCGCCCGGCTTGACGTCCTCGGCGCGGATCAGGTGCGGGGACCCGGCGGCGGCCACGATGATGTCGGCGCCCCGGAGGTGGGCGGACAGGTCGCGGGTGCCGGTGTGGCACTGGGTGACGGTGGCGTTCTCGCTGCGGCGGGTGAGCAGCAGCGGCATCGGGCGGCCGATGGTGACCCCGCGCCCGACGACCACGACCTCGGCGCCCTTGATCTCGACGCCGTAGCGGCGCAGCAGGGTCAGGATGCCGTTGGGGGTGCAGGGCAGGGGGGCGGGCTCGTTGAGGACGAGGCGGCCCAGGTTCATCGGGTGGAGGCCGTCGGCGTCCTTGTCCGGGTCCATCAGTTCGAGGATGCGGTTCTCGTCGATGCCCCTGGGCAGCGGGAGCTGGACGATGTAGCCGGTGCAGGCCGGGTCCTCGTTCAGCTCGCGGACGACCGCCTCGATCTCCTCCTGCGTCGCCGTGGCCGGCAGTTCGCGCTGGATGGAGGCGATGCCCACCTGGGCGCAGTCGCGGTGCTTCCCGGCGACGTACTTCTGGCTGCCGGGGTCCTCCCCGACGAGGATGGTGCCGAGGCCGGGCGTGACGCCCCTCTCCTTGAGCGCCGCCACGCGGGCGGCCAGTTCGGACTTGATCGCGGCTGCGGTGGCCTTGCCATCGAGAATCTGGGCGGTCATGCCCCCATCCTCGCGGATGACCTGCCCGTGGTTCCAATCCGGTCGCGGCCCGGCCCCGGGTCCGGCGCGCGGCGGGGGGCGCGGGGGCGGGGTCCGGCGCCGGAATATGCGCGATTGATCACCGATGTTGCACTTGCACAACACCTCGCGAATGTGGCTGGACAAGCCGCACGACCGTCCAGAACGATGTGGTCACAGTGCCGCGGGCAGTACCGGGGGGACGGACCGCAACCATTCTGTAGGAATCTCCTCCGCACCGTGCCCGCGCGTCCCCGCACAGACGCACGACCGGAGGAAGGACCGCCATGAGTTTCGGCGACCCGAACAACCCCTACGGGCCCCCGCCCGGCCAGCCGCCCGCCCAGCCCCCCGGCCAGCCCGGTTACGGCTACCCGCAGCAGCCCCCCGCGCCCCAGCAGGGCTACCCGGGCTATCCGCAGCAGCCGGGCTACCCCGGCTTCCCCGGCGGGAACCAGATGCTCCCGATGACGATGCCGGGCCTGCTGATGACGGCGCGGGTCTTCCTGTTCCTCATCGCGGCCGTGCAGATCATCATCGGCTTCATCTGGCTCTACGTGGCCACCATCGCGAGCGACATCTCGGACGCGGCGGACAGCGTGAGCACCTCGTCCGACGACCCGTTCAGCGCGCTCAGCGACGGCGGCGACCTCGCGGCCGGGGTGCTCATCATCATCGCCCTGGTCGTCTTCGGGTTCGCCACCCTGTCCATCCTGCTCGGCGTCAAGTTCAGCCGCGGCGGCCAGGGCATACGCATCACGACCGTCGTGTACGGCGCGCTGGGCGGCGTGGTCGGCCTCATCGCCCTGTTCGGCGCCCTCGACAGCGGCCTGGCCAGCGCGATCATCTTCCCGCTGATCTGGGTGGTCTTCGCGGTGATCATCACCATCGCCCCGGTGGTCCCCAGCGGCACGGCGTGGTTCGCCCGCCCCCGCTACTGAGCCACCGCACCACTCCAAGGGCCGTGTCCCACCCACCGGGTAGGGCACGGCCCTGGCGTTGGCTCACCCCGCGGTCACCCTGCCGGGAGCGAGGCGAGGAAGTGCGTCCAGGCGTACGCGGGCACCAGCAGCACGGCCCCGCCGGGGTCCTTGGAATCACGGACCGGCACGAGACCGGGGACGCCGTCGGCGACCTCTACGCAGTCGGCCCCGTCGCCGTTGCTGTAACTGCTCTTGCGCCAAGTGGCGTTTTCGAAGTACGCAGTACGGCTGTTCACCCTGACCTGCACTCCTTCAGCATGGGGATGAAGGCTTCCCAGGGACCAAGAGAGAAAACCAGGAAGGCTCCTCGCCGGGCCTTCGAGTCACGGACCAAGGCCGCATTGAGGCCGTGGGCGATCTCCACACAGTCCCCACCGGTCCCATTGCTGTAACTGCTCTTGCGCCAGGTGAGGCAACCCCGGCCCCCAGCTCCGCCGTTCAGCACGGCGCTACCCCTTGAGCGCCGCGACGAAGGGCACCCAGGCAGCCGCCGGGAAGACCACGACGGCACCTTCGGGGGCCTTGGAGTCACGGACCGGAACGAGACCGGGGAACCCTTCGGCCACCTCGACGCAGTCGCCGCCGTCCATGTTGCTGTAGCTGCTCTTGTGCCACGTCACGAAATCCAGGTCATTCTCGCTTTTCTGCTTCATACCTATATGTCCTCGCTAGTTCTTCCATCAAGGCAAGGGACTCTGCGGGCGGCAGTGCAACGGCCCTCAGCAGATCGTACTTCCGGCGGAACCCGGCGACTTGAGCCGGATAGTCAATGAGTTGACCTGTGTGGTCACCCTCTGCGTACACCGTCGGCGGGGCATCGGCAAAGGTCATGATCTTGACTACGCCGTAGTCGAGCGGCGTCCAGGGACTTGTTTCCGGAACCACCTGGATAATGCTCCGGGTGGAACGGACCAAGTCGAGGATGTGCTCTACCTGTTCGGCCATGACCGACGGCGAAAGCGGCGTTCGCCGGAGGACCGACTCGTTCAGGATGCCCCAGTACGAGGGCCGGACCGGAAGGGTCCACAGTTCCGCGCGTGCCAGCCGCGCACGGACACGCTCCTCGCACTTCTCCGGAGACGCCTCCGGGTCCGCGTACTGAATACGCCCCCGAAAGTAGTCACCGGTCTGCAAAAGACCAGGCACACTCATGGGCGCCCATTCCTCCAGGGTTTGCGCCCGCTTCTCCATGTCCGGCACGTCGGCGTAGTACCAAGCGTGCCCGGTCTGCCGGGCCTTCGCCGCGTCGTCGCAGCGGCGTTCGAAGAAGCCGTCCGTGTCCAGCCGCAGGTCGACGTGGCGGGCCAGGTCGACCGGCATGCGCCGCTCCCCGCGTTCGATCTGGCTCAGGAACGAGATGCCCCGGTAGCTGCCCTCGATCAACTGCTCCAGCGTCAGGCCGGCCGCCTCCCGCTTGTAGCGCAACTCCGCGCCGTAGAAGCTGGGGACGCTCGCCGACGCGTCGGGGTCCTTCCGTGCGGGCACAACCGATCACCACCGTTTACCACTTGCCGTGCGCAACCCGAAGGTCTTCCACCGTACGCGCCGTGACGCCACTCTGTGAGTACTTCGTCACAGTCCGCACAGGAACGGAAGGCACCCCCATGGACCCCCACCCCGACACCACCGCCTGCGTCGAACGGCTCCGCGCCGCGCTCGCCGCGCACGGCATCCGGCTCCCGTCCCTCGGGGTCGACCTGCCCGGATTCGCCGCCTCGTACGGCGCCGGACCGCTCGTCTCGCTCGGCAACTGCAACCGGGAGACGGCCACCGCGCTGACCGAGGCACTGCGCAAGGCGGCCGGCGCATGACAGCGCTCTGCGCACTCGTCCTCGGTCTCCCGGCCCGCCCCGGGAGCGTCGCGGAGGTGCGCCGCGCGGCGCGGGAGCACTTCGGCGGGGACTGCTCCGACGTCCAGCTCTGCGTCAGCGAGCTGCTGACGAACGTGATCACCCACATCGGTGAGGGCACTCCGGTGACCGTCCGGCTGGGGAGCACGGCGGAGGGCGGCGTCCGCGTGGAGGTCACCGACCCGGGACGGCACTCCTGGCTGGTGCCGCGCCGCCCCTCGGGGGACGACGAGGGAGGACGGGGGCTGCTCCTGGTCGACGCGCTGGCCGTGCGCTGGGGCGTGGACCAGGGGCCCGAGGGAAAGACCGTGTGGTGCGAGCTGCCGGGCGGCGGCTGAGCCCCCCGGAAACGGCGGACGGGGGCCCGGGGCGGCGATCGCCCCGGGCCCCCGTCCGCGCACGGATCAGTGGAAGAAGTGCCGCGTCCCGGTGAAGTACATGGTGACGCCGGCCTTCTGCGCCGCCTCGACGCACAGCTCGTCGCGGACCGAACCGCCCGGCTGCACCACGGCCCTGACGCCGGCCCCGGTCAGGACCTCCAGGCCGTCGGGGAAGGGGAAGAACGCGTCGGAGGCCGCGTAGGAGCCGCGCGCCCGCTCCTCGCCCGCCCGCTCCACCGCGAGCTTCGCGGAGTCGACGCGGTTGACCTGGCCCATGCCGACGCCGACCGAGGCGCCGTCCTTGGCCAGCAGGATGGCGTTGGACTTGACGGCGCGGCAGGCCCGCCAGGCGAACGCCAGCTCGGCCAGCTCGGCCGGGGAGAGGGCCTCGCCGGTGGCGAGGGTCCAGGTGGCCGGGTCGTCGCCGTCGGCCTGGAGGCGGTCGGTGACCTGGAGGAGGGCGCCGCCGTCGATCGGCTTGACCTCGACCGGGGCGGCGGGCGCCTCGGGGGCGCGCAGCACCCGGATGTTCTTCTTGCGGGTGAGGATCTCCAGGGCGCCGTCCTCGTAGCCGGGCGCCACGACGACCTCGGTGAAGATCTCCGCGACCTGCTCGGCCATCTCCCTGCTGACCGGCCGGTTGACGGCGATCACACCGCCGAACGCGGACAGCGGGTCGCAGGCGTGGGCCTTGCGGTGCGCCTCGGCCACGTCCGCGCCGATCGCGATGCCGCACGGGTTGGCGTGCTTGATGATCGCGACACAGGGCTCGGCGTGGTCGTACGCGGCACGGCGGGCGGCGTCGGTGTCCGTGTAATTGTTGTAGGACATCTCCTTGCCGTGGAGCTGCTCGGCCTCCGCGAGACCGCCGGTGCCGCTGGTGTAGAGGGCGGCGGGCTGGTGCGGGTTCTCGCCGTAGCGCAGGGTGTGCGCGCGGTCGTGGGCGGCGCCGAGGAAGGCCGGGAGGCCGGAGTCGTCGACGGGGGCGTAGTCCGCGGCGAACCAGGAGGCGACGGCCACGTCGTACGCGGCGGTGTGCCGGAACGCCTCGGCGGCCAGCCGCTTGCGGGCGGTGAGGTCGAAGCCGCCGTCCCGGACGGCGGCGAGCACGTCGCCGTACCGCTCGGGGCTGGTGACCACGGCGACCGAGGGGTGGTTCTTGGCGGCGGCGCGCACCATGGAGGGGCCGCCGATGTCGATCTGCTCGACGCACTCGTCCGGGGTCGCGCCGGAGGCGACGGTCTCGCGGAATGGGTACAGGTTGACGACGACGAGGTCGAAGGGCGCCACGCCCAGCTCGTCGAGCTGCTGCCGGTGGCTGTCGAGGCGCAGGTCGGCGAGGATGCCGGCGTGCACCTTGGGGTGCAGGGTCTTGACCCGGCCGTCCAGGCACTCGGGGAAGCCGGTCAGCTCCTCGACCTTGGTGACGGGGACGCCGGCGGCGGCGATCCGGCCGGCCGTGGACCCGGTGGAGACGAGTTCGACGCCCGCCTCGTGCAGCCCGCGGGCCAGCTCCTCCAGCCCGGTCTTGTCGTAGACGCTGACGAGTGCCCTGCGAATGGCCCGCGTGTTGCTCTCGGCGGTCACTGGATAACTACCTTTCGTCCCTCAATGCGATAGCCGTTGCGGGCGAGCCGCCCCACGACATCGACGAGCAGCCTGCGCTCGACTTCCTTGATGCGCTCGTGCAGAGCGCTCTCGTCGTCCTCGTCCCGGACCTCCACCACGCCCTGCGCGATGATCGGCCCGGTGTCGACGCCGTCGTCGACGAAGTGGACGGTGCAGCCGGTGACCCTGGCGCCGTACGCGAGCGCGTCGCGCACCCCGTGGGCTCCCGGGAAACTGGGGAGGAGGGCGGGGTGCGTGTTGACGAAACGCCCGCCGAACCGCGCGAGGAACTCCTTCCCCACGATCTTCATGAACCCGGCCGAGACCACGAGGTCCGGCTCGTGGGCGGCGACGGCCGCGGCGAGCGCCGCGTCCCACTCCTCCCGGCTCGCGTGGTCCTTCACCCGGCAGACGAAGGTCGGCAGCCCGGCGCGCTCGGCGCGGGCCAGCCCCTCGATGCCGTCCCGGTCGGCTCCCACGGCGACGATCTCGGCGCCGTAGGCCCCGGCACCGGCGTCGGCGATCCCGTCGAGGAGTGCCTGCAGATTGGTGCCTGATCCGGAGACCAGGACGACGAGGCGTTGGGGGCGCTCGGCCACGGGCTTGGCGGCCACGGCGGGGGCCTTTCTCGGGGAGCGGGTGTCCGGTCCGGCCGGCCCGTACGGGGACCGGCGCGCGCCGGTTCTTTGTACGGTCGTACGAATGCTTCGCGCCCCGCGATACGGGGAAGCCTACGAAACGGCCGACCGTCAGCAACGATACCGGCACACCGGGCGGCCCCCTCGGGACGGGGGCGCGGCCGGGCGGTAGCGTCTGCCTCGGACCGGACCGGGGAACGCGACCCGCACGCCACGCGTTCACCAGGGGGACCGCCCGGCGCCGACCGTGCGCGAACCCGTTCGCACACGGCCCGCACCGGCCGGTCCGCGGCTCGTTTGTCGCCAGTTCGTTATCGACCGTTCGCTATCGCCAAGGGGAAGACGCTCACTTGATGCCGGACCGCAGCCTGCGACCGATCACGCTCCCCCAGCGGTCGGCGCAGCCAGGGAAGAGCAGCGCCGTGCTGCTGCGGGAACGTCCCTCCTCCCCGCCGGACGGCGAGGACGGGAAGCGCGGGGAGGCCCCCGCCCAGGACGACAACCCGTTCGCGGCACCGCCCGAGGGCAGCCCCGACAGCCCGTGGCAGCCCCGGCACCCGTCGGGTGACGAGGGCTCGCAGGGCCGGGGCGGCCAGGGCCAGGGCGGCGGGCGCTCCCCGTGGGGCCGGGGGTGGAGCGACCGCCAGCCCGGCCGCTCCTCCGGCGGCTTCGGCGAACGCCCAGGGGGTTCCGGCGGCTCCGGCGGCTCCGGCCCCGAGGGCCAGGGCGGCGGCCAGGGCCCGCGCTGGGACCCGACGGACCCGGCCCAGCGCCGCGCCCGCTACGCGCTGCTGTGCGGCATGTGGGCCCTGTTCTTCGCCCTCTTCGACTGGCCGTACGTGGCGCTGCCGCTGGGGTCGCTGGCGCTGTACTGGGGCATCGCCTCGCTGCGCGCCAAGCCCCGCGCCGCCGACCCGGACGCCAAGACCCCGGCCCGGCCCACGGACGGCCGCCCGCAGCGCACCGCCGCGATCACCGGCCTGGTCACGTCCTCGCTGGCGGTCCTGCTGGTCTTCGGCACCTTCGCGACGCAGCTGGTCTACCGCGACTTCTACACCTGCAAGAACGACGCCCTGACCAACGAGGCCGAGCAGTCCTGCAACCGCCACCTGCCGGAACAGCTCCGGGGCGTCCTGGGCACGGAGAGCTGACACCGGTGCCGCCCGGTCCGTCCGGCATGTGAGGACGGGTCCCTTGAGGGCCGAAGCGGGGCCCGGGGCGACAGAGCCCGGGCCCCCAGCCCGTCCGGCGCCTGAGGACGAGGCCCCTTCAGGGCCGACGCGGGGGGCCCAGGAGGCGGCAGCCCCCGTGACAGAACCCGGGCACCCCCAGCCCGTCCGGCGCCTGAGGACGAGGCCCCTCCAGGACCGACGCGAGGACCCGGGGACGACAGCCCCCACGACAGAACCCGGGCACCCCCAGCCCGTCCGGCGCCTGAGGACGAGGCCCCTTCAGGGCCGACGCGGGGGCCCGGGGGCGGCAGCCCCCGAGGACGGGACGGGTAGGGGCGGCGGGGGCGAATCCCACCCCCCGCCCGCCCCCGCGCTCCTCCGCCGGAACCTCCCCGGGACGACCCCCCGCACCGCCCGGAGCCACCGCCCCGCGGAACCCCCCGCCCGGCCCCCGGCCGGCACGGGCCCCCGTACCAACCCCCGCACCACCCCCCACCGCACGCACACCGCCACCGGCGTCGCCACCACCCCCACCCACACCAGCACCGCCCCGCCGACCTCCCACCACACCGGCCCGAACCGGGCCAGCCGCGCCCCGCCCAGCGGCCCCCCGGCCACCCCCGCCAGCACCGCCGCCAGCAGCCCGCACACCCCCGCCGCCAGCCACACCGCCGCCAGCGTCCTGCGCGGCGACCAGGGCCGCCCGCCACCGTCCGGATCGCCCACCGCCGCCGCGCGCCCCGTGAACCACCCGGCCGTCACACCCGCCGCCAGCGGCACCACCGCCACCGTCCAGTGCCACGGTGTCCCCGCCCCCGCGTCCGGCACCGCCGCGAGCAGCGGGAACGGCGGCAGCGGAGCCGTCGGGTCGGAGCCGCCCGGCGCCACCACGTGCCCCGCGCCCAGCAGGAAGCCCGGCCCGAGCGCGTACGCCGCCGCCCAGACCGCCGCGTTGGGCACCAGCGCGAGACAGAGCAGCAGCACCGCGAAGCGGCCCGACCACCCCTCGGTGAGCTGCCCGAAGGCGTCCCGCGCCGCGCCCCCGTGCCCCACCAGCGAGACCCCGACCAGCAGCGCGCCGCCCCCGGCCAGCACCGCCGCCGCCGCGCCCGCGGCCCGCGTCGCGGCGCCCAGCCGCGCGTCCGGCTCCACGAGCAGCTCCCGCACCGGGCGGGGCAGCTTCCGCAGCATCTGGCCCACCGGGCCGCCCGGCCGGCCGAACGCCGTCCACGCTCCCCCGCCCGCCGCGGCCATCACGACCGGCGGCAGCCACACCAGGACCCACCAGGACGGCCGCAGGGCGCCCCCGACGGTGTAGAGGGCCACCAGCAGGGCGACCCCGAGGTAGCCGAGCACGACCCCGGTCCAGGCGTTGCGCGCGGAGACCGGGGGCGGCCCGTCGGCGCCGCCGCGCGCCCCTCCCGCCCGGCCGTCGGGCCCCCGGCCGCCCACCGCCACACCGACGCCGTCCCCGGGGTCCGTCGCGTCCCGCGCCGCGCGGTGCACCAGCCACACCGGCAGCGCGAACAGCAGCAGCGGGGTCAGGCCCACCGGCGCGGGCACCCCCGACAGGGTCTCGGCGCGCACCAGTTCGGCCCCGTGCCCCAGCAGCCACAGCGACGCCGCGACGCGCAGGGCGCCGCCGGGCCCGCCGTCGGGGTAGGGCGAGCTGATCCACAGCAGGGACACCACCGCGGCGATCGCGCCGAGGCCCAGCACGGCCGCGATCGCTCCGCCGAGCGCACCGGCGGACAGTCCGGGCGCCCGGTCGCGCCACCGGGCGCGCAGCAGGGAGGGGGAGATGCGGTGGGCGGTCGTCTGGATCACGCCGCCATGCTCCCAATGACACCCGCTTCCCCGACGCAAGAGGCGAAGCCCCGACGTGTCGCCCAATATACGGTTATGTACTTTTTCGCACGGAGGGGTGCCCTGTGACACGGAGCCCGGCGACCCCGCTCCCTCCCCCCGCGACGCGCCGACGCCTGCGCGAGTCCGCCGCGTTGACGCGCACTCAGCTCGGGGAGCGGGTCGGCGTCACCCACGAGACGGTCCGCGCGTGGGAGAGCGGGCGCACGACTCCGCGCGGCCGCAAGCGGGAGGCGTACGCGAAGCTGCTGCACTCCCTGGCGAACGGCACGCCGCGCCCTGACGCCCCGTCGGAGCGCCCCCCGTCGGCCCCCGGCCGCGAGCCGTTCCCGCCCCTCGCCCCGGCCCCGCACCCACACCCGGCCCCGGCCGCCCACGCACCGTCCCCCGACGACGGACCGGGCCACGACGGCGCCCCGTCGGCCCCGACCCCCGAGCGGCCCCGGCCCCAGGGCCCCCCTCCGGACCCCCGGCCAGACCCGAACCGCGCACCGGCGCCGGACGGGACCTCCGCCCCGGAACACGCGGCGTCACGACACGAACAGGACCGGGGCCGGGAACCGGAACGCGCCGCCGCGACGGCCCCGGACGGCGTACGGCAACCGGAGCACACCGCGCCCCCGCCCCCCGAACGGAACCCGGCGCACACGATGACGCCGGACGACGTGCGGAGACCGCACCCCACCCGGACACCGGACCACGAACCGGAACCCGTACGCACGACGACCGCCCACGAACCGGAACCCAGGCACACGGAGGCTCCGGACCACGGACCCGAGCCCGTACGCGCCGCGTCCCGGGACCACGCACCAAAACCGGAGCGCACCCCGGCCCCGGGCGACGTACCCCCTCCGGTGCGCGCTGCCACCCCGGCGCGCGGGCGCGGGCGCGGCCTGGGGCTGGTTCCGGGGCGGAAGGCGAAGCGCGAGCGCACCCCCGTGCCGGAGCCCACCCCGGCATCGGAGACCGACCCCACGGCGGAGCCGACACCCGTTCCGGGCAGCGCACCAGGGCCGCGGCCCGCGTCCGTACCGGACGTGACATCCGTACGGGAAGCGGCGGCCGGGCCGCGGCCGACGCCCGCGTCAGAGCCCGCGCCCCGGCGCGTACGGAAGCCCGCCCGGAAGGCGCGGCCCCCGAGGAGGGCGAGGCCCGCGTCGGCGCCCGAGCCCGTGGCGGAGTCCGGCCCCGCCCCGGAACCGGGGCCCGTGCCCGTCGTGGTCGCCGTCGGCGCCGGGACCCGCGCAAGGGGCGGGCCCCCCTCGGTCTCCCGCCGGGGGTCCGGAGCCTCCGCCGACAGCCTCGTCCTCCCGGCGCGACCGCTCGGCGGACCGTTCCCCGAGGACCTGCCGCCCGCCCCGACCCCCGTTCAGGCCTTCGACGCGCTGTACGAGTTCGCCGCCCCCGCCCTGCTCCGCCAGACCTATCTGCTCACCGGCCGCCGCGCGTCGGCCCGCGAGGCGGTGGAGACGGCCTTCCGGCGGGCCTGGGAGCAGTGGCCCGAGGTCGCCCGCGACCCCGACCCGGCGGGCTGGGTGCGGGCGGCGGCGTACGACCGCGCGCTCTCCCCCTGGCACCGCTTCCGCCCCCGCCGGAACCCGGAGCCGCCGCCCTCCGCCCCGGAGCAGCGCGCCCTGCTGACCGCCCTGCTGCGCCTCCCGCCGCCGTACCGCCGCACTCTCGTGCTCTACGACGGCGTCGGCCTGGACCTCCCGGAGACGGCCGCGGAGACCGAGGCCAGCACCCCGGCGGCGGCGGGCCGGCTGATGCGCGCCCGCGAGGCCCTCCGCGGGCCGCTGCCCGAGCTGGCGGACCCGCTGGTGCTGCGCGAGCGGCTGGCCGAGTTGGCGTCCGCCGGACGGCCGCGCGCCTCCGGCCCCCCGGCGGTGCGCACCGCGGGCGAGCGCCGGGCCCGTGTCATGACCCGGGCCGCCGTCGCCTTCACGGCCGCCCTGATCGGGACCACCGCCCTGGCGCTGCGCACCGCGCCCACCCACTACGAGCCGCCCGTGGCCCCCGGGGCGCCGGTGCACGGGCTGCCCTCCCGGGCCGCGCCGGGCCCGCTGTCGGACGGGCAGGTGGAGCTGCGCCACAAGCTCCGGGACGCCTGGCAGGACGGCCCCGAACGGCTGCTCCCCCGCCCCGACTGACCCCGCCCCGACGCCGTACCGTCCGGCCGCGACCGCTGGGAGCCGGGGATGGGCCGGCGCGGGGCCGGCGCGGGGCCGGCGCGGGGCCGGCGCGGCTACGGACGGCCGGGGGCGGCCACCGGTGGCCATGAGAGGCCGCGTGCGTGGCCGCGTGTGGCCGGGGAATGGCCGCACGTGGCCGGAGGATTGGCCGCGGACGGCCGGGGGCGGCCAGGGCATGCCCATGGACGGCCGGGAACGGCCGGGGCATGCCCGTGGACGGCCGCCGGTGGCCGAAGGGCGGCCGGCGGCGTCCGGAAACGCCGAGTGGGCCCGGCTCCTCGACGGAGCCGGGCCCACTCGATGTGCGGCGCGGGGGCCGGTCAGCCGGCCAGGATCGCGCGGGCGAGCTTGGCGGTCTCGGTCGGCGTCTTGCCGACCTGGACACCGGCGGCCTCCAGGGCCTCCTTCTTCGCCTGGGCGGTGCCGGACGAACCGGAGACGATGGCACCGGCGTGGCCCATCGTCTTGCCCTCGGGCGCGGTGAAGCCCGCGACGTAGCCGACGACCGGCTTGGTCACGTTCTCCTTGATGAAGGCCGCGGCCCGCTCCTCGGCGTCGCCGCCGATCTCACCGATCATGACGATCAGGTCGGTGTCGGGGTCGTCCTGGAAGGCCTTCAGCGCGTCGATGTGCGTGGTGCCGATGATCGGGTCGCCACCGATGCCGACGGCGGTCGAGAAACCGATGTCGCGCAGCTCGTACATCATCTGGTACGTCAGCGTGCCGGACTTCGAGACCAGGCCGATGCGGCCCGGCTTCGTGATGTCGCCCGGGATGATGCCGACGTTGGACTGGCCCGGGGTGATGATGCCGGGGCAGTTCGGGCCGATGATCCGGGTCTTGTTGCCCTTCTTGCCGGCGTACGCCCAGAAGGCGGCCGAGTCGTGCACGGCGATGCCCTCGGTGATCACGACGGCCAGCGGGATCTCGGCGTCGATGGCCTCGACGACGGCGTCCTTGGTGAACTTCTCCGGCACGAAGATGACGGAGACGTCGGCGCCGGTCTTCTCGATGGCCTCCTTGACGGTCCCGAAGACGGGTACCTCGGTGCCGTCGAAGTCCACGGTCTGCCCCGCCTTGCGCGGGTTCACGCCGCCCACGACCTCGGTGCCGTCACCGAGCATGAGCTTGGTGTGCTTCATGCCGGTGGCACCGGTCATGCCCTGGACGATGACCTTGCTGTCCTTGTTGAGCCAGATAGCCATGGTGTGTTGGTGTCCTCGTCCTGAGTGCTTACTTGGCGGCGTGGGCCAGCTCGGCGGCCTTGTCGGCCGCGCCGTCCATGGTGTCGACGCGCTGCACCAGCGGGTGGTTGGCGTCGGTGAGGATCTTGCGGCCCAGCTCGGCGTTGTTGCCGTCGAGACGGACGACGAGGGGCTTCTCGACCTTCTCGCCGCGGTCCTCCAGGAGCTTCAGCGCCTGGACGATGCCGTTGGCGACCTCGTCGCACGCGGTGATGCCGCCGAAGACGTTGACGAAGACGGACCGGACGTCCGCGTCGCCGAGGATGATCTCCAGGCCGTCCGCCATGACCTGGGCCGAGGCGCCGCCGCCGATGTCCAGGAAGTTGGCGGGCTTGACGTTGCCGTGGTTCTCACCGGCGTAGGCGACGACGTCCAGGGTGCTCATGACGAGACCCGCGCCGTTGCCGATGATGCCGACCTCACCGTCGAGCTTGACGTAGTTGAGGTTCTTCTCCTTGGCGGCGGCCTCCAGCGGGTCGGCCGCGGCCTTGTCGTGGAGCGCCTCGAAGTCGGGGTGGCGGAACTCGGCGTTGTCGTCCAGCGACACCTTGCCGTCCAGGGCGATGACCTCGCCCGAGGCGACCTTGGCCAGCGGGTTGACCTCGACCAGGAGGGCGTCCTCCTTGATGAAGGTGTCCCACAGCGTGACGAGGACGTCCGCGACCTTGCCGGCGACCTCGGCCGGGAACTTCGCGGCCTCGACGATCTCGCGCGCCTTCTCCGGCGTCACACCGTCGATCGCGTCGATCGGGGTCTTGGCGACGGCCTCCGGGCGGGTGGCGGCCACCTCCTCGATGTCCATGCCGCCCTCGACGGAGGCGATGGAGAGGAAGGTCCGGTTGGCACGGTCGAGGAGGAAGGAGACGTAGTACTCCTCCACGATCTCCGGAGCGGTCTCGGCGATCATCACCTTGTGGACCGTGTGGCCCTTGATGTCCATGCCGAGAATGTCCGTCGAGCGGGCGACGGCCTCGTCCGGAGTGGCGGCCAGCTTGACACCACCGGCCTTGCCGCGGCCACCGACCTTCACCTGAGCCTTGACGACGGACTTGCCGCCCAGACGCTCGGTGATCTCGCGCGCCGCATCAGGCGTGTCGATGACTTCACCGGCCAGCACCGGTACATCGTGCTTGGCGAAGAGGTCCCTCGCCTGGTACTCGAACAGGTCCACGCGCTTCCGTCCCTATCAGTGATCTCGCGGTTCGTTGGATGCGTGGGCGTGCCGCGAGGGCAACGTGACGCGCGCTTCTGTGTCACAGGGGGAGCGCACACGGTGACCGAGCGCGCGGCATGTCCGTCTCGCAGGGTATCCCCGGTTGAGGAGGGTCCCTAAATCGCGGGTCACACCTGAGCGGTGATACCTGTCACATGATGCCAGCCACCTGGCACGACGTGCCGGAACCGGACGCTCCGGAGAGGGCCCGCGCCGAAGGCCGCACCACACGGCGCGTCTCACGCCCATGCCCTCTCGCCCGCCCCGCCGGACGGATCGAGACGGGGCGGCACGAGCCGGGGCGGGGCGGAGACAGGGCGGCGTGGGCCGGGCGATCGGGCCGGGGGCGGAGACGGGGACGGCGTGGGCCCGGCGATCGGGCCGGGGGCGGGCGGGACGGAGCGGGCCCGGCGATCGGGCCGGGGGCGGGCGGGACGGAGCGGGCCCGGCGATCGGGCCGGGGGCGGGCGGGACGAGCGGGGCTCCGTTCGGGCGCGGGCTCCGGGCGCTCCGCCGGAGGCGCCCCCCGGGAGGCATCCGCCGTACGGGTGAGGCCCCGGGCGCGGGCCCGGGGTGCCGGGAGGGGCCTCACCGGGTTGGGGTTCGCCCGGTGGGGCCCGTCCTGCTCCCCGGAGCCGCGTCACGGCCGCCGGGGTGCGGGCCGGGGCGGCCCCACCCCAATGGGAACCCCTCCGACCCCGTCCGCGGGGCTCGGCCGGACGGAGACCGGACGGCTTCCGGCCCTCCGGTGCGACCCGCACCCACACGGAGACTGCGCCTGCCCCGCGCCCCGGTCCGTACGCGCTCGCGCGAGCGCGTACGGACCGGGGCGCGGCCCGCCCGGCGGGGCGGGAGGAGGCTGTTGGGGCGTGATCCTCGCACGGAGGTCCGGAGGTCGCGCAAGCCCCGTGTTACCGATGGGTAGTCATGTCCGGTTCGGTACCGGCAGCGGACGGTCCTCGATCGCCGCCGCCATCACCTCCGGGAACCGGTCGGGCGTGCAGGCGAAGACCGGCACGCCCAGCCCGGCCAGCGCCGCCGCGTGCTCCCGGTCGTACGCCGGCGTCCCCTCGTCGGACAGGGCCGGCAGCGTCACGAACCGCACGCCCGCCGCCCGCATCGCCGCCACCCGCCGCAGCGTCGCGTCCCGCGTGCCGCCCTCGTACAGATCGCTGATCAGTACGACGATCGTCTCGGCGGGCCGGGTGATCCGGTCCTGGCAGTACGCCAGCGCGCGGTTGATGTCGGTGCCGCCGCCCAGCCGGGTGCCGAAAAGGACGTCGACCGGGTCGTCCAGCAGACCGGTGAGGTCGGCGACCTGGGTGTCGAACACGACCAGCCGGGTGCGCGCCGCCCGCAGGGAGGCCAGCACCGCCCCGAACACCGACGCGTAGACCACCGACGCCGCCATCGAACCGGACTGGTCGACGCAGAGGACGATCTCCTTGCGCACCGACCGCGCGGCCCGCGCGTGGCCGACGAGCCGCTCGGGCACGACCGTGCCGTGCTCGGGCAGGTAGTGCCGGAGATTGGCCGCGACCGTGCGGTTCCAGTCGATGTCCCGGTGGCGGGGGCGGGCGGTTCTGGCGCCGCGGTCCAGGGCGCCGGTGAGGGCGGTCCGGGTGCGGGCTGCGAGCCGCTTCTCCAGGTCCTCCACGACCCGGCGCACCACGGCCCGCGCCGACTCCCGCGTCGTCTCGGGCATGGCCCGGCTGAGCGACAGCAGGGTGCCGACGAGGTGCACGTCCGCCTCGACGGCCTCCAGCAGCTCCGGCTCCAGCAGGAGCGCGCCGAGGCCGAGCCGGTCGATGGCGTCCCGTTGCAGGACCCGGACGACCGGGGAGGGGAAGTACGTCCGGATGTCGCCGAGCCAGCGCGCGACGGACGGCGCCGACGCCCCGAGCCCCGCGGTGCGCTCCCGCCCCGGGCGCGGCGCCTCCCGGTCGCCGTAGAGCGCGGCGAGGGCACCGTCGACCGCGGCGTCCCGCCCGGACAGCGCCCACCCGGTCCCGTCCGCCCCCGCCTCACCCCCGAGCACCATCCGCCACCGCCGCAACCGCTCGGCCCCGGCGCCGGGGGCGGGAGCCGCGCCGGGCACGGCGCCGGAGGCGTGGGCGGGAACGGGAGCGGCGTCAGCGTCGGCGTCGGAAGCGGGAGCGGGAGCGGCGTCGACGTGAGCGTCGGGAGCGGTGCGGGCGTGGGCATGGGCGTGGGCATGGGCGTGGGCATGGGCATGGGCATGGGCATGGGCATGGGCATGGGCATGGGCGTGGGCATGGGCGTGGGCGTGGGCGTGGGCGTGGGCGTGGGCGTGGGCGTGGGCGTGGGCGTGGGCGTGGGCGTGGGCGTGGGGAAACGAACCTGCGTGGGCGGTGGGAGCGGCACCGGCTCCCGGTGCGTCCACCTCCCGGGCCCTCCCCACGTCCGCCTCCTCGGCCGTCCCCATGTCCGCCCCCGCCTCGGTCGTGCTCCCGCCCGCCCCCGCGTTCGCGCCCGCGCCCGCGCCCGCATCCGCTCGGCGGCCGGCGCCCCCTCCGGCACCGGCGGCGGTCCGCTCACCGGCCGGGGCCACCCCCGTGGGACCCCCCACCGCGCCCTCGCACCCGGGCATCCCGCCGACGGTGCCCGCGCCCTTCTGCGCGTCCCCTCCCGCTTCCCGGCCGGTGCTCCCTCCAGCCCCGGCCGCCGCGGAACCGCCGCCGGCCGCATCCACAGTCGTCGTCCCCTCACCGTCGGCCGTCTCGGCGGCGGTCCCCGCGCCCGCTCCATGCCCGCTGCACCCGTCCTCCCCGGCGGCGGTCCGCTCGCCCGCCCCGGCCGCCGCCGACCGGTCGGCGGCCCCGGCCGTCGCCGTGCCCTCGCGCCCGGCCGGGGCCGCACCCGGTGGTCCCGCCGCCGTCCCCTCGTCCGCTCCGCGGCACAGGGCGGTGCCGCCGGCCGCCGTGGGTGCCGTGAGGGTGGTGGTGTTCCTGAGCCCGGGTGGCAGGGCGGGGGTCCCCCCGGAGACCGCCGTCGTCTCGGTGGCCGGGGCCGGGGTGAGGCCCAGGAGGGCGTGGACGGCGGGGAGGACCGCGTCGGCCCGGGCGGGGTCGGGGGCCGGGGCGAAGCCGGGGACGGTGGGCGAGGACGCCCCCGTGCCGCGCCCGCCGGGGCCGCTCCGGACACGGTCGCCCAGGGCCCGCCGGACCCCCGGCTCGTAGGCCGAGAAGGTGCGCCGCAGCAGGGGCAGCACGTCCGTGAACGCCACCCCCGGGACACCGGTCAGCCAGGTGTCGACCAGCGTCAGCAGCCGCTCGTCGTGGAGGAGGAGCAGGCCGCCGCCCGCGCCGCCGACGAAGCCCTCGATCCAGGCCGCCGCGTCCGCCGGGGGCGTGCCGGGCGAGAGCACCAGGCCCATCGGGCGGGCCGCCGCGGCGGGCGCCAGCGCGCCGTCGTCGAGGAGGAGCCGCACCACGCGGCCCCGGATCACCCCCGGGACGGTGGTCCGCGCGCCCAGGGTGCGCAGGACGGCGTGCCAGCGGGCCCGCAGACCGCCCCGGCCGGGCACGGCGGCGAGCAGGCCCACCGCCGCGTGCACGGCGTCGACGTGGCGGCGCGCCTCCTCGGCCGCGTCGGCGCCGAGCGCGGTGCAGGCCGGGGGCAGCCCCACGAAGATCCGCGCGGCGAGCCCGGCGGCGACCTCGGCCAGGGCCTCCGTCCCGGTGCCGCGCACGTCCCCGTAGCGCAGGGCGCGGACCAGGGCGGGCAGGGCCCGGGCGAGGTGGCCGACGTCCGTGTCGAGCGCGGCGCGGTCGGCGAGGGCGGCCATCACCGCGGGCAGCGCGTCCGGCAGCCCGGCGAGCAGACAGCGTTCCGCGAGCGCGGTGACGCCGGACAGGTCCCGCGCGGCGGCGGCGTCCGCCTCGGCCCTGGCGGTCGCGGCGGCGAGGACGGTCGTGCCCCACACCCCGGCCTCGGCGACCCGCACCGCCAGCTCCGGCTCCCATCGCAGCCGCCAGCCCTCCCGGAAGGTGCCCGTGCCGGACCGCTCGGCGGCCGGTTCGCCCCAGCCGACGCCGAGCAGGCGCAGCCGGTGCAGCAGGCGGCTGCGGGCCGCGTCGGTGTCCTCGCGCAGGTCGAGGTCCAGTTCGCGGACGCGGGCCTCGGGGGCGAGCCGGAGCCGCCGCCGGATCCGGTCGAGGTCCCGCTGCAACGGCACGGCGGGCGCCCCCTCCGGGACCCCGCCCAGGACGTCCCCGACGACGAGCCGGTCGCGCACCAGGGCCAGCGGCACGTCCGAGCCGTCGCACATCACCGCCCGCACGGCCTCCGTCGTCTCGCCCAGCCCGGCCAGCGGGCGACCGCGCAGCGCGGCGAGGGTCCCGGCCAGCCGGACCGCCTCGATGACATGGGCCGGGGAGACGGGCCGGTCCTCCTCCCGCAGCAGCCCGGCCACCTTGGTCAGCCAGCGCTCGACGGGACGGTCCGGCGCCTCGAACAGGTGCCCGTACCAGCCCGGCGCGTCGATGCCCGCCCCGTACCCGCCGGACCGGGAGAGCCTGCGGTGGGTCCACGGGACCCAGGTCAGCTCCACCCGGGTCCTCGGCAGCCCCTTCAGCAGCGCCCGGTCGGCGGCGACGGTGGTGCGGCGCCGCAGCGCGGGCACGTGCCAGGCCCCGCACACCACGGCCACGGTGCCCGGGAACTCCCGCCGGGCCGCGCGCAGCCGGAGCCGCATGTGGGCCTCGCGCACGAGGTCCCGGCCGTCCGCGCCGCCGGTCTCCCGCAGCGCCGTCATGGCCTCCTCCAGCGCGGTGAACGGCGCGAGCGCGTCCTCCGGCGCGCCCGCCGCCCCGGCCCGGTGCTCGACGACGTCCTCCCACCAGCGTTCGGGGTCCTCGTGGCCGGCGGCCCCGGCGAGCGCGGCGAGCGGATCGGCCCGGACAGCCAGGCCGGCCGGCGCGGACTCCTCCTCCGGGCGCCCGCCGGAACCGCCCGCGCCCGGTGCGCCGTCCTTCGGCGCGTCCCCCTCCGCCGCGCCGTCCCCCGCGCCGCCGTCCCCCGCCGGACGGGCCAGGGTGTGGGTGGCCGGGAGGTCGATGAAGCGGGCCGGCACCCCGTGGTCGAGGGCCCAGCGCAGGGCCACCCACTCCGGGGAGAACGCGGCCAGCGGCCAGAACACCGACCTGCCGGGCTCGTCCACGGCGTGGGCGAGCAGGGCGACGGGCGGGCGCATGGCCGGGTCGGCGGCCAGCGGGATCAGCGGATCGGCCTCGGGCGGCCCCTCGATGAGCACCGCCGCCGGGCGGGCCGCGTCCAGCGCCGCGCGCACCGCCCGGGCCGACCCCGGCCCGTGGTGGCGCACACCGAGCAGCAGCGGCGGCGCGTCGGCGGGCGCGCGCCCCCGGGCACCCCCCGTACGGGGCGGGCCGCCCCGGGCACCCTCCCCGCCGGTCCCGCCGTCCCTCTCCCCCGCCCCGGCAGCCCCCCGCCGGCGCCGGGAGGGCGCCGGTCCGCCACCGGGTGCCGCGGCGCCCCGTCCCCCGGCCGTCGGCGTGTCCCTCACGCGGCCACCTCCCGGCAGGCCCGGTAGAAGTCGCTCCAGCCGTCGCGCTCGCGCACGACCGTCTCCAGGTACTCCTGCCAGACGACGCGGTCCGCCGCCGGGTCGCGGACGACGGCGCCGAGGATGCCCGCGGCGATGTCACCGGGCCGCAGCACCCCGTCGCCGAAGTGGGCGGCCAGGGCGAGGCCGCCGGTGACGACCGAGATGGCCTCGGCCGTGGACAGGGTCCCGCTGGGCGACTTCAGCTTCGTCCGGCCGTCGCCGGTCACTCCGTCGCGCAGCTCGCGGAAGACCGTCACCACCCGGCGGATCTCGTCGATGCCGTCGGGCGCGGCCGGGAGGTCGAGGGAACGGCCGATCTGGTCGACCCGGCGCGCCACGATGGAGACCTCCGCCTCGGCGCTCTCCGGCAGCGGCAGCACCACGGTGTTGAAGCGGCGGCGCAGGGCGCTGGACAGCTCGTTGACCCCCCGGTCGCGGTCGTTGGCGGTGGCGATCAGGGTGAAGCCGCGGGCGGCCTGCACCTCCTGGCCCAGCTCCGGCACGGGCAGGGTCTTCTCGGAGAGGATCGTGATGAGGGTGTCCTGCACATCGGCCGGGACGCGGGTCAGCTCCTCCACCCGGACGGTGCGGCCCTCCGCCATGGCGCGCATGACGGGGCTGGGCACGAGGGCCTCGCGGCCGGGCCCGTGGGCGAGCAGCCGCGCGTAGTTCCAGCCGTAGCGGATCGCCTCCTCCGGGGTGCCTGCGGTGCCCTGCACCAGCAGCGTCGAGTCGCCGCTGACGGCGGCGGCCAGGTGCTCGGAGACCCAGGTCTTCGCGGTGCCGGGCACGCCGAGTAGGAGCAGGGCGCGGTCGGTGGCGAGGGTGGCGACGGCGACCTCGACGATACGGCGCGGCCCCACGTACTTGGGGGTGATCACCGTGCCGTCGGGCAGGGTGCCGCCGAGGAGGTAGGTGGCGACGGCCCACGGCGACAGCCTCCAGCGGACCGGGCGCGGGCGGTCGTCCCGCGCTGCCAGCGCGGCGAGTTCGCCCGCGAAGGTCACCTCGGCGTGCGGACGCAGCACCTCGGAGCCGGGCACGGCGCCGGCGCCGGCCCCGGCCCCGGCCCGCCCAGCGGACTCGGGGCCCCTCTCCTCCGGGGCCCCGGAGCCGGGTCGTGCGGATGTCGGTTCTGCGGACACGGGCATGGCTGAGTCCCCCTCCAGCTCATCCGGTTCGTTCTGTGACCCACCGTGCACCACCCCACTGACAATCGCCCTGACCTGCACGAACGCCCTCACCTGACCGGTTGTCAGTGGCGCCGTCTACCTTCGGTGGCATGACTCAGCGACGGGGGCGCGGGATCGTGGCGGAGGTGCCGGCGAGGGCACCCGACGCCGCGTCGCGCGAGGCGGGAGAGGGGCCGGTAACGGCCGCGCGATGGCCCGGGAGGGGACGTTCCGAAGAGGGGGCGGTGCGGGGGCCCTGTGAGAAGGGGGCGGGCCCGCCGCACCGCGCGGCCGTGTCCGTGCCGGACGGCGCGGAGCCGGTGCGCGGGGGCGACTGTCCGGCTGACGGCACCCCCTGCGCCCCTGTACGGGGGCTGCCGCGGCTCCGGGACGGCGCAGGGGAGGCCGCCGCCTCGCGCAGCACCCCGCCGGACGGGGCACGGCACCGGCTCGGGGAGGGGCCGGGAGTGCCCGCGGCGGCGGACACGGCCGGTCCCACAGGGGCACGGGACGGGGACACCGGTCCGGCGGGCGGCGGAGTGGCTCCGGAGAAAGGGGACGCCGGGCCCGGGGCCGGGGGTGCAGGCCCGGAGAAGGGGGACATCGGGCCGGGGGTCACGGGCGGAGGCACGGTCCCGGGGACGGGGAACGCCGGACCGGGGACCGGAAGCGGCGGACCGGAGGCGCGGGGCCGGGCGGCCGGGGGTGCCGGACCGGCGGGCGGGGGCACGGCCTCGAAGACAGGGGGCGCCGGAGCGGGGACGGAGGGCGCCGAACCGGGAGCCGGAAGCGGCGCGCCCGAGGCCCGAAGCCGGGTGGGCGGGGGCACCGGACCGACGGGCGGAGGCACGGTCCCGGGGACGGGGGACGACGGACCGGGGGCCAGGGGCGCGGAGCCGGAGAAAGGGGACGCCGGGCCGGGGGCCACGGGTGAGGCTTCGGAGACGGAGCATGCCGGACCGGGGGCCGGAGGCGGCGGACCGGAGGCGCGGGGCCCGGCAGGTGGGGTCGCCGATCCCGGGGCGGCGCGGCGGCGGGCGGAGCGCCGTGCCGAGCGGATCACCTCCGGAGCCACGGAGCTGGAGCGGCGCCTCGCGGACCTGCTGCGCGGCGGTCTGGCCGGGGCGGAGGCGGCCGGGTACGGGATGTGGGAGGAGACGGCGGCCCGCATGGTCGACGCGCAGGCGCCGGGGCTGGCCGCGCGGGTGCGGGAGCTGGGCGCCGTACCCGGGTCCGGGCCGGGCTGGCCGGTGCGGCTGCTGGAGGAGTGCGCGCTGCTGCACCTCCTGGACCGGGGCTGGCTGCGCCGGGAGGGGCTGCCGGACGCCCTGGCCGCGGCGGTCCGTTCCCGCGTGGGCCTGCCGGCGCGGGCGGAAGGACCCCCGGTGCGGGACCGCTGGCTGGTCCTCGCCCGCCACGACACCTCCGACCAGCCCCTGACGGCCCGCCACACCTGGCTGTACGGAACGGGGTCGGACCGCACCGTCCTCTGGCTGTCCTACGGGTCGCCGGGGCGGCCCCTGGAGCCCCCGCTGCCGGTGGGGCTGGCCCTGGACGCGGAGGTGACCGCCCGGCCGGGCGACGGCCGGGGGCGGGTCGCCCTGGGCGAGCGGTTCGGGAGGCCCGCGCCGACACGGGCCCGCCCGCCGGGAGTGACGACGGGCGGGGCGGCGGCCCGGTACGGGTCGGCCCTGCGCGACGACCCCTGGCTGGAGTCGGTGCCGGTGACCCTGGAGCGGGCGGTACCGGTCCGGGACGGCGACCACTGGCACCTGGCGGACGCCGACGGGGACGCATCGCTGCCGCTCACCCCGGCGGCCCGCGCCCGGCCCGGGCTGTGGCGGCTGGTCGCGCTGTCCGGCGGCGCGCCCCTCCGGGTCTTCGGGGAGTGCGGGCACCGCGGCTTCACGCCCCTGGCCGCCTGGCCGGAGGCCCCGGGTCCGGTGGTGCCGCTGTGCTGACCCGTCCACCGGGCCCGCGCGGGGGCACGTCCGCTCCGGCCGTCCGGTCCGCCGCCGTGCCGCCGCGTCCGTGACCGCCCGGTCCCGTACTCCGTCCCCGGGCCCGCAGGCCCCGTCCACCGGAAGGAACCCGATGACCAGCACAGCACCGGTCCCCTCGGCCCCGCCGTGGGAGGACCTCGTCACCGCGGCCCTGCTCGGCACCGACCGGCGCACTCCCCCGGGGCTCGCCCCGGGCCGGGACGCGCCGGCCGCGCTGCTGGACGCGGCGGCCGTGGCGACCGTGCGCCGCCGGGCCGGGCTCCGCCCGGGGACCGCCGGCCGGCGCGTGGCCCCCGCCCCCGGGGACCCGCGCCCCCGGGTGCCGGACGCGGCGGCGCGGCGGCTGACGGCGCTGCTCTCCGACCGTCCCGGCACGGCGGGCGGAGGGCGCCGCGGCACGGCCCCCGACCTGATGGAACTGCTGCCGCAGTGGCTCGCGACGGCGAACGCGCACGGCTACGCGCCGCCGCCCGAGGCGCTGCCCGCCCTGCTGGACGCAGCGCGGGCACGGACGGACCTGCGTCCGGCGGCGCTGCGGTTCGCCGGGCCGCGCGGCCTGTGGCTGGCCGGGCTGAACCCGGACTGGCGGTTCGCCCTGCGCACGACGCCGGGCGGGGCCGCCGCACCGCCCGGCCCCGGAAGCGGCGAGCGGACGCGGCGGCTGTGGCGGGAGGGGCTGTTCACGGAGCGCGTCACCCTGCTGTCGACGCTGCGGTCCCGTGAACCGGTGGCGGGCCGCGAGCTGCTCGCCGGGACCTGGGAGACCGAGCGGGCCGAGGACCGGCTGATGTTCCTGGACTCCCTGCGCGTGGGGCTGTCCGAGGCCGACGAGCCGTTCCTGGAGCGGGCGCTGACCGACCGCAGCCGCACCGTCCGGGCCACGGCGGCGGAGCTGCTGACCGCCCTGCCGCGCTCGGCCCTCGCGACCCGGATGGGCGCCCGGGCGCTGGCCTGCGTCTCCCTGGACCGCACCGTCGGCGCCCCGGCCGTCGTGGTGGAGGCTCCCCACGAGTGCGATCCGGGCATGGAACGGGACGGCGTGGTGGCGCGGGCCCCGTCCGGCCGGGGCGAGCGGTCGTGGTGGTTCGGCCAGGTCGCGGAGGCGGCGCCGCTCGGCATCTGGTCCGCGCGGATGGGCGGGCGCACCCCGGAGGAGATCGTCGCCCTTCCGGTGCGGGACGACTGGCAGGGCGAACTGCACGCGGCCTGGTGCCGGGCGGCCGTGCGGCAGCGGGACGCCCGGTGGGCGCGGGCCCTGCTGGGCTCCCCGACGGCACCGGAGGCGGGCGGTCCGGGAGCGGTGTCCCTGGCCGAGCGGGCGAGGCTGCTCGGCACCCTGGAGGCCGGGGAACGGGCCGACTGGGTCGCCGGGTTCATCGGCGCCCACGGGCTGTCCGAAGCGTTCCAGCTGCTCGGCGTGTGCGCGGTGCCGTGGGCCCCGCCGCTCGGCCGGGCCGTCGTCGACGCGCTCAACATCGCCCGGGACGCGGGGAGTTACCCGTGGAGCTTCAGCGGCGTGATGGGCCTGGCGGAACGCTGTCTGGATCCCGGCGAGGCGGCCCGGCTGGACAGCCTGCTGGCGGTGCCGGACGAACCGGAGGACGCCTCGCCCGGCGCCGGGGGTTACTGGGCGGAGGCGTTCCAGCGCCTGGCCCGGACGCTGCGGCTGCGGGCGGTGATGACCGAGGAGCTGGCGGGGGCGGGTGACCGGTGCGAGGGGCTCCCGGTGGGCCCGGCGGATCGCGGGGCCGCGCCTGGGGGATGAAGTTGCCGGGCCGGGGCGAGGGTTCGCCAACAGTGACCGGGGAGCTGACCGGGCGGGACCGCTCGCGTCGGACCGACGCACTGCGGGGGCTGCCTCTGAGAGCGGGGACCGGGCCCGGGGCTGCCCGGGACGCGGGCCCGTCATCAGCGGTCGAAGAGCTGGCCGGGGGTGGACGGCCGGTGACCCGGGGCGCTCCCGGTGGACCGCGGGGCTGCTCCGGGGGATGGAGCCGCCCGACCCGGAAGCTTCCGAGGGCCGTCAGCAAGGCGAGGGTGGGTCAACGGCGTGCGAACGGAGGGATCTTCGGCGGGCCGGATCGCCGGGCTGCCGGACTCTCGCTCGGCCTGCGGAACACCTCCGGCCCAGCGCGCCCAAGGCACGCCGTCCGCATCGGCTCAGGGCGGGTACGGGCCGGTGGGCCGGGCCGGGCCAAGCTCCGGGAACAGTGTGCGGCCGGACGGACCTTCGGAGGGCCGGACCACCGGACGGACCGACCGCCGGGCGACCGGACAGTCGGCGGAGCGTCCCCGGCCGAGCGCGCCAAGAGGGCGCCGTCGGCATCGGCTCGGGTCCGGGCCGGTGCGGGCAGCCGGTCCGGGCCGGGCTCCGGGAACGGAGACCCCTTTCGGCCGGGGCCGGGCGGGGGACGGGGTGCGGGGATGGCGGGCCGGGGCCGTGGCCCCGGTTCCGGGTCACGGGCCCGGCGGACCTCCGTCCGCCGGTCCTGCGGGCGGCGCGCCCCGTACCGCCGGGGCCGGTGGGCGCCGCCGGGGGCTCACGCCTCCGCGGGCTCCCGGACGTTCGCCCGGACCCACTGCACGATCGACGCTGTCGTCGCGCCGGGCGTGAAGATCTCCGCGACGCCCTTCTCCTTCAGCGGCGCGATGTCCGCCTCCGGGATGATGCCGCCGCCGAAGACCAGGATGTCGGCCGCGTCCCGCTCCTTGAGCAGTTCGATCACCGCGGCGAAGAGCGTGTTGTGCGCGCCGGAGAGGATGGACAGCCCGATCGCGTCGGCGTCCTCCTGGATCGCGGTGCCCACGATCTGCTCCGGGGTCTGGTGGAGGCCGGTGTAGATGACCTCCATACCGGCATCGCGCAGGGCCCGCGCGATCACCTTGGCCCCGCGATCGTGGCCGTCGAGCCCCGGCTTGGCCACCACCACGCGGATCGGACCGGCTGGCACACCCATCACTGCCTCCATGAAGCGACTACATCCATCCGTACCGTCAAGTACCGCACACATCATCCGCGCCGTACAGCAGGAGCACGTCACGCCCGGGGCGCCTGGCCCGCCCGGCACCGCCGGGCGCCCCGACGTGCGGGGCCGCCGTACCGCGCCGCCCGCGGAGCCGCCCGGGGAGTGAACGAACGTTATCGCCAGCATCCCGCAAGCCGCGGTTTCATGGTGCGGACAGAGGGGGAAATCACACGGTGACACCTTCCCGCCGCGCACCGTCGCCGGGTACAGCGGCGGCACCACCGGCAGGCGGAGCCACTCGCTCCGGGCATCGCGGGGCGGCCCCGGGCGGGCAGCGGCGCCACAGGCACCCCGGGCGCCACCGCCGTATCATCGAGAGACCGGCAACACCCGCACCGGGATCCGCACCCTTCGCTCCTCTCCCGCACAGACCGGCGATCACCGGCGTTTTCCGCTCTCCACCAGGGCACCCGGGGACAGAGACGTCCCGCGGCGTGCCGACAGGAGGTCGGTCCATGAAGGTCACGACGGCGGCACTGCCCCTTGTTCCGTTCTGCCAGCGCCTCCTCCCCTCCCTGCCGGACCTGCCCGGAATCCCGGGTCTCCCGGGTCTCTCGTCGCTCTCCGGTCTCTCGTCGCTGCCGGGGATCTCGGGGCTCACCGACGGCCTGGCCGGGCTCCCGGGGCTGTCGGCCCTGTCGGCCCGCCCCTCGCTCCCCGGTCTGCCGGGCCTCCCGGGCGTCTCGAACCTCCCCTGGCTCTCGGGGCTCGCCGCGCTCCCCGGGCTGACGGGCCGGCTGACCGGCTCCTCGCTGACCTTCCTCAAGGCGACCGCCCTGGAGGCCGCGATCCTCGCCGGACACCTGCTCCTCTACCCCTCGGGCATCGTCCAGGAGCGCCGCCCCGACCCCTGGCCCCCCGGCACCCCGGCCTCCGGCCCCGGATCGGCGCCGCCCCCGTCCCCGCTGACGTCCCCGGCCCGCCCCCCGGTGGTGCTGCTGCACGGCTTCATCGACAACCGTTCCGTCTTCCTGCTGCTGCGCCGCAGCCTCGCCCAGCACGGCGGGCAGCCGGTCGTCTCGCTCAACCACTCGCCGCTGACCGGCGACATCCGCGCCGCCGCCGAACTGCTCGCCGGGTACGTCGAGGAGATCTGCGCGCACACCGGCACCGAGCGGGTCGACCTCGTCGGCCACAGTCTCGGCGGGCTCATCGCCCGTTACTACGTGCAGCGGCTCGGCGGCGACCTCCGCGTCCGCACCTGCGTGACCCTCGGTACGCCGCACACCGGGACCCGGGTGGCGCCGCTGGCCAACGCCCATCCGATCGTGCGGCAGATGCGCCCCGGCTCGCCGGTGCTGGAGGAGCTGACCCGGCCGGCGCCCGGCTGCCGCACGCGGTTCGTGAGCTTCTGGAGCGACCTGGACCGGGTGATGGACCCGCTGGAGGCGGCCCGCCTCGACCACCCCGACCTGACGGTGGAGAACGTGCGGGTGAGCGGCATCGGACACCTCGCCCTGCCGGTGCACCCGGCCGTGGCCACCGGCATCCGGCAGGCCCTCGACGCCTCCGGACTGCTCCCGGAGGCGGGCGGCGGCCTTCCCCCCGGCCCCGTCGGGGGCATCACCGTGGCCTGATATCCCCCATTCGCCTCGAACATCCGTCGAACACAAAGCCAAGGTCCTGCTCCCGGCCGCCGAATCACGGCCGATTGCCCGCTTCGCCCGCACGGGAAACCCGCGGAAGATTGTCGCGCCCGCATACCGCCGGGTACAGTCGCCGCACTGCTCTGGCAGCCCTGTTGTCGAGGCGAAAGAGAAGTTGGTGAACGACCGTCACCCTCCGGGGGGCACCATCACCCCGGGCCCGGCTTCCGACGCCTCCGCGGCGCACTACGCGCCGTACGGCACCGGGGAGCCCGTCCACGGCGACCTCACCACGTACGCCGCCCACGACACCACCGGTTTCACCACCGGCGGCCACGGCACCGCCTTCGCCACCGACCCCCTCTTCGGCGCCCTCACCGCGCAGGACACCGGCGGGTACGGCACCACCGGCGGGTACGGCACGCCCGGCGTCCAGGACACCGCCCAGTGGGCCACCGGCAGCCACCGGAGCCTCCACCACGACGGCTACGCGGCCCGGCACCACGCCGCCCACGACACCGGCACGTACGACACCACCGGCTGGACGGCGGCGTACGCACCGGCCGACGCCGCCTCCGCGCAGGGCGCCACCACCGGGACCACCGGCCAGTGGGAGACCGGCGCCTGGACGCTCCCGGAGCCCTCCGGCGGACCGGCCGACAGCACCCAGCAGTGGACCTGGGACACCCAGACCTTCGACACCGGTTCGCTGGCCACGGGCACCTTCGCGACCGGTTCCCTCGACACCGGCACCTTCGCGACCGGCACCTTCGCCACGGGCCCGGCGGTCTCCGGCGCGTTCCCCGCCGACGCCTTCGCCACGGGTGCCTTCGCCTCCGGCACCGTCGACACCGGCGCCTACGACGCCACGCAGTGGAACTCCGACGGCGCCGCCGCGGCCGGGCCCGCCGCCCCGGACTCGCCCGGCACCCGGGCCGACGGCGCCCCCGGGGAGACGCCCGCCCCGGCGGCCGGCCCGGACACCGACGCCCCCGGCGCCGCCCCGGACGGCGGTGGACCCGCCGCGCGCGAGGACGGCCTGGCCGACACCGGTGAACTGCCCGCCGTGACCGATCTGCTGGAGGAGCAGGAGGAGCGGGCACCGCGTGTCCCGGCCCCCCGTACCGCCGCCTCCCACGGCGGGTCCCGCTCCCGGCGCCGCCGCCCCGCCAAGCGTTCGGCCCTGCTGACCATCGCCGTGCCCTCGGCCTGCGTGATGAGCGTGGCCGGGATCGCCGCGGCCTCGGTCGGCGGCCTGACCGGCGACGAGGGCACCGCGACCCGGGCCGCGGCGGCCGACGACATCGACCCGGACGCCCAGCCGGTGCGGCCGTCCACCGCCAACAACCGGCTCGACACCCAGCTCACCAGCCTCGCCGCCGGTGCCGACGACTTCGCGGACCGGGCCAGCCGGACCCAGGAGCGGATCGACCTCAAGGCCGAGCAGGTCGCCGAGAAGAAGCGCGCGGCGGAGGAGGCGGCCCGCAAGGAGCGGCTGCGCCCCAAGTTCGCGCTCCCGGTGGCGCAGCACGGACTCAGCGCCTACTACGGGCAGGCCGGCATCAACTGGATGTCCGTGCACACCGGCATCGACTTCCCCGTCAGCTACGGCACGCCGGTGATGGCGGCGACCGACGGCACGGTGCGCACCCAGTTCAACTCCGCCTACGGCAACATGCTGATCCTCACCGCGAAGGACGGCACGGAGACCTGGTACTGCCACCTCTCCACGTACCACGTGCCCTCCGGCACGCCCGTGAAGGCCGGGGACCGGATCGCGTACTCCGGCAACTCGGGCAACTCGACCGGACCGCACCTGCACTTCGAGGTGCGTCCCGGCGGCGGCGCCGCGATCGACCCCCTGGCCTGGCTGCGCAGCCACGGCGTCGACCCGTCCTGACCCGCCGCGCGGCCCCCGCCGCCGCGCACGTCCCTGTCCGGCGCGTCCCCGTCCGGCCTCACCGCCCCGTCCGGCCTCACGGCTCCGCCGGGGCACGGCCGCGGCGGCGGGCCCGGGCGGCGCGCGACCGCCGCCGGGCCCGGCCGCTCAGAGCTTCTCGACCGGCGCGTACCGCAGCAGCAGCCGCTTCGGCTTGGTGTCCCCGAAGTCGACCGTCGCCTCGGCGTTGGCCCCCGTGCCCTTCACCCCGACCACCGTGCCCAGCCCGAACTGGTCGTGGGTGACCCGGTCGCCGACCGCAAGCGACACCGTCGGCTTCTCGGCGGTGCGCCGGGTGGCGAAGCCGGAGGCGCCCGACGCCGAGGAGCGGGAACGGGACGACGACAGCGACGCCGCGATGCCCGACACCGGCCCGGAGGACACCGGGGCGCTCGCCCCGGTCCGCTTCCACTCCAGGTGGGGCGCCGGGATCTCCTCCAGGAAGCGCGAGGGCGGATTGTACGAGGGCTGCCCCCAGGCGCTGCGCAGCGTGGACCGGGTCAGGTAGAGGCGCTCGCGGGCGCGGGTGATGCCGACGTAGGCGAGGCGCCGCTCCTCCTCCAGCTCCTTGGCCTGGCCGAGGGCGCGCATGTGCGGGAAGACGCCGTCCTCCATGCCGGTGAGGAAGACGACCGGGAACTCCAGGCCCTTGGCGGTGTGCAGGGTCATCAGGGTGACGACGCCGCCGCCGTCCTCCTCGTCCGGGATCTGGTCGGAGTCCGCGACCAGCGCGACCTGCTCCAGGAAGTCGGCCAGGGTGCCCCCGGGGGCCGTGCCCTCCGCGTCGCCGGCGCCCTCCGCCGCCTCCGCGCCCGCGCCGCGCTCCTGCTCGAACTCAAGGGCGACGGCGGCGAGTTCCTGGAGGTTCTCGATGCGGGTCTCGTCCTGCGGGTCGGTGGACGCCTGCAACTCCGCGAGGTAGCCGGTGCGTTCGAGTATGGCCTCCAGGACCGTGGCCGGACCGGCGCCGGACTCGACGATGGTGCGCAGGTCCTCCATCAGGGTGTTGAAGCGCTTGACCGCGTTGGCCGACCGCGCGGCCATCCCGTACGCCTCGTCGACGCGCCGCAGCGCCTGCGGGAAGCTGATCCGCTCCCGCTGGGCGAGGGCGTCGATCATCGCCTCAGCGCGGTCGCCGATGCCGCGCTTGGGCACGTTGAGGATGCGGCGCAGCGGCACCGAGTCCTCCGGGTTGGCGAGCACCCGCAGGTAGGCCAGGACGTCCCGGACCTCCTTGCGCTCGTAGAAGCGGACGCCGCCGACGACCTTGTAGGGCAGGCCGACGCGGATGAACACCTCTTCGAAGACCCGGGACTGGGCGTTGGTCCGGTAGAACACGGCGACGTCACCGGCGCGCGCGTGACCCGCGTCGGTGAGCCGGTCGATCTCGTCGGCGACGAACTGCGCCTCGTCGTGCTCGGTGTCCGCGACATAACCGGTGATCGTCGCGCCCGCGCCCTGGTTGGTCCACAGGTTCTTGGGGCGGCGCGACTCGTTGCGCTCGATCACGGCGTTGGCCGCGCTGAGGATGGTCTGCGTGGAGCGGTAGTTCTGCTCCAGCAGGATGGTGGTGGCGTCCGGGTAGTCCTCCTCGAACTGGAGGATGTTGCGGATCGTCGCCCCGCGGAAGGCGTAGATCGACTGGTCGGCGTCGCCCACGACGCACAGCTCGGCGGGCGGGACCTCGGCCTCCGGCGGCACCTCGACCGGGTGCTCGGTGGTGCCGACCAGCTCGCGGACCAGGGAGTACTGGGCGTGGTTGGTGTCCTGGTACTCGTCGACGAGCACGTGCCGGAAACGGCGGTGGTAGTGCTCGGCGACGTCCGGGAAGGCGCGGAGCAGATTGACCGTCGTCATGATCAGGTCGTCGAAGTCGAGGGCGTTGGCCTCGCGCAGCCGGGACTGGTAGAGGGCGTAGGCCTGGGCGAGGGTCTTCTCGAAGCCGTCGGCGGCCTGGGCGGCGAAGTCCTCCTCGTCGATCAGCTCGTTCTTGAGGTTGCTGATCTTGGCGCTGAAGGACTTGGGCGGGAAGCGCTTGGGGTCCAGGTCGAGGTCGCGGCAGACGAGGGCCATCAGCCGCTTGGAGTCGGCGGCGTCGTAGATCGAGAACGACGAGGTGAAGCCGAGCCGCTTCGACTCGCGGCGCAGGATGCGCACGCAGGCGCTGTGGAACGTCATGACCCACATCGCGTTGGCGCGCGGGCCGACGAGCTGCTCGACGCGCTCCTTCATCTCGCCCGCGGCCTTGTTGGTGAAGGTGATCGCGAGGATCTGGCCGGGGTGGACATCGCGCTCGGCGAGCAGATGGGCGATGCGGTGGGTGAGCACCCGGGTCTTGCCGGAACCGGCGCCGGCCACGATGAGCAGCGGGGTGCCGGAGTGCACGACGGCGGCGCGCTGGTTCTCGTTCAGCCCCTCCAGGAGGGCGGCCGGGTCGAGCACCGGGCGCGGGGCGCCGTTGCGGTAGTGCGTGTCCCGCTCCGGCGGGGTGTCGAACCTCCCGCCGAACAGGTCGTGCGGGACCGGCTCCGCGGCGTGGTCGTCCTCGGGCGGGGGCGGGGGCTCCTCCTCGTGGCCCGCGGGGGCCTGGAGGCTCGCCAGGAAGCTGTCGTCAAAGAGGCTGCTCATCGCTCTCCGAGTCTAGGCCGCCCCACCGACAACGGGTTCCCGCCCCGGAAATTCCCCCGCGGGGCGGGGCCGCGCGCCCCGGGGCTCCGGGTCTCCCGGGCTCCGGAGCCGTCCGCCGGTCCCCCCGGAGAGGCCCGGCCGGCTCCTCCGCGCGACACCCCGCCCGTCCGGTCACGGCCAGCCGACCGCGCCGTCGCGCACCACCAGCGGCTCGGCCGACGACGACTCGTAGAAGCGCGTCCAGCCCAGGACGACGCCCCCGTCCTCCCGCCGGTGCCGGTCGGCCGCTTTGGCGGCGAGCCGGCACAGCAGGTCGCCGATGAGGTCGAACGCGTCGGGGTGGACCTCCTGCCGGCTGGTCAGCGCCCACCCGCCGGGCCGGGTGCCCTCGCGGCGGCACAGCGCCGAGACGAGCGCGCCGCCCACCCGGTACGCCGGTCCGTCACCGTCCAGGAGGGGCTGGGGATCGTCCCCGGCGACGGGCTCACCGTCGGGGCCCCCGGTGCGGACGGGGAACGCGGTCACGGTGCGCGGGACCTCCGGCGCGGGCCCGAGCCCGAGGTGCCAGCGCAGCTCGGCGACCTCGTCCTCGGACAGCTCGTCGCGCAGGTCCAGCGTGATCGTCAACTCGTACAAGTCGGCCATGTCCGCAGGCTAGCGAGGGGGTCGGACAAGGGGGCGCCCCTGTCGCCCGCCTTGTCCGGGAGCCGGGCGACAGGGGCGCACGGTCCCGCCCGGGGCGCGGGCGGTGCTCCGCGGGACGCGGCTCCGCCGGGCGCGGGAGCGGGGTGGGGCGGGCCGGGGGGAGCGGGGTGGGGCGGCCCTCAGAGTCGCGGGAGCGGGGCGGTCCCGGCCTCAGGCGGCGGCCGGGCGGCGGCCGGGCCCCGGTCGGGCCCCGGTCGGCGTTCCGGGCCGGGGTTCCTCCACGCCGGGGCCTCTCCCCCGGGAGTCTTCCGGGGCGCACCGCTCCCGTGCGAACAGGCCCTCCTTCGGCCCCGGTCGCGTTCCCGCCCCCGCCCCGGCCCCTGGCCCCGGTCCCTGGCCCCGGTCCCTGGCCCCCGGCCCTGGTCCCGGCCCCCTGATCGAACCAGGGCCCCTCCACGGACTGAGCGGCTCCTCCTCCACGGAGGGACCGGCTCCCACGGAGGGACCGTGCTCCGCCGCCCCTCGCCGGCAGGACACGTTCCCCCGGCCGCTCCCCCCGACCGCCCCCCGTCGGCACCCCCGCGTCGGCGTCGCGCCACGCAGCGTCACCCCGGCGCGAAGGTCACGAAAATGTATCGGGCATATCACCCGCCGACCTTCACAAGCGCCACGCCCGTTGGCTACGGTGCCGGGCAGGCCGCTCGGCCCCTCCCGGCGAACCTCGCCGGCCCGCGCGGCCCCGCCGCACCCGGCGCGCCTCCACGGCGCCCGGAGCCGGACCGGCCGGAGGCCCGGATGGACCGGCGCCCGTTCGCGACGAGCGCGACGCCTCCGGGCGCGCCCCGCCGCGCCCCCGGCCCCGGACCGGCCACGGACCCAGGAGCCGGACCGCCCCCGGGCACCACGCCCCGGACGGGAAGGGCACGGGCCCGGCAGGCGGAGCACGGAAGGAGCCGTCTCCTTGGCGTCCCACCGCAAGTCGCGTCCGACCGGCACCCGCGCGGCGGCCCTGCGCACCCCCGCCCTCGCCACCGCGGCGCTGACCTCGGTCGCCCTGCTCTCCCAGACCGCCCAGGCCGCCCCGGCCGACGACCGGCCGAGCCTGGAGGAGGTGCAGAAGCGGGTCGACACCCTGTACCGGGAGGCGGGCGCGGCGACCGAGAAGTACAACGCGGCCAAGGAGCGGACCGCCGAGCAGCGCGGACACGCCGACGCGCTCCTGGACGAGGTCGCCCGGCGCACCCAGAAGCTGAACGACGCCCGCGAGAAGCTGGGTTCCCTCGCCGCCGCCCAGTACCGCAGCGGCGGCGCGATCCCGGAGACGGCGACCTTCCTGCTCGCCGACTCCCCGCAGGACTACGCCGACCGCAGCCGGATGACGAAGCGGCTCACCGGCCGGCAGAAGGACGCCGTCGACGACTTCATCGCCCAGCAGGCGGCGACGATGAAGAAGCGCCGGGAGGCCACCGAGAGCCTGCGGACGCTCACCGGGACGCAGGACGAACTGCGGGCGGCCAGGGCCACTGTCCGCAGGAAGCTGTCCGGCGCGCGCGAACTGCTGTCGGAGCTGACCGCCGAGGAGAAGGCGCGGCTGGCGGCGGCCGAGAAGAAGAAGCGGGAGGAGGCCGCCCGCAAGGCCGCGGAGCTGGCCCACCGCCAGGCCGAGGACCGCGAGCGGCGGGAACGGGCCGCCGCGGCCGACTCCGCCACCCCCTCCGGAGCGTCGGACCCGTCCAGTCCCTCCGGAGCGTCGGACCCGTCCAGTCCCTCGGGCTCCTCCGGTTCCGGCTCCTCCGGCACGGGCTCCTCGGACACGGACCCGTCCGGGTCGTCGGGCTCCCCGGACACGTCCGGTTCGCGGCCCGGCGGCAACGGCGGCGGGACCACCACCCCCGCGCCCACCCCCGGGACCACGGCGGGCCGGGCCATCGCCTTCGCCCGCGCCCAGATCGGCAAGCCGTACGTCTGGGGCGCCACCGGCCCCGGCTCCTACGACTGCTCCGGTCTCACCCAGGCCGCCTGGAAGGCGGCCGGCGTTTCCCTGCCGCGCACCACCTACGACCAGGTCGCCTTCGGCACCACCGTCCCCCTGGACCGGGCCCAGCCGGGCGACCTCGTCTTCTTCTACGCCGACGTCACCCACGTGGGGCTCTACATCGGCGACGGCATGATGATCCACGCGCCGAAGCCGGGGGCGTACGTCCGCGAGGAATCCGTCTACTACGACGGCGAGTCGTCCATCCACAGCGTGGTGCGCCCGGCTTGATCCGCCCGGCTCTCTAGCATCGCCCCATGTCCACCACCGTCACCCGCTCCTCCCTGCGCACCTGGCTGGCGCAGCGTCCGCCCGCCGCCGGGGCCGCCGTGATGGCGACCGGCATCGTGTCGGTCGCTCTCCATCTGATCGGGCACGAGACGCTGTCCCGCGTCGCGCTGGCACTGGCCTGCGCCGCCTGGCTCGGGCTCGCGGTGAACTTCGTCTCCCTGCTGCTGACCGACCGGGCGAAGTGGGCCGACCGCGCGGGGACCCCGGGCGCGCTGACGGCCGTCGCGGCCACGACCGTGGTCGGCACCCGCTTCGCGCTGCTCGGCTGGACGTCCCTCGCCGGGGCGGGGCTCGCCCTGGCCGCCCTGCTGTGGCCCGGCCTGCTGGTGCTGGTCGTACGGAACTGGGGGCGCCGGATGCCCGGCGCCGTGTTCCTGGGCTGTGTCGCCACGGAGGGGCTCGCGGTGCTGGCGGCGACGCTGGGCGCGACGACCACGACGGCCTGGCTGGTGCACGCCGCGCTGGTGCCGTTCTGGCTCGGCCTGGTGCTCTACCTGATCGCCCTGGTCCGCTTCGACCTGCGGCAGGTCGCCCGGGGGGCCGGCGACCACTGGGTCGCGGGAGGGGCGCTCGCGATCTCCGCCCTGGCCGGGGCCAAGCTGCTCGCCGCCGCCCGCACGGACATGTACCTGTGGACCGACGACGTCCAGTCCGTCCTGCACGACGTCACCGTCGGTCTGCTCACGCTCGACCTCGCCTGGTACGCCGTCCTCGCCGTGGCCGAGGTCGTGTGGGTGCGGGTCGACTACGACGTGCGCCGCTGGTCGACCGTCTTCCCCCTCGGCATGACGGCGGCGGCCACCCTGTCCGTCTCCGCCGCCATCACGGTGTCCTGGCTGGACGGACCGGGGCGGGCGCTGGTGTGGGTGGCCGTCGCCGCCTGGCTGGCCGTCGCCGCGGGCGCGGTGGCCGCGGCCCGGAACGAGCTGCGGTCCATCGCGCGGGAACCGGTGGGGATCAGGTCCACAGCACGGCGATGAAGATGTTCACCACCGTCAGCAGGCCCACCAGGCCGAACAGCGGCTTCTCCACCCGCTCCTCGTCGCGCTTGACGTAGACCAGGCCGAGGATGACGACCAGCACGGCCAGCTTCACGCCGATCTTGATGTTGTCGACGGAGTAGTCCTGGGCCTGGTTGAGACCGACCAGCACCACACCGGTCACCAGCATGGTCAGCGCGCCGTGCAGCATGGCGGGGACGAAGCGGGCGGTGCCCTGGCCCATCGCCTTCATCTGGGTCAGGAAGCCGCCGAGCAGCGCGGCGATGCCGACGATGTGCAGACCGACGAAAACGTGGATGAGTACGTCCATGGTGCCGGAGCCTAGCCAGCGTCCCCTACCGCTCCGACACCGGCCCGCCCCACGCCGCGCTCCGCCGCCGCCCGCCGCCCGCCCGCCGCGCGCGCTCCCGCGCTCCGGAGCGCTCCCATAGCAGTCCGTCACCCCCGGCCGGCCGCGATCCGGCGACACGGTCATCACCCCCGGCCCGTCGGCGCACCCACCGCTCCCCCGCGATCACTCCCGGTCGCCGAACGGTCCCGTGCCGACAGTTCCGTCCTTTCCACCACCGGCCCGGCACGACCCGGCCTAGCGTCCTCCCCCAGCGGATGACCGGGCCCGGACGGCGGGCCGGTCCGTACGGAAGGACGTGAACCCCTGGTGGCAGCGCATCGCAGGCCACGGCAGCGCGCGACGGGCACCGGAGCGGCCCGCACGGCGATCACCCTCACCCTCGCCGGGGCGGCCACCGCCGCCGGACTGGGCGCCGGGACCGGACACGCCGCCCCGGAGCCCGCCCCGGCGCGGGCCGGGGCCACGGTCGACCGGCTCCACCGGGAGGCCGAGGCCGCCACCGAGAAGTACAACGGCGCCAAGGAGCGGGCCGACGCCGCCGAACGGCGACTGGAGCGGCTGCGCGACGAGGTCGCCCGCAAGGAGGACCGGCTGAACACCGCCCGCGAGACCCTCGGCTCGGCCGCCGCCGCCCAGTACCGCGGCGGCGGACTCGGCCCCGCCCTGCGCCTCGCGCTCTCCTCCGACCCCGACCGCTATCTGGACGGCGCCGCCCTCGTCCAGCGCGTCGGCACCCGGCAGAAGGCGGCCCTCGGCGCGGCCCGCGCCCAACTGCGGGAGATCGAGCAACTGCGCGGCGCCGCCCGCATCGAACTGGCCGCCCTCACCTCGCGCCGAGCCGAACTGGAACGCCACCGCGGCACCATCACGGCCAAGCTCGCCGCGGCCCGCCGCCTCCAGTCCCGGCTGGACGCCGAGCGGCGCGCCCGGCTCGGCCCCGATCCCGCCTCGCCCTTCTCCGCCGCTTCCGCCGACGGCCGCGCCCTGGCGTCCCCCTCCGGCCTCCCAGGGACCCCCGGGACCCACACCGGAGCACCGAGGTCCGCCCCACGCACCCCTGGCGACCTCGCGCCGGGCTCCCGCGCCGCGGCGGCCGTCGCCTACGCCCACCAGAAGCTCGGCAGCCCCTACGTCTGGGGCGCGACCGGCCCGCACGCGTTCGACTGCTCCGGCCTCACCCAGGCCGCCTACCGCGCGGCGGGTGTGTCACTGCCCCGCACCACCTACGCCCAGATCGGCGCCGGGCAACGCGTCCCCCGCTCCCAGCTCCGCCCCGGCGACCTCGTCTTCTTCTACCCCGGCGTCACCCATGTGGGCATCTACGTGGGCGGCGGCCGGATGATCCACGCCCCGAACCCCTCGGCTCCGGTGCGCGTGGCCCCCATCGACGGGATGCCCTTCGCCGGGGCCACCCGAGTGGCCTGAC
Source organism: Streptomyces sp. NPDC107521 (assembly GCF_055598485.1). Lineage (NCBI taxonomy): Bacteria > Bacillati > Actinomycetota > Actinomycetes > Kitasatosporales > Streptomycetaceae > Streptomyces > Streptomyces sp. NPDC107521. The sequence continues at coordinate 254,899 of NZ_JBVKAT010000006.1, forward strand.
CCCCGCCGCGTCGGCTGGCGGTCCCCAGGAACTCGTACGCCGGTCCGCCGCCCCCTCGGTACGCCACCTGCGGGCAGCGGCCCGCGGGCCGCTGAGCTACGGCGCCCGGGCCGTGGCACACCGGTCCAGCGGGACCCGTTCGGTGCCGGTGCCGGGAAGCCGGTGCCGGTGCCGAAAGGGCCGGGTCAGGCCGGGGCTCGGGTGGCCCCGGCCGGGAAGCCGGAGTCCGGGCCACCGGGGCTGGGAGACCGGGGCCGGGAGACCTGGGTTCAGGCCGCCGGAGTCCGGGCGGTGGCCGCGCCGGCGATCAGGCAGGGGCACCCCCGTCCCGCCCGGCACCGTCGTCCTTCGACACCCGCCGACCCCGGCGTCCGCCGTCAGACCAGTCGGCGGGCCGTCGCCCAGCGGGTCAGTTCATGGCGGTTGGACAACTGGAGCTTGCGCAGCACGGCCGAGACATGGGACTCCACCGTCTTCACCGAGATGTAGAGCTGCCGGGCGATCTCCTTGTAGGCGTAGCCGCGGGCGATCAGGCGCAGCACCTCCCGCTCGCGCTGGGTGAGGCGGTCGAGGTCCTCGTCGACCGGCGGGGCGTCGGTGGAGGCGAAGGCGTCGAGGACGAACCCGGCCAGGCGCGGGGAGAACACCGCGTCCCCCTCCTGGACCCGGAAGACGGAGTCGACCAGATCCGTACCGGTGATCGTCTTGGTGACATAGCCCCGCGCACCGCCGCGGATCACCCCGATCACGTCCTCCGCCGCGTCCGAGACGGACAGGGCGAGGAACCGGACGGGCCGCTCCGCGTCGGCCATCAGCGGGGCGCAGCGCCGCAGCACCTCGACCCCGCCGCCACCGGGAAGGTGCACGTCGAGCAGGACCACCTCGGGCCGGGTCGCGGTGATGACGGTGACCGCCTGGTCGACGTCGGCCGCCTCGCCGACCACCTCGACCCCGGTCTGCGCCGTCCGGCCGATCTCGGCCTGGACACCGGTGCGGAACATGCGGTGGTCGTCGACGAGGACCACCCGCACATGGCGCTCCGCCCCGCCGTCCGCCGGCCCCGCGGACCCGGCCGCCTCGCCCGCTCCGGCCGTTCCGTCCGTCTCGGTCGGCTCGTTCATGACGTCTCCGCCCTCTCCATCTCCAACTCGACCTCCGTGCCGCCGTCGGGCACCGCGCGCAGCCGCGCCGTGCCGCCGTTGCGCTCCATGCGGCCGATGATCGATTCTCTGACGCCCATCCGGTCGGCGGGTATCGCGTCGAGGTCGAAGCCGGGGCCGCGGTCGCGGACGGACACGAAGACCGTCCTCCCCTCGACCTCGGCGTAGACCTGGACGGCCCCGCCGTCGCCACCGTACTTGGCCGCGTTCACCATCGCTTCGCGCGCGGCCTGCATCTGCGCCCCGATCCGGTCGTCGAGCGGGCAGTCGCCGACGACCACGACCTCTATGGGCACGCCGTGCTTGTCCTCGACCTCGGCGGCGTTGCGCTTCACGGCCTCCGCGAGGGTGGCCGGCTCGTCGTCCTCGTCCTTCCCGTTGCCCTCCGGTTTGTAGAGCCAGGCCCGCAGGTCCCGCTCCTGGGCACGGGCCAGGCGGCGCACCTCGCCCGCGTTCTCCGCGTTGCGCTGGATCAGGGTCAGGGTGTGGAGCACCGAGTCGTGCACATGGGCCGCGACCTCGGCGCGCTCCTGGGCCCGGATGCGCATCAGCCGTTCCTCGGAGAGGTCCTGGGTCATCCGCACCAGATAGGGGCCGGCGAGGAGGGTGATGCCCACCAGCACGGCCAGGGCCGCCTGCAGGACGGAGCCGAGGTGGGCGGCGGACCCCTGGAGGACGAAGATGCCGGTGACACCGGCGGTGACCAGCAGGACGCCGACGACGGACCGCAGCAGGGTGACCGTCCGCCCGTGACGTCCCACCTCGGCCCAGCGGGCCCGGCGCGCGTTGTCCGCCTGGCGCCAGACGAGGGCCACGCCCGCGCCGACCAGGACCATGGGCCAGAGGTAGGCCTTGGCCCCGTCGGCCAGATTGACGTTGCCCACGAAGACCATGGCCGCCACGACCATGAGGAGCAGGGCGACGAGCTGCCCCTTGTCCGGCCTGCGGGCGACCACGCGGCGGCGGCCGTCCGCGGAGACCTCGGTGGTGACGAAGGACGGCGGCTTCTGCGTCTCGACGCCGCCGACCCCGAGCGGCACGAAGAACCAGAACGCCGCGTAGAGCAGGGCGCCGAGGCCGTCGGCCATGAAGAGGCCGACGAAGACGAGGCGGACCCAGACGACGGGCAGGCCGAGATGGCCCGCGAGCCCCCGCGCCACGCCACCGAGCCAGCGTCCGTCACCGCTGCGGTAGAGCTTGCGCGGCGGCCGCGGTTCGACGAGTGGTGCTGCTGCGGCTTCCGGCATGCCAATGATGGTCACACGGCGGATCGGGGGCGGGCATCAGGGTCGGTCCCCGAGACACCCCTGATCTTCGCCCGGCGCGCCGCCCCCGCCGGACCCCGGGGCGGCCTCGGGGCCGATATCAGGGACGGACCAGGGTTGTACCGGCTGCCGCCACGCCGCCCCGCCCGTCACCATGGACCCATGACAGATCACGAGCACGCCGCGACGGGTACGGGACCCGGCCACGGACCGCGTTCCGCACCGGGCGCCGGGCCGCGGGACACCGCGTCCGCCGCGGCCGGTGTCCCCGGCGGCGGCTCCGGGGCCCCGGGCTCCGACCCCCCGTTCCGCCGCGACCGGCGGCACAAGACGCTGGCCGGAGTCTGCGCCGGTCTGGGGCGGCAGTGCGACATGGACCCGGTGATCTTCCGGATCACGCTCGCGGTGCTCTCCGCGACGGGCGGCATCGGCCTCATCTTCTACGGCTTCGCCTGGCTCTTCGTCCCGTACGAGGACGAGGACGAGAACGAGGTGCGCAAGCTGCTGACGGGCCGGGTCGACGGCCAGGCGCTGGCGGCCGTGATGTTCGCCCTGGTCGGCTGCGGGGTGTTCCTGACCATGCTGAAGAACGGCGGGGTGCTCACCTTCGCCGTGCTCCTCTCCCTCGTCCTGGCGGGGGCCGGCTACTGGTCGCGACAGCGGGGGGCGGCCGATCCGGACCCGCTCTCCGCGCAGGCCGCCGCCGACGCCCCGCCGGAGGCGCAGGCGCCGCCCATCTCCTTCCACTGGCCGTCCTGGTGGCGGGACCCGATAGTCAAGGACGGCACCCACGTAGGGGGGACGGGATATCTGTGGGGGCCCGAGGACACCCCCGCCCCGAACGCCGAGCGGGCCCTCGACATCAAGGTCGATCTCAAGGCCTTCCCCTGGTACACGGAGAAGGGGAGCGGCAGCCGCTGCTCCCGGCGGCCGCGGTCCCGCGATCCCCGGGGCATCGGCGGCTGGGTGTTCCTCCTCGCACTGCTCGCCGGCTTCCTCGGCACCCGGCTGACCTGGGACGACCATCCGCTCGGGGTCAGCCTGCAGACGGGGCTGTCCTGCGCCCTGGCCGTCTTCGGCATCGGTATCGCGGTCAGTTCGTTCCTCTGCCGCACGGGAGCGGGGACGGTCTTCCTCGCCGTCGTCACGGCGGGCCTGCTGGCCGGGGCCACGCTTCTGCCGCCCGACGCCGGTACGCACTGGAGGAACACCACCTGGCAGCCCACCACCGTGGCCGACGTCCGGACGCGGTACGAGATCGGCACGGGTACGGGCACCCTGGACCTGTCCCGGCTGAAGCTGCCGGAAGGCCAGGAGCTGACCGCACGGGCGGAGGTGGGCGTGGGACGTATACGGGTGGTCGTGCCGAAGGAGGTGACCGTGCGGCTGAGCGTCGAGGTCGGGCTGGGCGACATCCAGCTGCCGGGCGACAACGCGAAGGACGTGGACGTGGCGCCCCGCAAGCACCGGGAGCTGACCCTGCCGGGCACCCCGGGCGGCGCCGGGGCGGGCACGGTCGACCTCGATCTGAGGGTCGGCGTGGGACAGGCGGAGGTGAGCCGTGCTGCGTCATGACTTCCAGCCCGGCCGCCTGGTCGTCGGGCTCACCCTGATCCTGGCGGGCGTGCTCTACGCCGGTGATGCGACCGGCGCGTGGGACGTCCCGTGGTTCGTGCTGTTCCCCGTCATGTCGGCCGGGCTGTGCCTCGCGGCCACGGCGGGCATGGCGGCCCGCGGCATACGCCGTCGCCGGGTGTCGCCGGACGAGCGGCGGGGGGTGCCCGGCGCGGATCCGCCGGAGTGACGGGCGGCCGGGTCAGACGCCGGGCAGGCGTCGGCGGCGGCGTGCGTGCAGGGCCGCGTCCAGGGAGAGCACCGGGGCTCCGGCGAGGAGGAGCGGCAGCCAGGCCATGAGGTAGACGAGGTCGTTGCCGTAGTAGTAGGGATCGGTGGCCCAGCTCACGGTCAGCCAGAGGCTCAGTGAGATGAGCGCGCCGCCCAGCGCGGCCAGGCGGGTCAGCAGGCCGAGCAGGACGCCGATGCCGACGGCCAGTTCGCCGAGGGCGATGGCGTAGGCGAAGCCGGGCGGGCTCTTCAGGGCCAGGTCGACGAGGGCGGGGATGGCCGAGGAGTCGCGCACGGCGCGCATCGTGTCGCCGATGGAGCCGACGCCGGAGTCCTTCGGGAAGGCACTGTCGGTGAGCTTGTCCAGGCCCGCGTAGAGGAAGGTGACGCCGAGGAAGATCCGCAGCGGGAGGAGCGCGTACCGGGAGACACCGGCCCGCCATCCCCCGCCCCCGTCGGCGGCACCGCCGAAGGCACCGCCGCCACCGCCACCGCCACGGAAGGAGTGGGTGCCCGTATGCGTGTCGTGGTTCATCGTCGTCAGTCGCCTCTCGCCCGCCGGACCGGCCGCCGTGGTCCGACGATACGTGCGGGGCGCGGGTGGTGCTCGGTCCGGGTGGGGGCGGTTTCGGGAGCGGGCCCGCCGGTGGGTGCCCGGCGGGCCGGTGGAGAGGCGGAGCAACGGCCGGTGGAGGACGGTGGGGTCAGTCGGTCACGTCGATGGCGTAGCGGTTGGTCTCGACGCCCGCGCCCGTGACCACCTGGACGTCGACACGTCCCGGTTCGACGTCGGCGGGGACCGGCACGGTCAGCAGGTCGTCGGCGGGGTTGCTGAAGCCGCCGGGGACGGGGACCAGCGGCACATGGACGTTGACGGTGCCGATGCGGACGACCATGCGGGCCAGCCGGTCGGCGCGCTGGGCGCCGGGCGGGACGAACCCGGCACCGCGGATCTCGATGTCGTCGCCGGTGCGGATGGGGGCGTCCAGGTCGCCCGCCTCCCGGGACCGCACGACGGAGAGGATGACCGGTCGGCCGCCCTCGGCGTACTTGCCGGCCAGGTAGGTGGCCGCCGAGATGAGCACCACCACGGCCAGGCCCCAGGGCAGGTCGGGCAGTTGCTCCGGCCGCCGGGCCAGCCGGACCGCCGCGAAGACGAGGGCGACGGCGCTGATGACGACGTACTGGATGTCGGCGAAGGTGCCGCGCCCGGCGTCGTCGGTCAGCAGGTCGGCGGCGCGCGGCCGGTCGGCGCGGATCTTCTGCAGGCGCTGCGCGAGGACACGCAGACCGACCACGCGGCGCACCAGGACCGCGATGCCGCACACCACCGCGAGGACGGTGACCACGCCGGCGCCGCGGGCCAGTTCGAGACCGGAGATCAGCGCGTCGCGCTCGGCGTGCCCGGAGGCGGCGGCCAGTTGCCCGACGAGCACGAGCACGGCGTAGGCGACGAAGAGCACCCAGGCGACGGCCACCGCACGGGAGGTGGAGAGGCGGTTGTCCTCACCGACGACCGGGGCCAGCGCCCCGCCGCGCGCCCGGTGGAACCGGGCGGCGGCGGTGAGCGCACCGACCACGACCAGGGCGGCGGCGAGTCCGGCGGTGCGTGCCGCCGTCCAGCCGGGGCCGATGGCGGTGAGGGCCTGTGTCAGCAGCAGCGCGACGACCGCGGCCCACACCAGGCCCACCGTGCGGCGCCAGAGCCCGGCGAGCCAGGCGGCACCCTCGGCGCGGGCGCGTTCGGCGACGAGGTCGGCGGACTGGGCCAGTTCCTCCGAGACCCACTGCCGGGAGGCGGAGGCCGAGTGGGCCACCGCGGCGGGAAGCCCCTGCCCGGCGGCGAACTCGTCACGCCGGAGCAGGAACGCGGCGACCGCGCGGCGGTGCCCCTCGCGGGCGCCGTGCGGGCAGTCCCCGCAGGCGCAGCCGCCTCCGTGCGCCGCCTCGTACCTGTCCCCGTCCGAGCCACTGCCGTGTCTCGCCTCCTGCACCGCCACGCCCGACGCCCGCCTTCCCGAACCCTGCGTCACCAACCGCCCGCACCGCGCCGGGTCCGGCCCGGTGCCCTCGACGGATTCTCCAAGTACCTTGGGATGACAGCGAATTGTGCCGCATACCGCACCCTTCGTGTTCGGCGCCCCCGGTCACTCTGCTCAGGCCGGGTGATGTGCGCGCCGTCGTGTTGACCGGCTGCCACAATTCCTCCATGACCGCGATCACCCAGCGCGACGGGACCTGGGCCTTCGACGGGGGCTCGGTGCGGATCACACCGGGGCTCCACCGCTCGGTGTCGCTGTTCCGCCGGACCTGTGGAGAGATCCGTGTGCCGCTGACGGCGGTGGCGGGCATCGCCTTCGCCTCGGACGGCCGGGGCGGGCGCCTGAGCCTGCGGCTGCGCGAGGGCGCCGATCCCCTGCTGCAGGCGACGGGCGGGCGGCTGCCCGAGGCGGCGGACCCGTACCGGCTGGTGGTGGACGCCGACCGGGCCGGGATCGCGGAGTACCTGGTCGACGAGGTCCGCCGGGCGCTGCTGCTGGACGGGGTGCCCGAGGATCCGGCCGGGGAGTATCTGCTGCCGGGGCCGCCGGTGCCGGTGTCGGTGCGGTCGTCCGACGGGACGGTCTCCTTCGACGGCACGCGGGTGCGGGTGGACTGGGCCGACACCTCCGCCCGGAGCAAGCGCGCCGCCGGGCCGCTGGTGATCGGGGCCGGGGAGCTGGTGCGGGTCGAGTGGGTGCCCAACTCGCTTCAGCGGAACGGTTTCCTGCGCTTCGTCACCCGGGAGTCGGAGCGGTACGGGCGGCTGCCGCCGAAGAAGGACCCCCTCGCGCTGGACCTGTGGGGCAGTCCCCGCCGCGATCTGCTGACGGCGCTGGTCGCGACGGCGGTCACCGCGCGGCTGCCGCATCCGTCGCGCGAGGGCGGGGCCGTGCCCCTGGGATTCACCGCGCCGGTGCGGGGCGGCGAGCCGGGCGCGGGAACGATGACGGGCGCCGGACCGATGTCCGGCACGGGACCGGCGCAGAACGCGCGACCCATGCCGGCCGCGGGACCTACGCCGGGCGCGGGACGGCCCGACTTGACCGGCGTGACCGGCGTGACCGGCGTGACTGGCATGGCCGCTGAGCCCGTGGTGCGCGTCACGCTGGTGGGGCCGGTCGACGACGCGGGGTCCGTTCCGTCGCCCCGGCGGGGGTCGTCGCCGTTCGAGGAGTCGGGGGCGCCGCCGTCCCCGGGGCCGGTCGTGGTCCGCTCTCCCCCTCCGGGAGCGTCCCCGGCCGGGCTGGCCGAGTCGACGCGGGCGAGGGAGACGGGGCCGATGTCCGCCCCGGCAGCCGCGCCGGCCTCCGCGCCGACGGCCGGGGCGGACACCGGGGTGGACACCGGGGTGGACACCGGGGCGGCGGCGCATCACGACGTGCTGCTGCGACGGCTGCGGGAGCTGGGTGAACTGCATCGCGCCGGTGTGCTCACGGACGAGGAGTTCGCGAGGACGAAGTCGGCCGTGCTCCGCGGCTTCTGATCGGCACTCCCCCTGCGCGCACGACGGTCAGCAGCGCGCCCGCCCGGACCCACCTCCCGCCGGGTGTCCGAGGACCCGCCCCCGGAGGGTGCACCGGGGACCTTCCTCCCCTCGGCGAGCGGCTCCGTCGACGCTCGGTCGGCGCCCGCTCCGCCGACGCCCCCTCGGTCGGCGCTCCGCCGCCACCCGTTCCCCTCGCCACCGCACGTTCCCACCGCTTCGGCGGTGCGCCCGCTGCCGTGTCCCGGTCCCCAGAGCGGCCCAGGCACCATCGGTTTCCCGAGCGGCCCGGCACCGTCGGTTCCCCGCCCCGCCTCTCTCGGCACCGCTTCCCCCGGTGCCCGGAACCGTCGCATGCCCGGACCGTCGCGGGCCCCGGACTGCCACGTGTCCGTGCCGCCGGGTGTCCGTGCCGACGCGATCGCCGTGCCGGGGGCACCGCTCCGGTCCGCGCCACATCCGGTCCGCGCCAGATCCGATCGGCGCCAGATCCCGTCCGCGCCACATCCGTGCCGGGCCCGCCCCCAGCCCGTTGCGGTCCGCGTCCGCGCCCGGCCGAGCCCCCGCCCCACCCCCGTCACCCCCACCGTCCCGCATCCGGGCGTATACGCGACAGTGGATGTCGGGATTCGGCGCGAGACTCGGCGTATGAGACCGAGCACCACCGCCCGCTGGGCGGACTTCGTCGCGGCCGAACCCGAGTTGGCCGCCACCGTCGAGGCGCGCTTCGACGCGTACACCCATCACACGCTGGCCACCCTGCGGAGTGACGGTTCGCCCCGGACGTCGGGGATGGAGGTGCGGTTCTGGGACGGCGAGATGTGGTTCGGGATGATGCCGGACTCGGCCAAGGCGCTGGACCTGCGCCGGGACCCGCGTTTCGCCTTCCAGGCCAACACGGGCGAGGGCACGGCGATGGGCGGCGGGGACGTCCGGATCAGCGGGCGGACGGTCGAGGTGGAGGACCCGGTGACCAAGGGCGGATACGTGAAGGAGGTGGAGCCGCCGGAGCCGTTCCATCTCTTCCGCGCGGAGCTGACGGAGGTGGTGCGGACCCGTGTCGACGAGCAGTACCTCGTGATCCAGATCTGGCGGCCCGGCACACCCCTGCGCACGGTCCGGCGCACCTGACACCGCGGGAGCCACGCCCCACGCCCTGCGCACCCCGTCCCGCCGCCCGTCCCGGGGCCCCGTCCCTCGGTCCCGCCCTGCCCCGTCCCATCCCGCCCCACGCGTTCCACCCGCCCCGCGGCACCTCCGCCGGGCGCGTCCGGAACGCACCCGGAGCGCGTCCGGAACGCACCCGGAGCGCGTCCGGAACGCACCCCGCACGGCGTCCGCCGCATGCCCGGAACGCGGAAGACCCGGGGGAACCGGCCGCCAAGGACCGGCTCCCCCGGGTCATCCCCGGGCCCCTCGCTCAGGGACCGCCGGGAAACCCCGCAGGGGTTACTCCCACTCGATGGTGCCCGGCGGCTTCGAGGTCACGTCGAGGACGACCCGGTTGACGTCGGCGACCTCGTTGGTGATCCGGGTGGAGATCCGGCTCAGCACGTCGTACGGCAGCCGCGACCAGTCGGCGGTCATCGCGTCCTCGGAGGAGACGGGGCGCAGCACGATCGGGTGACCGTAGGTGCGGCCGTCGCCCTGGACGCCGACGGAGCGGACGTCGGCGAGCAGCACCACGGGGCACTGCCAGATCTCGCGGTCGAGACCGGCGGCGGTCAGCTCCTCGCGGGCGATGGCGTCGGCCTCGCGCAGCAGGTCGAGGCGGGCCTTGGTGACCTCGCCGACGATGCGGATGCCGAGACCGGGGCCGGGGAAGGGCTGGCGCTGGACGATCTCGTCCGGCAGGCCCAGCTCCTGGCCGACCATGCGGACCTCGTCCTTGAAGAGCTGGCGCAGCGGCTCGATGAGCCGGAACTCCAGGTCCTCGGGGAGCCCGCCCACGTTGTGGTGGGACTTGATGTTGGCGGTGCCGGTGCCGCCGCCGGACTCGACCACGTCGGGGTAGAGGGTGCCCTGGACGAGGAACTCCACGGCGGGGCCCTCGTCGGCGATGATCTCGGCCTGCGCCTGCTCGAAGACGCGGATGAACTCGCGCCCGATGATCTTCCGCTTCTCCTCGGGGTCGGAGACCCCGGCCAGCGCGTTCAGGAAGCGCTCGCTGGCGTCGACGACCTTGAGCTGGACGCCGGTCGCGGCGACGAAGTCCTTCTCGACCTGCTCGGTCTCGCCCTTGCGCATCAGGCCGTGGTCGACGTAGACGCAGGTGAGCTGGGAGCCGATGGCCTTCTGGACGAGGGCGGCGGCGACGGCGGAGTCCACGCCGCCGGACAGGCCGCAGATGGCGCGCTTGTCGCCGACCAGCTCACGGATGGCCGTGACCTGCTCCTCGATGACGTTGCCCGTGGTCCAGTCCGGGCTCAGGCCCGCGCCCCGGTACAGGAAGTGCTCCAGCACCTGCTGGCCGTGCGTGGAGTGCATCACCTCGGGGTGGTACTGGACGCCGTAGAGCCGCTTCTCGTCGTTCTCGAAGGCGGCGACCGGGACGACGTCCGTGGAGCCGGTGACGGCGAAGCCCTCGGGGGCGGCGGAGCAGGCGTCACCGTGCGACATCCACACCGACTGCTCGGCGGGGGTGCCCTCGAAGAGGGTGGACGACGGCTTGGAGACGGTCAGCGCGGTGCGGCCGTACTCACGGGCGCCGGAGTTGTCGACGGTGCCGCCCAGGGCCAGCGCCATGAGCTGGAAGCCGTAGCACATGCCGAAGACGGGGACGCCCGCCTCGAACAGGGCGCGGTCGACGGTCGGGGCGCCCTGCTCGTACACGGACGAGGGGCCACCGGAGAGGATGATGGCCGCCGGGTTCTTGGCGAGCATCTCCGCGACCGGCATGGAACCGGGCACGATCTCGCTGTAGACCCGCGCCTCGCGGACGCGACGGGCGATGAGCTGGGCGTACTGCGCGCCGAAGTCGACGACCAGAACGGTCTCGGGGGCGGCGGCAGCGGGAGTCGCTGATGACACGGGGGCCTTCCGGCGGTCGGGCTGGGGGCTTGTCCTTTCGATTCTACCGAGGCGGGCGGGCGTGGCGGCCCGGGCGCCCGGCGGACCCGCGCGTCTCACGATCCGAACCGGCTTGGACACGGTGTGCCCGCGCGGCATACTGGGCCCATGCTCACGCACCAGACCTTCCTGTTTACCTATGGCAACCGGCCCACCGGCTGCCATGGTTGTGCTGCTTGAGCAACTGACAAGCGACTTCCCAGGCGCCCCGGGCCGACAAGGCCCGGGGCGCCTGTCGTCTCCGGCCGTGTCGGGTCCGGGGCACCGCCCCGAGCGAGGAGCCCCGCCATGACCGTGACCACCGAAAACCAGAACGCCGGCGCCCCCGGGAACGACGGCGCGAACGCCGCCCGCGGCGGGGACGGCCCCGCGGCCGGCCCGCGGAACGGGGCCGGGAACGGGAGCACCGGTGCCGCGGCACAGTCCGTGCCCGCCGTACGGGCCGCCGCCGAGGCGACCGGCGCCCGCACCACCGAGGCCGCCGGGCTGATCAACGGCGCCCGGGAGCGCATCGACGCGCTCGACGACCGGATCATCGGCCTGATCCAGGAACGGGTGGCCGTCTCCGGCGTCATCCAGGAGGCGCGCATCACCTCGGGGGGCCGCCGGGTGAACCTCTCCCGCGAGATGGAGATCCTCGACCACTACCGGACCGCGCTGGGCAGGCCGGGCACCGCCCTCGCGATGACGCTGCTGGAGCTGAGCCGGGGGCGCATCTGAGCACGGGGCGCCCGGGGCGGTCCGGAGCACGGCCGGACGGCGCCCGCCCCGCGTCCGGGAGGCGTCGGAACTGAGTTCGGGCGCGCTCTCACTCGTACGGTGCGTGACCGGTACCGGACCGGTTCGTTGGTCCCGGTGTCCGTGCCAGCCAGGGGCGGGCCCGAAAAGAACCACGCGTGGCTCGCTGGGGCGGTGAGACGTGCGGATCGCACCGCGCGTCGTGGGACCTCGCCCCAGGAAGTGACCGGACGGCAGGGGACAGCAGCCCGGTCACCCAGGAACGGTCGGCTCCGGGGACGCCCGGGGCCGACCGTCGGGACCGTCCCGTCCCGGACCGGACCCGGCCTCCGCCGCACACCGCACCGCCACCCCCGCTCCACCGTCCCCGAACCCCGAACACCGTGACCCGCTCGCCCCACCCCGACCCGACCCGGCGCCACGACCCGGCGCCACGGCCCGGGACCGGAGAACCGCGGCTCCGAAGACCCTCCGCGGACCCGAGGACCGGCGGCGCATCCTCCCCCCAGCGCCGTCCCGGCACCGGCGCGTCCCTGACGCCCCGGTGCGGCACACGAAGGACCCCGGCGGGCGCCCGTCCGCCGGGGTCCTTCGCCCGTCCGGAACCGCCCCCGGCCCGCGCCCCGCGCACGCGCCCGGCACGCGACTCCCCCATGCGGCGCCCCGCGCGCGCCCCGCCCCACCCCGCGCCGAGCCCGACGCCGCCCGCCCTCCCCGGCGCGTCCCACGAGACACCCACCCCAGTCTGTGACGTACACCACATAAGAATCCTGTGAGGTCGGAACAACCAATCGCCGGGCTCGCTGATCAAACAGGCCGAACCACTGGAACAGTCCGGTCCCGGGGTCCGCCGCGTCCGAGGGCGGGACCTCCTCGGAGCCCCGTACCGCGAGGCCGCGGTACGACCGATGTCACGAGGTCCTCATGAAGCTTCGCCGCGCCGCCGTCACCGTGGCGGCGATGTCCGTCATCGCCCCGCTGGCCCTCGCCTCCGCCCCGGCCGCCCTGGCGACCGGTGGGGTGTCCCCCGCGGCGACCGTCCTGACCACCGGGGACGAGACGCCGGACGCGGCCGGGGACACCGCGTCCGACGACGACACGCCCCCGGCCACCGGCGACGGCACCACCTCCCCGGGCGAGGAGGGCACCCCCTCCGGCGAGGACGGCACGGACGGCACCGACGGCCCGGGCGACACCGAGGACACGGACAGCACCGACGACGACGGCGACACCACCGGCGGCGAGACCGGCGGCACGGACGACACCGACGGCACCGCCACCCCCGACGCCTCGGCCACGCCTACCGCCACCCCGACCACCCCGGCGCCCACCACCTCGGCCCCGTCCCCGTCCGCCGAGCCCACCGGCCCGGCGGAGTCGACCGCTCCCGCCGACCCGGAGGATCCGGAGCTCCCCGACGTCCCCTACTGCGAGGAACTGGACGAGGACTACGCGAGCGCCAAGGTGTCCGCCGACGTCAGGGGACTGCCCGGGCGGATCGTCGCGGGCGACGGCCCGCACCCGTTCCGGCTCGTCGTGACGAACCGGTCGGCCGTCGACGTCCGGCAGGTGGCGTTCTACGCCGAGGTGGAGAACTACGAGCTGGACGAGTCCGCGTACCTCAGCCCGCACGTGACCCTGGAGTTCCGCGAGCCGGGGACGGGCGCCTGGCAGCGGATCGGCGACGACGAGTGGGCCGGTGACTACTTCCTCTTCACGGACGGGCTGAAGGCGGGCGCCACCACCACCGTCGACCTGCGGGTCTCCGTCGGCGCCGGGGCTCCCGCCGGTGACGCCTACACCTTCGGCGCCGGGGCCTACCTGGACGACGTCGAGGGCGAGTCGTGCCTCGCGGAGGGCTGGGGGCAGTACGACTTCCAGGTGCTCGCACCGGGCTCCGGCAACCCCGACCCCGGCACCGCCCGGCCCAACGGCAACGGCAACGGTCCCGGCACCGGCACCGGGCCGACGGTGAAGCAGCCGCAGGGCGGGGCCTCGGCGCTGCCCCGGGGCGCCCTCGCCGCCACCGGCACCGGCTCGGGCCTGCCGGTGATCGGCCTGGCCGGCGGACTCGCGGTGCTGGCGGGCGCGGGCGCGGTGCTCACCGCCCGCCGCCGGAGGGCCGGTGCCCCGGGCTGACCGCCCGGCACGGCCACGGAACGGGAAGGACCTGCGCTCGGAGGGGGGCGCAGGTCCTTCTGCCGTACGGGCCCGGAACGGACGGCGGTCCGGGCCCGGAACGGACGGCGGGGTCCTGGCCCGGAACGGGCAACGGTCCGAGGGTGCTCCCCCGCTACTCCTTGGGCGGCACCGCCGGCATCCCCAGGAACGGCAGCCGCAGCGCGCCGAACGCCCGCCCGGGCACCGCCGGGGACCTCGGGGCGACCGGGGCCAGCCGCGCGTACGGCGCGCCCTGCGCCGGGCGCGGATCTGCCTCGCCCCTGTTCGGCCAGTAGGACATCGCCCGCTCGGCCTGCGCCGTGATGGTCAGCGACGGGTTGACGCCCAGGTTCGCGGAGACCGCCGAGCCGTCGACGACCGAGATGCCGGGGTGCCCGTAGAGCCGGTGGTAGGGGTCGATGACACCGCTCTCGCGGGAGGCGCCGATGGGACAGCCGCCCAGGAAGTGCGCGGTGAGCGGGGTGCCCATCAGCTCGCCGACGTTGGACCCGGCGAAGCCGTTGATCTCGGCGGCGAGGGCCCGGGCGCCCTCGGTCGCGGCCCTGATCTGCTTCGGGTTGGGCGCGCCGTGGCCCTGGCGGGCGGTGAGCAGCCCCTTACCGACGCCCGACGGCTTCAGACAGGTGGTCAGGGAGTTGTCCAGGGACTGCATCACCAGGCCGATGATGGTCCGCTCGGACCACTTGCGGTTGGACAGGGAGCGCAGGACCCGCACCGGGTGCCGGGCCGCGTTGCCCAGGAAGCCCAGGACGCGCGAGGCCCCCGGGGCGTCCGGCCCGGCGTAGGGGACCTGGAGGATGGACAGCCCGCCCATCGAGTTGGAGCCCCGGCCGTAGCGGACGGGCTCGATGTGGGTGTCGGCGTCCGGGTGGACGGAGGAGGTGATGGCGACGCCCCGGGTGAAGTCGGGCCCCGCCGTCCCGCCGGTCGCCCTGCGGTAGCGGCGGTCGTCGGTCTGGGCGCCCACCAGCGCCTCGGAGTTGGTGCGGGTCAGCTCGCCGAGCCGGTCGGAGAGCCCGGGCAGCCGCCGGCTCCGCTTCATGCGGTGCAGCAGGGTCTGGGTGCCGTAGGTCCCGGCGGCGAGGACGACCCGGCGGGCGGTGAAGACCCGGCCCGCGCCCCGGCCCCGGCGCCCGCGGTCGGTGGGCAGGGTGGTGACGGCGTAGCCGCCGCGCGAGTCGTCGGTGAGGGAGACGACCGTCGTCATCGGGTGGACGGTCGCCCCGGCGCGCTCCGCGAGGTACAGGTAGTTCTCGTTGAGGGTGTTCTTCGCGCCGTGGCGGCAGCCGGTCATGCACTCGCCGCACTCGGTGCAGGCCCGGCGTTCGGGCCCGGCGCCGCCGAAGTACGGGTCGGCCACCCGCTCCCCCGGCCTCGCCCGCGCGGTGCCGTCGGCGTCCTCGCCGTCGCCGAAGAAGACGCCGACCGGCGCCATGTGGAAGGTGTCGCCGACCCCCATCCGCTGGGCGGCGGCCTTCAGGTGCACGTCGGAGGGGGTCATCGTCGGGTTGAGGCGGACCCCGAGCATGCGGCGGGCCTGGTCGTAGTACGGCGCCAGCTCCTCCCGCCAGTCGGTGATGTCCCGCCACTGGGGGTCCTCGAAGAACGGCCGGGGCGGTACGTAGAGGGTGTTCGCGTAGTTCAGGGAGCCGCCGCCGACGCCCGCGCCGGCCAGCACCATGACGTTGCCCAGCAGGTGAATGCGCTGGATGCCGAACATGCCGAGCCGCGGGGCCCACAGATAGTTCCTCAGGTCCCAGGAGTTCCTCGGCAGGGTCTCCCGGGTGAAGCGGCGGCCCGCCTCCAGGACGCCGACTCGGTACCCCTTCTCGGCCAGCCGGAGGGCGGACACCGAGCCGCCGAAGCCGGAGCCCACGATCACCACGTCGTAGTCGTACGCGTACCCGTCCCCGGGCTCGCCGGTGCCGGCGGCCCCCTCCGGGACCCCGGACCCGTCCCGGTCCCGGCCGGGCTTCTCCTGCGACACGTGCTCTCCTCGGTGGACGGCGGCGGGGGGCGGCGGGGCTCCCGGCGGGAGGGCCGGGGTCCCGACGGGGAACGGATGCCCGGCGGGAGGGGCGGGCGCCTGGCGGGGGCGGGGCTCAGCGGACGCGGAGCGCCTTCATCACCCGCAGGCTGCCGCTCATCAGCCGGGCGTACTGCGCGTCGTCCATGCCGAACGCCGGGGCGAGCTGCAGCAGCCGCTGGTGGGCGACGGTCTGGGACTCGGTGTACTTGAGGATGCCCTCGGAGCCGTGCCGGCGGCCGAGCCCGGAGTCCTTCATGCCGCCCATCGGCGACCGGACGCTGCCGTAGGCGGGCGCGTACCCCTCGTTGATGTTGACGGTGCCGGTGCGCAGCCGGGCGGCGAGCGCGTGGCCGCGCCGGGCGTCCCGGGTCCAGACCGAGGAGTTCAGGCCGAACGGCGTGGCGTTGGCCCGCTCGACGGCCTCGTCCTCGTCCGTGAAGCGGTAGACCGAGACGACCGGCCCGAAGGTCTCCTCGGAGCAGACGGCCATGGGCTCCCGGACGCCGTCGAGGATGGTCGGCTCGTAGAAGTAGGGGCCCGCGTCGGGGCGGGCCACGCCCCCGGCGAGGACCTTCGCGCCCTGCCGCACCGCGTCCTCGACGTGCCGCACGACGACCTCCAGTTGCCGGGGTCCCGCGAGCGAGCCGAGGTCGGCGCCGTAGGCGAGGGCGGAGCCCAGCCGCATGGCGCGGGTGCGGGCGGCGAAGCGCTCCACGAAGGCGTCGGCGACGGAGGCGTGGACGTAGAGCCGCTCGATGGAGATGCAGAGCTGCCCGGCCGAGGAGAAGCAGGCGCGGAGGGCGCCCGTCGCGGCCTTCTCGATGTCGGCGTCCTCCAGGACCAGCATGGCGTTCTTGCCGCCGAGTTCGAGGGAGGCCCCGACGAGGCGTTCGGCGGCGCCCCGGGCGACCTCCCGGCCGGTGCGGGTCGAGCCGGTGAAGGAGACGTAGTCGGCGTGCCGGACGATCTCGGGGCCGACGACCGGTCCCTCGCCGAGCACGATCTGGAAGACGTCGGCGGGCAGTCCGGCCTCGACCAGCAGGTCGCGCGCCCACAGGGCGGTGAGGCAGGTCTCGGTGTCGGGCTTCATCACCACCGCGTTGCCCGCGGCGAACGCCGGGAGGGCGTCGCCGACCGACAGCTCCAGCGGGTAGTTCCAGGGGGCGATCTGGCCGACGACGCCGCGCGGGTGGCGCAGTTCGGTGACCCTGGTCAGCCCGGGGAGGACGCCGGTGTGGCGGCGGGGCCGCAGGTAGGCGGGGGCGCGCAGGCCGTAGTGCCGGGCCTCCAGCGCCACCGCCAGGACCTCTTCGCTGGCGTGCGTGCGGGCCTTGCCGGTCTCGAGCTGGACGAGGTCGAGCACCTCGGCCTGGCGTTCGAGGAGCAGGTCGTGGAAGCGGAGCAGGACGGCGGCGCGCCGCCGCACCGGCGTCCGGGCCCAGGCACCCTGCGCGGCGCGGGCCCGTGCGAAGGCCGCGGCCACGTCGCCGGGGGACGACTCCGGCAGGTCGGCCAGCCTCTCCCCGGTGTACGGGGTGTGGTTGGCGGTGCGGCCGGAGCCGACGACGTCCTTGGTGAGCCGGGCGACCAGGGCGGGCGTCACCACGTCCGCGGCGGTGCGGGCGCCCGGAGGGGCGGGGGCGAGGGGGTTGGTCCCGTCCGGTGCCGCGCCGGTGGCGGCGGTACCGGTGCCGGGGGTGTCCGTGCCGGGGATCTCCTGTGCCTGCGCGTCCGTCATGAGCCGCAGGGTATGCCGGACGGAGGGCTTTGTGTACCCGTGGGTAATGCGATTCACCGGACCCGCGCATCCCGCCAGTGTTCGCTGGCGACGAAGCCGCTGATCAGCGCGTCGCCCGCCGGACGGGACGGGGCGGGCGGCGGGCGGCCGGGTCCCGCGGCGGGCCCCGGGGCGGCGCCGGCGGGGCGCGGAGGAGACCGGAACGGATCGGGCGCGGCCGGAAACGGCCGCTCAGGGCTTCGTGATCTCCCAGTTGTCGATCACCGTGCGGGCGATGCTCCGGCCCTCGTCCGCGAAGTACCCCTTGCCGGGGTAGTCGATCGCGACCTGGTACATGTCGCCGTTGCCCGCCCGGTAGTACACCACCCGCAGCTCCCGCTGCCGGGGTTCGCGCATGTCCGTGGTCGTGTACGAGACGGTGTTCTCGGCCGCCCTGCGGTCGTCGAGGGTGCGCTCCTTCGGCTCGCCCCGCGGCGCGGGCTTGTCCGCCATGTTCCGGGAGTACTCGCCGTCCTTGAACGTGTCCCACTCCGCCCACGCCTTGGCGATGGCGGTGCCGGGGATCTTGTCGTCCTCGTCGTCGGCCTTGACGTCCCGGTCGACGACGACGGTCACCATGCCGCTGGGGTCGGTGAAGACCTCGGTGGTGCCGTCCCAGTCCTCCTCGTGCGCCAGCTTGGTGAACACCCCGGGCACGGCGAGGGCCATCCCCGTCCGGCCCCCGAGGTCGTGCCGCTTCCACCCGTCGGGCAGCGGCCCCGCCCACGGGTCGGCGACCAGGAGGTACCCGGCCACCGCCGCCGCGACGACCGCCGCGCCCACCGCCAGCCAGGTCCCGCGGCCGGGCCGGAAGCCCCGGCGGGCCGGGGCCGGCGGCGGCACCGGGGCCAGCCGGGTCGTCGAGGTGTCCGGGGGGTTCGCGGCGGCGTCCAGCAGGGCGCGGGTCCGGGCGGCGTCGGGACGGCGGGCGGGGTCCTTCTCCAGCAGCCCGGTGATCACCTCGGCCAGCGGCCCCTGCGCGGAGGCGGGCGGCGCGGGCACGGCGTTGAGCACCGACTGGAGCGTGGCGGGCGTGTTGCTGCGGCGGAACGGCGAGACGCCCTCGGTGGCCGCGTAGAGCACCACGCCCAGCGACCAGAGGTCGCTCGCCGGGCCGGGCCGCTGGCCGAGCACCCGCTCGGGGGCGATGTACTCGGGCGAGCCGACGAAGCCGCCGGTGTCGGTGAGGTTGGTCTCGCCCTCTGTCCGGGCTATGCCGAAGTCGGTGAGGACGACCCGGCCGTAGCGGCCGAGCATCACGTTGTCCGGCTTGACGTCCCGGTGCAGGATGCCCGCGGCGTGCGCGGCCTCCAGCGCGCCGAGCACCTCCAGGCCGATCCGGGCCGCCTCGCGCGCGCTCAGCGTGCCCTCCTGGAGGGCGTCGCCCAGCGACCGGCCGCGCACCAGCTCCATCACGATCCACGGCTGGTCGTCGACCACGGTCACGTCGTGCACGTCGACCACGGACGGGTGGTCGAGGCGGGCGGCGGCGCGGGCCTCGCGGCGCATCCGCTCGAAGGCGTTGGCCCGCTCCCGCTCCGGGAGGTGGTCCGGGACGCGCGGCTCCTTGACGGCGACCTCGCGGTCCACGGTCTCGTCGTGCGCGCGCCAGACGGTGCCCATGCCGCCGTGGCCCAGCTTGGAGACCAGCCGGTAGCGCCCGCCGATCAGCCGCCCGGCGCCGGGCTCCGCCGGTGCGGACGCGGACCGCTCAGCGGCGTCCGGGGCGGGGGGCGCGGAGGCCACGGGGCCGGGGGCACCGGGCCCCCGCCGGGGCGGGGGTGTGGCCTGGGCGGGCGCCGCGTAGGGGTTGCCGGGGTGCGGCACCGCGGCGGGAGGGCCGGGCGGCCGCAGCTCGAAGCTCGTCGGCTGGTCCGGCACGCTGCGGGCTCCCCCGTTGTCGCTCATGCCCCCATCCATATCCTGTCCCCCGCGTCCGCTTCCACAGCGGGTGCGCGGTGGTCACAGACCCGTGACGCGAACCGCCGGTTATCTGCCGTTCGGTCCGGTTGCTGCCGACCCGGTCGCCGAGGCCCCGGAGAGGGAGGGCCACGCGGTGGGGTCCCCGGCGGCGGGGCCCCCCGGGACGGAACCGGAGGCCGAACCGGGGACGGACGCTCCGGCGGACTCCGTGGCGGCGGTCCCGACCGTTCCCGGCGTCCCGGTCGTCCCCGGCGACGCGGCCGACGCCGACGACGCCGACGGTCCCGCGGGGGGCGGTGTCGCGGGGGCCGAGCGGACCGGGGCGCCGCCCCCGCCGCCGTCCCCGTCCGCGAGCAGCGCCGCCGCGGAGAGGCCGGCCCCGGCCGCGCCGACCAGCAGCAGCACCGCCGTCAGCAGACCCCGGCGGGAGTACCGGCCGCGCCGGACCCCGTCCCGCTCGGGGGTGCGGCCGGTGTCGAGGAAGGCCCTCAGCAGCCGCTCGGCCTCCTCGGCGTCGAGCCGCAGCCCGGGGTCCCGCTCCAGCAGCCCCCGGACGACGGGCAGGATCGGCGCGACCTGGGCGGGCGGGCGGATCTCCTCCGAGACGACGGCGTGCAGCACCCCGCCCAGCGAGTCGCGGTGGAACGGCGAGGTGCCGCTCAGCACCGCGCAGAGCAGCACGCCCACCGACCACAGGTCGGAGGCGGGCCCGGTGCCGGCGCCCGACATCCGCTCCGGGGCGGTGTACTCGGGCGAGCCGACGAAGGAGCCGCTCTCGGTGAGCGTGGTGGAGCCCGCGACCTGGGCGACGCCGAAGTCGGTGAGCACCACCCGGCCGTCGTCGGCGACCAGGACGTTGGACGGCTTCACGTCCCGGTGCAGGATGCCGGCGGCGTGCGCGGTGCGCAGGGCGCCGAGCAGGGCGATGCCGATGCGGGCGGCCTCGGGGGCGTCGACCGGGCCCCGGCTGAGGACGCGGTCGGCGAGGGAGCCGCCGTCGATGAGTTCCATGACCATGTACGGGCGTTCGTCGTCCTCGACCACGTCGTGCACGACGATGACGTGCGGATGGCTGAGCCGTGCCACGGCCCGTGCCTCGCGCAGGGTGCGTTCGCGGCGCCGTCTCGCCTCGGCCGCGGAGAGGGTGTCGTCCAGGGGCAGGGCCTTGACGGCGACCTGCCGGACGAGCAGTTGGTCGGTGGCCCGCCACACGATGCCCATTCCGCCGCGGCCGAGCCTCTCCCGGAGCCGGTAACGGCCCGCGATGACAAGCCCGTCGGACCCCTCGGTCACCATGTGTCCCATGATGCCCCACCTGGCGCTCCGTCTCCGGAAGGCCATGCCAGGGGTGGCCGACAACCGACGGGGGTTGTTCGCATCACGGCCCGGGGTCCGGGGCCGCCGGAAGGCGCCCGGCGCGGGGCCGTACCGGGCGGGTCCCGGGCGGGGCGGCGGGCGACGGGCCCGGCGGTGCGGCGCATCTGACGGGACGACGGGCACATCAGTGCGACGGGCCCGGGGGCGGTGGAGCGGGGGACGGCGGTTCCCGCCGGACCGGCCGGGGCGGGCACCGGCTGCCCGGGCCGCACCCGGGCGGGCGCGGGCGGCGCGCGGCCGGGACTGGAGCGGCGCGGTGGCGCGGCGAGGGCGGCGCGGTGGCGGGCGAGAGCCCGGGGCCGCGCGGTGCGACGCGCACGCGGCAACCGCACGCGGCCACCTCACGGACGCCCCGGCCGGACGGGAGCCGAGGCCCCCGGCGCTCAGGCGGGCCGCCCCTCCTGCCAGCTCTGCAGCACCGTGCGGAACTGCTCGCGCGCCTCCGCCCAGTCCTCGGCGGGCGCCGACAGGTACAGGGCGTACTCGACGCCGTCCCGGGACATGTACATCTCCTCGATGGCGCGCCGGGGCCCGGGGAAGGCCGTGTCCTTCGCGAGCGCGGTCCACGCGTACTCCCAGCGGGAGCTGTCGCGGTCGCGGTAGGAGGTGCGCTCCAGGTCCAGCCGCCGGTAGTCCACGAGGCGCTGGAGCTGCTGTTCGAGGTCGAGCTGGTGGGCGTGCGGGTCGTTGAAGTCGGGCGAGGTGTCGACGGCTATCCGCAGGAAGTGCTCGCCGCCGTCGGGGCTGTAGTCGATCTGCCGGAGATCGCCCTGGTCGTCGAACGCCCGGCGCTCCCAGCCCTCGGGCAGCGAGAGGCCGAAACCCAGCGGGTCGTCGTGGCGGACCCACCCGGCGGGCACCGTGCCGCCGTCGGCGGTGGCGGCCGGGGCCGAGGGGCCGGCGGGGGCCGGGGAACCGGCGGGGGTGGTGGGGCCGTCGGGGGCGGTGGCACCGGCGGGGGCGGACGGGGAGGGGCCGTCGGCCCGCCGGGTCCCGGCGCCGTCCCGTTCCCGCCACACCACGGCGGCGGCGCCCGCGAGCAGCACGACGACGGCGACGGCCAGGGCGAGGGTGCGCAGCCGCCGCCCCCGGGAGCGCACGGACGTGGCGGGGCCCGGCGGCGGCACGAGCGCGGTGGGGCGGGTCGCCGAGGGGCCCGCCCCGGCGGGTCCGTCGGCGCCCGGAGGAACCACCGGCCCGGCGGGGAACCCGCCGGACCCGACGGCCGGGAAGGCGCCCGCGTACCCGGCCGGAGGCCCGCCGGGGTGGGCGGCCGGATGACCGGTGGGCCCGCCGGGGTGCCCGGCCGGATGACCGGTGGGCCCGCCGGGGTGGGCGGCCGGGTGGCCGGGTCCGGCGGGGTGTCCGGCCCGGTGAACGGTGGGCCCGCCCGCGCCGTCGGCCACGTGCCCCGAGTAGCGCGTCGCCACGTACGCCTGCGCCGCGTTCGGCCGCCGCCCCTCCGCCGCCTCCGCGAGCATCTGCTCGGCCTCGGTCGCGTCGGGCCGCTGGGCGGGGTCCTTGGCCAGCAGGGCGCTGATGACGGGGGCGAGCGGACCGGCGTGGAGCGGCTCGGCGGCCTCCTCCTCCACGACCGCCTGCATGGTGGACAGCGGCGAGGTGCGCCGGAACGGCGACCTGCCCTCCACCGCGGTGTACAGCGTCGCCCCGAGTGCCCACAGGTCGGAGGCGGGACCCGGGTCGTGGCCGCGCACCCGCTCGGGGGCCAGGTAGTCGACGGAGCCGACGACCTCGCCGGTGCGGGTGATGGTGGAGTCGCCCTCGATCTGCGCGATGCCGAAGTCGGTGAGCAGGACCCGGCCGTCGTCGGCGAGCAGCACGTTGCCGGGCTTGACGTCGCGGTGCAGCACCCCGGCGGTGTGGGCGGCGCGCAGGGCCCGCAGCACCCAGAGCCCGACGCGGGCCGCCTCGGTGGGCACGACGCGCTCCTCGTCGCGGACCGCGTCGGCCAGCGAGCGGCCCTCGACCAGTTCCATCACGATCCAGGGACGGCCGTCGTGCTCGAACACGTCGTGCACGGTGACGACGGCCGAGTGGTTGATCCGCGCCGCCGCCCGGGCCTCGCCCCGGGTGCGCGCCAGCAGAACGGTCCGGTCGCCGTCGGAGACGTAGAGGGCGGCCGTCAACTCCTTGATGGCCACGGCCCGGTGCAGCACCTCGTCGTGGGCGCGCCACACCCGGCCCATGCCGCCGCTGCCGATGGCGTGGTCGAGCCGGTAGCGGCCCGCGACGACCCGGCCCTGCATCTGATTCACGTTGCCCCGCAATGCTGTTGTCAGGGGCCAGACTAGGCACCGGCCCCCGTTCGGGGAACGGTTGGGGCGGCGGGGCGGCCCCGGTGTGAGAGTTGTCGCTTTGCGCTCCGGCGCACAACCATCGTGGCAGGTCGGCGGTCAGCGCGTGTACCGGTACGTGCCGGAGGCCTGTTCGTAGAGCCGGGTGACCTCGTCCCGCCGGGTCACCGGGCCGCGGACCTGCACCACGTGGTAGCGGCCGTCGATCAGGATGGCCACGTTGCGCACGTACAGCTCGCCGCCCCGCGAGCCGGTCCAGGTGAACTCGCCCTCGGCCATGGAGCGTCCGCCGACCTCGATGGTCCTCAGCCCGCTGGAGGTGGCCCAGGTGGAGGACCGGTACGGGGCCAACTCCCGCTCGCCCTCGCGCTGGTAGACCATGGGGTCCTCGCCGTACTCGCCGGTGCCGTCCCGGCCGGGCACGACGACCAGCTCGAAGTCGCCCTTGTGGTAGACGACCTGGCCGCTGCTGTTGCGGGGGATCCGGGTCCAGCCCCGGGCCACGGCGACGCGGAAGCCCTCGGGGTCGGTGCGCAGGGTGAAGCCGTCGGCCGCGCCGGGGCCGGTGGTCTGGGTCTCGGCGGAGCCCGCGGCCGTCCCGGCGGAGTCCGGTTCGCTGCCGGAGGAGGTCTCCTCGGGGCGGGGGTCGCCGCTGGCCTGCGGGGAGCGCGCGGGCGGCTCGGCCGGGGCCCGGCTCTCCGCCGGGGCGGCGCCCGCCCGGCCGGGTCCCTCCACCTCGTTCCGCGGCATGAAGAACATGGCGTACGCGACCGCCCCGGCCAGGGCGAGCAGGATCACCAGCAGCAGCGTCCGGCCGAGGTTGCGCGGTGACCGCTCCTCCTCCCGGCCCCGCTTGTGCCGCGCCTGCCGGGCGAGCTGTCCGCCGCCGCGCCGTCTGCGCACCAGCTCGCCCCGGCGCCGCACGACGGGCAGCCGGGCGGTGTCGGCCGGCGGGGCCGGGACGACGTACAGCCCGGCGTCCGGCTCGGGCGCGGAGCGCACCAGGGAGCGCAGCCAGCCGTTCAGCTCCTCGAAGTCGATCCGCTCGGTGGGGTCCTGACGCAGCAGCGACTCCACGACGGGGCGCAGCGGGCCGCACTCCTCCGCGAAGGCGGGCGGCTCGGAGCAGACGATCTGCACCAGCTCGGCCGTCGAGTCCTCCGGGTAGGGCGCGTGCCCCTGGACGGCGCGGAAGAGCAGGGCGCCGAGCGCCCAGAGGTCGGTGGCGGGGCCGATGGGCGCGGCGAGCTGCCAGTTCTCGTGCACCGGCCCGGCCTGTTCGGGCGCCCACCGCTCGGTGACCGGGCCCACCACGGCCATCCGCGCCTGCCGGGCCCGCTCGGCGGCGAGCGCGGTGGCGGGGCCCCGGGGGGCGGGGACGCGGGCCTCGGGGCCGTCCCAGCCGCCGGCCGCGGCGGGGGCCGCCGGGGCGGAGGAAACGCCGGAGGAGGCCACCGCGGGGACCCCGGCGGAGGGCGGGCCGGCGACGGCCGGGGGACCGCCGGGCCCGGCGGGGTCGGGGGTGCGCGGCGTGGCGCCGTGCCAGGAGGCGGAGCGCACCCCGTAGGGGTCGGCTATCCGGCCCAGCGGCGCGGTCTCCCGGGTGTCCGGCCCGCCGGGGGCGTCCGGTGCGGCGGGACCGCCGGGCCCCGCCGGGGCCGGGTGGCCGGACACGGCGGCCGGACGGTCCCCGTAGGGGTGGTCCGGGGCGCCGTCGAGGGCGGGGCGGGCCCGGAAGCCGTCGGGCAGCGAGCCGCCGGGCAGGGCGGCACGGCCGTCCCGCGCCTCCTGGACCCGGGCGGCGGCGCGGGCGCCCTCGCGGTAGGCGGCGATGGCCCCGGCCCGCGCGGCCCTGATGTCGGCGACGGGGTCGGAGGCCGCGGGGGGCAGCCCGGCGGGGCCGCCCTGGCCGAACGCGGGCAGCCCCTCCTCCCTGGCCCGGATGGCGGCCCGCCGGGCGGCCTCGGGGTCCGCGCCGGCGCCGGGCCCGACCGCACGGGGGCCCGGGACGGGCTCCGGCCCCTGCGGGAACCCGGCGGGAGCGCCGCCCGCCCGGCCGTACGGGTCCGCGCCGCGGCCCTCCCCGTAGGGGGCCGCTCCGTAGGGGTCCTCACCGTAGGGGTCGGCGTTGTGGTCCGTGCCCTGGGGGCCGTCGACCTCGCCGGTCCCGTACGGGTCCTCCCCGGGGTCCGGCTCGTACGGCGACCCGTGGTCCGGCTCGTACGGCGACCCGTGGTCCGGTCCGTACGGCTCCCCGCCGTGGGGCTCCCCGTGGTCCGCCGCTCCCTCGTCCCCGTCGTCCTCGCGGGGTGGGGCCGGGTCGTAGCCGCACAGGGCCTCCTCGGCGGCGCCGACGGCCAGACCGGTGAGCACGACCCGGCCGTCGTCGCAGACCAGCACCGTGCGGGCGGTGATGTTGCGGTGGACCCATCCGTAGCCGTGCAGCACGCGCAGCGCCATCAGCACGTCGGCGGCGACCTCCGCCGCCCGGTAGGGCGACAGCGGCTCCTCGGCGAGCAGGGCGGCCAGCGGCCGGGCGGCGACCAGTTCGCTGACGATCCACAGCGAGCCGCTCTCGGGGAACACGTCGAAGACCTGGTCGAGCCGGGGATGGTCGGGCACCGCGGCGGCGGCCTGCGCGGCGTCCATGGCCCGCCGCACCACCGGGTCGGCCGACGGCCCGGCCCCCGCGTACGGCTCGGGTGTCCGGCGCGCGGACCCCCGGGGCCCGTCGTCCCGCGCGGCGAGGCCGCCGGACGGCCCCTCCGCTTCGACCACCTCGGCGTCGACGACCTCGGGCAGCGGCACCTGGCGCACCAGGACCTCCTGGCCGCTGTAGGTGTCGAAGGCCCGGGTCTCGGCGAGTTCGTACTCGTCGGAGGGGGGCAGCGGCAGGCGGTAGCGGCCCGCGAGCACCCGTCCCGCATAGTCGTCCACGTCACCCACCCCCGGCAGCCGCCCGTCGGTCAATTCCGTTCGCCGCGCGGCCCGTTCCGGCTGCGTGCGGTTCGCATGCATTCACGATACGTGCCGGAGGCAACCCGCAATGAGGGGATGCCATATCTGGGGCGTCCCAAACCCCGGGCGTCCACGCTCAGGAGGCGGACCGGAAACTCTCGCTGAGGGTGCGCCAGGTGTCCCGCCGCAGGTCACCGTCCCAGTCGGCGGCCCTGGCGGTGTACATGAGCGCGTAGCCCTGGTGGTCGTTCACGACGAATCCGCGGTCAACGGTGCGGTACCCGGTGCCGTCCTCCGTGTAGGTGAACTCCCAGTCCGCCGCGTTCCAGCCCCGGTACTCCACCTTCTCGATGCGGATCCGCTCGTACTGGGCGCGGACCATGTAGCGCTCCTGGTTCTGCCAGTCCGCGACCGGGTCGTCCTTGGGCGT
This sequence comes from Streptomyces sp. NPDC107521, assembly GCF_055598485.1. Lineage (NCBI taxonomy): Bacteria > Bacillati > Actinomycetota > Actinomycetes > Kitasatosporales > Streptomycetaceae > Streptomyces > Streptomyces sp. NPDC107521. Next base: position 281,492 of record NZ_JBVKAT010000006.1, read on the forward strand.
GGCGGTCCAGGCGATCAGCAGCTTCTGGCCCTTCGGCCCGGTGAACCGGTCCCCGGCGGTGCCCTTGGTGCCGAACGACCAGCCCTCGGGCAGGCCGATGGAGTAGCCCTGGGTGCCCCGGTGGGTGGCGGCCGCGCCGGCGCCGCCGTCGTCGGAGTCGGCCCCGTCGCCGCCCGCCGTGTCGCCCCGGTCCGCGGCGGCGCCGTCCTTCGCGCCCTCCTCGGCCGGGCCGGAGGCGCTGCCGTCGGTCCGGGTGTCACCGGGACCGCCGCGCCCGGCGGTGGTGCTCGCGCCGGTGGCGGTGCGGTCGGCGGCGGCGCGGGCGTCCTTGTCGTCGTCCCCGCCGCCGAGCGTGAGCGCCAGGACGGTGCCGAGGACGGCCAGCGCCACGACCACGGCGATGATCACCAGGGTGCGGCGCGGCACCACGTCGGTGAGCGGCGCCCTGGGCGCGGGCCGGGCCGGCAGGTCGGGCGGCGCCATCACGGGCCAGCCCGCGCTCCGCCCGCCGGTGGCGCCGTTCGGCGCGCCGCCTCCCGGGGCGGGGGCCCCGGGGGGGCCGCCCGGCATCGGGGGCGGCGGGGCGCCGGGCACGGCGGGGGCGGCGCGGCCGGCGGCCGGAGCCGCGGCACCCGCTCCCACGGCGGCCCTGCGCGCCGACCGGGACGGCCGCTGCCGGCCCTGCTGGGCGGGCAGCGGCACGACCCTGGTAGTGCCGGCCGTCTCCGCCGCGTCGGCGCGGTCCGCGTCCCGGACGACCCGGGTGAGCAGCGCGCGGGCGCCCGCGTCGTCGAGGCGCTGGGCGGGGTCCTTGGTGAGCAGCCCGTGGATGACGTCCCGCAGCGGGCCCGCGTTCCTCGGCTCCTCCAGGGACTCCGTCATCACGGCGGTGAGCGTGGCGATGGCCGAGCCCTTGTCGTAGGGCGGGACGCCCTCCACCGCCGCGTACAGCAGGCCGCCGAGCGACCAGAGGTCGGCCGCGGGGCCCGGCTTGTGGCCGCGGGCCCGCTCGGGCGAGATGTAGGAGGGGGCGCCGACGAGCATGCCGGTGGAGGTGATGGACGGGTCGCCCTCCACCTGGGCGATGCCGAAGTCGGTCAGCACGACCCGGCCGTCGTCCGCGATCAGCACGTTGGAGGGCTTCACGTCACGGTGCAGGATGCCCTCGCGGTGCGCGGAGCGCAGCACGTCGAGGATGGCGAGGCCGACCTCGGCCGCGCGGCGCGGCTCCAGCAGGCCGTCGTCGCGGATGACCTCGGCGAGGGACTTGCCCTCGACGAGCTCCATCACGATCCAGGGCCGGTCGTCCTCCTCGACGACGTCGAAGACGGTCACGGCGCTGGTGTTGCGGATCCGCGCGATGGCCTTGGCCTCGCGCAGGGTGCGCGTGATCAGGCGGCGCTTCTCGTCCTCGTCGATGCTGCCGGGGAACCGCAACTCCTTGACGGCGACCGTGCGTCCGAGGGTCTCGTCGGCGGCACGCCACACCGTCCCCATGCCGCCGCGGCCGAGCACGTCCCCCAGCCGGTACCGCCCGGCGAGGAGACGTGCGTCCTTGTCCGTACGGGGTGTGCCCGCGCGCTCCGCCTCCGACATGCGTCCCCTCATGCAACCCGCCCTGACAGAGCCTTCATTGTCCCTCACGCGGCAAGTGCTCCATGCCGCAGGGTCCCCCCGTGGCGACCGGGCGCGCGGCGGCCGTCAGGGGGCGTGACCCTCTGTCACCCGCGCTCCGGCGGCGCCCCGCACGGTCTCCCGCCGCCCCCTCCCGCACGGCTCCCACCTGCGCTTTCGGCCGCCGACGGCCCCGCTCTCCGACCCGAACGGCGGTACCGAACGGTCCCGTTCGGACCGGCCGGGCCGCGCCGCGGGGCCGTCCGCCGGGGTCCCGGGATCCCCGGCGGAAGGGCCGGGGACACCGGCCGCGCTCCCGGGCCGGGCTCCCGGACACCGGCCGAGGTCGGAGCGGTGCCGGGCCGGGCCGGAGCCCGGAACGGAGCCGACGTCAGGACCCGGCCCGGAGCCGGGACCGAACCGATGCCGGGTCGGGTCGGGTCGGGTCAGGACCGGAGCCCGAGTCCGGGCCGGAGCCGAGGCCAGGACCGGAGCCGAGGCCGGAGCCGGCCCCCGGCACCCGGCCGAGGTCGGGGCGATGCCGGGGGCTCGGCAGAGCCGACGTCAGGACCGGAGCCGGGGCCGGAGCCCAGGCCAGGACCGGAGCCCAGACCGGAGCCGGTGTCAGGACCGGAGCCGACGTCAGGACCTGAGCCGGAGCCGGAGCCGGAGCCCAGGCCGAAGCCGGGGGCAGGGCCGGGGCTCGGCTCAGTGGGGCACGATGTCCGGCGCCCCCAGCCGGGCCGCGTCCGCCGACAGGTCGTCGGGCTGGCGCTGCGACTCCCGCTCCGCCTGGACCCGCTTCTCGTAGTGCCCGACCTCCCGTTCGACCCGGTCCCGGTCCCAGCCCAGGACCGGCGCCATCAGCTCGGCGGCCTCCCGGGCGCTGCGGGTGCCCCGGTCGAAGGTCTCGATGGAGATGCGGGTGCGCCGGGTCAGCACGTCGTCCAGATGGCGGGCGCCCTCGTGCGAGGCGGCGTAGACGATCTCGGCGCGCAGGTAGTCGTCCGCGGCGTGCAGCGGCTCGCCCAGGGCGGGGTCGGCGGCGATGAGCTGGAGCAGCTCCTCGGTCAGCGTGCCGTACCGGTTGAGCAGGTGCTCCACCCGCACCACGTGCAGCCCGGTGCGGGCGGCGATCCTGGCCCGCGCGTTCCACAGCGCCCGGTAGCCCTCGGCGCCGAGCAGCGGCACCTCCTCGGTGACGCAGTCGGCGACCCGGAGGTCCATGCCGTGCACCACCTCGTCCACCGCGTCCTTCGCCATCACCCGGTACGTCGTGTACTTGCCGCCCGCCACCACGACCAGGCCGGGCACCGGGTGGGCGACGGTGTGCTCCCGGGACAGCTTGCTGGTGGCGTCCGACTCCCCGGCCAGCAGCGGGCGCAGCCCGGCGTAGACCCCCTCGACGTCGTCCCGGGTGAGGGGTACGGCGAGCACCGAGTTGACGTGCTCCAGCAGGTAGTCGATGTCGGCGCTGGAGGCGGCGGGGTGCGCCTTGTCGAGGTCCCAGTCGGTGTCGGTGGTGCCGATGATCCAGTGCCGTCCCCAGGGGATGACGAACAGGACGGACTTCTCGGTGCGCAGGATCAGCCCGGTGCTGGAGTGGATGCGGTCCTTGGGGACGACCAGGTGGATGCCCTTGGAGGCGCGGACGTGGAACTGGCCGCGCTCGCCCACCATCGACTGGGTGTCGTCGGTCCACACCCCGGTCGCGTTGACGATCTGGCGGGCGCGGATCTCGTACTCGCCGCCGCTCTCGACGTCCTGCACCCGCGCCCCGACCACCCGCTCGCCCTCGCGCAGGAAGCCGGTCACCCGGGCCCGGTTGGCGACCGGGGCGCCGTACGAGGCGGCGGTGCGCACCAGGGTGGTGACGAAGCGGGCGTCGTCCATCTGGGCGTCGTAGTACTGGAGGGCGCCGACGAGGGCGTCCTTCTTCAGGGCGGGCGCCACCCGCAGGGCGTGACGGCGGCTCAGGTGGCGGTGCAGGGGGAGACCGCGGCCGTGGCCCCGGGCCATGGACATGGCGTCGTACAGGGCGACGCCCGATCCGGCGTAGAGCCGCTCCCAGCCCTTGTGCTGGAGCGGGTAGAGGAACGGCACGGGCTTGACCAGGTGCGGGGCCAGGCGCTCCAGCAGCAGCCCGCGCTCCTTCAGCGCCTCGCGGACCAGCGCGAAGTCGAGCATCTCCAGATAGCGCAGCCCGCCGTGGACCAGCTTGCTGGATCTGCTGGAGGTGCCCGAGGCCCAGTCCCGGGCCTCCACCAGCGCGGTGGACAGGCCGCGGGTCACCGCGTCGAGCGCGGTGCCGGCGCCGACCACTCCGCCGCCCACCACCAGCACATCCAGCTCGCGCTCGGCCATGGCCGCGAGCGCCTCGGCGCGCTGCGCCGGGCCCAGGGTCGCTGTCCTCACTGCTGCCTCCCGCTGTCCGTGGTATCGGCACACCCGTCGGGCGAGCCCGCTGGTGTCCCGTACCCCTCTGCGCAAAGTCTGACCGTCCCGTCCGGGTTCAGCCACCACGTGCCCCCAGCCTGTGGACAACTCCGGGGCGGGGCGGGTGAGCGGGGACAACACTCAACGGGATTCGGCCGACCAATCCCACAAATCGGTCATATTTACTCCTAGTCTGACCGTGTGCCCGCCCATTCTGTCCACCGGGCTTGCGCACCTGTCCCGCTTCGGTTATTGGGAAGGACGGCCCACGCCATGCCCGCAGATCTCGCCGTCATCGGACTCGGTCCCTACGGCCTGCCCCTGGCCCAGGCCGCCGTGACCGCCGGCATCCCCACCCTCGGCTACCGCACCGGCCCCGAGGCCGGACCGCTGAGCCCCGCCGAACTGCGCCGGATGCTCTCGGGGGGCTTCCGGACGGCGGCCGGGCCGGCCGAACTGGGTCGGGTGCGCACCGCCGTCATCTGCGCCCCCACCCCGCCCGGACCGGACGGCACCCCCGACCTCGCCCAGGTCGGGGCCGCGGCCCGCACCCTGGCCGCGCACCTGCGCCCGCACACCACGGTGATCCTGGAGTCGCCGGTGCGGCCGGGCACCACGGAGGAGTTCCTGCGGCCCCTCCTGGAGGAGGGCTCCGGACTGCGCGCCGGGCGCGACTTCCACCTCGCCCACTCCCCCAGCCGGGTGGACCCCGGCAACCGCGACGCCGTCCCCGCCCACACCCCCAAGGTCATCGGCGGGCTCACCCCCGCCTGCACCGAGTCGGCCGCCGCCTTCTACGGCCGGATCACCGACAAGGTGGTGCGGGCGCGCGGCCTGCGCGAGGCGGAGACGGTGCACCTCCTGGAGACCAATTTCCGGCACGTCAACATCGCGCTCGTCAACGAGATGGCCGTCCTCTGCCACGATCTGGGCATCGACCTGTGGGACGTGATCCGCTGCGCGGAGACCAAGCCGTTCGGCTTCCAGGCCTTCCGCCCCGGCCCCGGCGTCGGCGGCCACTCGGTCCCCCAGGACCTCACCGGCCACGCCCCGCGCGGCCTGCGCATGGTGGAACTGGCCCAGCAGGTGAACCGCCGGATGCCCGGCTACGTCGTCCGGCGCGCCGCCGCCCTCCTCAACGAGCACGGCAAGTCCGCGCGCGGCGCCCGCGTCCTGCTCCTCGGCGTCACCTACAAGGCCGACCTGGCCGACCGGCAGGCCGCCCCCGCCGAGGAGATCGCCACCCTGCTGACGGGCCTCGGCGCCACCGTCAGCTACCACGACCCGCACGTCCCGAACTGGAGCGTCGCCCGGCGCCCGGTCCCCCGCGCCGACTCCCTCTACGAGGCCGCCGCCGACGCCGACCTCACGATCCTGCTCCAGCAGCACCGCACGTACGACCTCCAGGGACTCTCCGTGAAGGCGCAGCTCCTGCTGGACACCCGGGGCGCGACCCCGACCGGGGCGGCGCACCGCCTGTGAGCGGGGCGCGCGCTCCCGGCCGCCGGACGGCCCCGCCCACGGCGGAGGGCCGGCCTCCCCGGGCGGGGCGGCCGGCCCTCGGGCCCGGGTTCAGCGGCGCGGCTGCGAGTCCGCGACCGTGACCTCGACGCGCTGGAACTCCTTCAGCTCGCTGTAGCCGGTGGTGGCCATGGCGCGGCGCAGGGCGCCGAAGAAGTTCATCGAGCCGTCGGGGGTGTGGGACGGGCCGGTGAGGATCTCCTCGACCGTGCCGACCGTCCCGAGGTCGACCTTCTGGCCGCGGGGCAGTTCCTCGTTGACGGCCTCCATGCCCCAGTGGTGCCCCCGGCCGGGCGCGTCGGTGGCGCGGGCCAGCGGGGAGCCCATCATCACCGAGTCGGCGCCGCAGGCGATCGCCTTGGCCAGGTCGCCGGAGCGGCCGACGCCGCCGTCCGCGATGACGTGCACGTACCGGCCGCCGGACTCGTCCATGTAGTCGCGGCGCGCGGCGGCCACGTCCGCCACGGCGGTGGCCATCGGCACCTGGATGCCGAGCACGCTGCGCGTGGTGTGCGCGGCGCCGCCGCCGAAGCCGACCAGGACGCCCGCCGCGCCGGTGCGCATCAGGTGCAGGGCGGCGGTGTAGGTGGCGCAGCCGCCGACGATGACGGGCACGTCGAGTTCGTAGATGAACTGCTTCAGGTTCAGCGGCTCGTGCGAGCCGGAGACGTGCTCGGCGGAGACGGTGGTGCCGCGGATGACGAAGATGTCCACGCCCGCGTCGACGACGGCCTTGGAGAACTGGGCGGTGCGCTGCGGGGAGAGCGCGGCGGCGGTGACCACGCCCGAGTCGCGCACCTCCTTGATGCGCAGGCCGATCAGCTCCTCCTTGATCGGGGCGGAGTAGATCTCCTGGAGGCGCCGGTTGGCGGCGGCGGCGTCCAGCTCCGCCACCTCGTCGAGCAGCGGCCGCGGGTCCTCGTAGCGGGTCCAGAGCCCTTCCAGGTTCAGCACGCCGAGACCGCCCAGCTCGCCGATGCGGATGGCGGTGGCCGGCGAGACGACCGAGTCCATGGGGGCGGCCAGGAAGGGCAGCTCGAAGCGGTAGGCGTCGATCTGCCAGGCGATCGAGACCTCCTTCGGGTCCCGGGTCCGGCGGCTGGGGACGACGGCGATGTCGTCGAAGGCGTACGCCCGCCGGCCGCGCTTGCCGCGCCCGATCTCGATCTCAGTCACGTCTGTGGCCTTTCCCTGAAGCGTTCAGCGTCTTCCAGTATCCCCGACGGACACGGCGAGGGCGGCCCCGGATGGTCCCGGGGCCGCCCTCGCCGGAGCGCTGCGGCTGCTAACGGCTGTAGTTCGGCGCCTCGACGGTCATCTGGATGTCGTGCGGGTGGCTCTCCTTGAGCCCGGCGGAGGTGATCCGCACGAACCGGCCCTTGGACTCCATCTCCTCGATGGTGGCGGCGCCCACGTAGCCCATGGTCTGCCGCAGACCGCCGACGAGCTGGTGCAGCACGTTGGCGAGCGGGCCCCGGTAGGGCACCTGGCCCTCGATGCCCTCGGGCACGAGCTTGTCGTCGGAGGCGACCTCGGCCTGGAAGTAGCGGTCCTTGGAGTAGGACCGGCCCTGGCCGCGGGACTGCATGGCGCCCAGCGAGCCCATGCCGCGGTACGACTTGAACTGCTTGCCGTTGATGAACTGGAGCTCGCCGGGCGACTCCTCGCAGCCCGCGAGCAGGCTGCCCAGCATCACCGTGTCGGCGCCGGCGGCCAGCGCCTTGCCGATGTCGCCGGAGTACTGGAGCCCGCCGTCGCCGATCAGCGGCACCCCGGCCGCCCGGGCGGCCAGGGACGCCTCGTAGATCGCCGTGACCTGCGGCACGCCGATGCCGGCGACCACGCGGGTGGTGCAGATGGAGCCGGGGCCCACGCCCACCTTGATGCCGTCGACACCGGCGTCGATCAGCGCCTGGGCGCCGTCGCGGGTGGCGACGTTGCCGCCGATCACGTCGATGCCGACGCTCGACTTGATCTTCGCCATCCAGTCGAGGGCGTTGCTGTTGTGGCCGTGCGAGGTGTCGACGACCAGGAAGTCGACCCCGGCCTCGGTCAGGGCCTGGGCGCGGTCCAGCGCCTCGGGGCTGGCGCCCACGGCGGCGCCGACGATGAGCCGGCCCTCCGCGTCCTTCGCCGCGTGCGGGTACTGCTCGGCCTTCACGAAGTCCTTGACCGTGATGAGGCCCTTGAGGAGGCCCTGGTCGTCGACGAGCGGAAGCTTCTCGATCTTGTGGCGGCGCAGCAGCCCGATGGCGTCCACGCCGGAGATGCCGACCTTGCCGGTGACCAGCGGCATCGGCGTCATGACCTCGCGCACCCGGCGGGAGCGGTCGGTCTCGAAGGCCATGTCGCGGTTGGTGACGATGCCGACGAGCCTGCCGGCGGCGTCGGTGACCGGGACACCGCTGATGCGGAACTTGGCGCACAGGGCGTCGGCCTCGGCGAGGGTGGCGTCCGGGTGGATGGTGATGGGGTTGGCCACCATCCCCGACTCGGAGCGCTTGACCAGGTCGACCTGGTTGGCCTGGTCCTCGATGGACAGGTTGCGGTGGAGCACGCCGACGCCGCCCTGGCGGGCCATGGCGATCGCCATGCGCGACTCGGTCACCTTGTCCATCGCCGCCGAGAGCAGCGGAATGTTGACCCGTACGTTGCGGGAGACCCGGGACGAGGTGTCGACCGCGTTCGGGAGCACCGCGGAGGCGCCCGGCAGCAGCAGCACGTCGTCGTAGGTCAGCCCGAGTGTCGCGAATTTCTCGGGCACTCCGTCGACGTTGGCAGTCATGACACCTTCCCCAAATGGCCTTGATCGGTGCGGATGTCCATGCTAACGGGAACAGGACGTGTCTCATTCCACGATCAAGGTCCGCTCCGGCCCTCGTAGCTTCGCACGGGGCCGCCGGGGCCCCGCGCACCGGGTGGCTACTGCTCGGCCAGGGCGCGCAGTCTGCTCAGCGCGCGGTGCTGGGCGACCCGGACGGCGCCCGGTGACATGCCCAGCATCTGGCCGGTCTCCTCGGCGGTGAGCCCCACGGCGATCCGCAGCAGCAGCAGCTCGCGCTGGTTCTCCGGCAGATTGGCCAGCAGCTTCTTGGCCCAGGCCGCGTCGCTGTTGAGCAGCGCGCGCTCCTCGGGGCCGAGGGAGTCGTCGGGGCGCTCCGGCATCTCGTCGGAGGGGATGGCCGTCGAGCCGTGGCGCATCGCGGCGCGCTGGAGGTCGGCGACCTTGTGCGCGGCGATGGCGAAGACGAACGCCTCGAAGGGGCGCCCGGTGTCCTTGTAGCGGGGCAGCGCGAGCAGCACCGCGACGCAGACCTCCTGGGCGAGGTCCTCGACGAAGTGCCGGGCGTCACCGGGCAGCCGGGACAGCCGCGTGCGGCAGTAGCGCAGCGCCAGGGGATGGACGTGGGCGAGCAGGTCGTGCGTGGCCTGCTCGTCCCCGTCGACGGCACGATGCACGAGCCCGCCGACCGTCCCCTGGTCGGGGGCCGCCTCGTCGTCACGCATCGGCCCATGGTGCCTTGCGACCGTCAGATCCGTGGCTTCGTGCCCGCTGTTGTGCACCGAAGCGTTATGAGCAGGTGCGCCGGAACTCATCCCCTGCGCCCTCCCCTTCCGCTCGACCGACTCGTCCCCGAGGAACTCCACACCTCAAGGATGCGCCATCCGCGGCGAAACGAGCAGCGGGCCTCCCGCGGAGCGCTCCGTCACCCCCGCCCACCACGCGGTGAACGGGGACGGCCGCTCCCCCGACGGGCCCGTCGGGCCTGCGCCACACGGGGTTCCCTAACGGACGAGGCCCCAGCGGAAGCCGAGCGCGACCGCGTGCGCGCGGTCGGAGGCGCCGAGCTTCTTGAAGAGCCGCCGGGCGTGGGTCTTGACGGTGTCCTCGGAGAGGAACAGCTCGCGGCCGATCTCGGCGTTGGAGCGGCCGTGGCTCATGCCCTCCAGCACCTGGATCTCCCGCGCGGTGAGCGTGGGCGCGGCGCCCATCTCGGCGGAGCGCAGCCGGCGCGGGGCCAGCCGCCAGGTCGGGTCGGCGAGCGCCTGGGTCACGGTGGCGCGCAGCTCGGCGCGCGAGGCGTCCTTGTGCAGATAGCCGCGGGCACCGGCGGCGACCGCGAGGGCCACGCCGTCCAGGTCCTCGGCGACGGTGAGCATGATGATGCGCGCGCCGGGGTCGGCGGACAGCAGCCGCCGGACGGTCTCGACGCCGCCCAGGCCGGGCATGCGCACGTCCATCAGGATCAGGTCCGAGCGGTCGGCTCCCCAGCGGCGGAGGACTTCCTCGCCGTTGGCGGCCGTCGTCACGCGCTCGACGCCGGGCACGGTCGCGACCGCGCGGCGCAGCGCCTCTCGGGCAAGCGGGGAGTCGTCGCAGACGAGGACGGAAGTCATGGCCGTCCTCCGCAGCAAATGCGCGTCACGTTGAGCCTCCAGGCTGGTACGAATCGTCACCTGTGCGGTCGACCGCCTCGGACGCCCGCCCGAGCACGTGGTTCCTTCAACCGCCTCCGCACTCTCAACGATGGTCACCCGAAAGAGTTACGGGGCTGTGCGTCGACTTCGACACTCTACGTGAGGGGCCGGATACGCCGCAGACGCACACGGCCAACCCACCCGCTTTCATCACAACCCATGCCCCATTCAGCCGTTTTTCTTCCTCTTCGGCGGTGTCTGCGGCTAGATTCGCAATGAGTCATATTTTCATCTCCTTAGATCGTAGTTGTACGGTCGCGAGCACGGTATCCACCCATATCGGCTACAAGGGGTCACGCAATGGCAGATTTCTCCCGCCTTCCCGGACCGAACGCGGACCTGTGGGACTGGCAGCTCCTGGCAGCGTGCCGCGGGGTGGACAGCTCGCTCTTCTTCCATCCGGAGGGGGAGCGGGGCACGGCGCGCAGCGCCCGTGAGAACTCCGCCAAGGAGGTCTGCATGAGATGCCCGGTGCGCGCCGAGTGCGCGGCGCACGCGCTGGCCGTGCGCGAGCCGTACGGGGTCTGGGGCGGACTGACCGAGGACGAGCGCGAGGAGCTGATGGGCCGGGCGCGGCACCGGCTGGTCGCCACCTCGGCACCGGCGCACGGCGGCGGCGACGCCGCGGCGCACCCGCATTGACCGGACCACCGGCCGCACTTCTCTGAAGGAACGTTTCTCCGGTACCGGAGCCCGACCCCGGGCGGACGGTCCGGGACGTCAGGGTGCCTGGACGAGGCCCCCGGCCGCCCGGCCCAGTTGCTCCAGCGTCGCCGCCACCGCCGGCACCTGCGCCAGGTCCGGCAGGGTGAGCGCGACGATCTGCCGCCGCACCTCCGGCTCCAGCGCGACGGTGCGCGCGCCCCGGGGCCGCACGGAGTCCACCGCGAGCTGGGGCAGCACGGCGACCCCGAGACCGGCTCCGACCAGGCCGACCACGGCCGGGTAGTCGTCGGTGGCGAAGTCGATGCGGGGGGTGAAGCCGGCCCCCTCGCAGACCTCGACGAGCTGGCCCCGGCAGCGCGGGCAGCCCGCGATCCAGGGCTCCCCGGCCAGCTCGCCGATGGCGACGGACCCGGCGCCCGCCAGCGGGTGGTGCTCGGGCACCAGGGCCACCAGCCGGTCGGCCAGCAGGGGCCGGACGACGAGGTCGTCCCACTCCTCGGCGCCCGCCGCCCCCTCGTAGCGGAAGGCGAGGGCCAGGTCGCAGTCGCCCTCCCGGAGCAGGGCGACGGACCTCGGGGGCTCCGCCTCCTCCAGGAAGACCCGGGTGCCGGGGTGCGCGGCGCGCAGGGCGGCGAGGGCGGTGGGGACGAGGGTGGAGCTGCCGCTGGGGAAGGAGACCAGGCGGACCCGCCCGGCGCGCAGCCCGGCGATGGCGGCGACCTCCTCCTCGGCGGCGGTCAGCCCGGCCAGGATGCCGGAGGCGTGCCGCACCAGGGCCTCGCCGGCCTGGGTCAGCCGCATCTCGCGCCCGTTGCGCACCAGGAGGGGGGTGCCGACGGAGGTCTCCAGGGCCTTCATCTGCTGGCTGACGGCGGGCTGGGTGCAGCCCAGTTCGCGTCCCGCGGCGGAGAAGGAGCCGGTGGACGCCACGGCGCGCAGGACGCGGAGATGACGGGCCTCGATCACACCACCAAGGATAAGCGGAGCTTTGGGCATCCGCCGGGCCCCGCTCCGCCGCTTTGCCCCGCGGGACGGGCCCGGGTGGCGCGATCCGGTGGCGGGCGGGCCGGTGCGGCGCGGGCCGCGGTCCGTGGCGGCGGTGATTCCGGGCAGGTGGGGGCGTGCGCCGGAGCGTTCACCCGGTCTTCACGGGCCGGAGGCCCGGTGGAGCGGGGGCGTGCCCGGGTGGCCGGGACCATAACCTTGCGCCATGACAACGGCATTGATTACGGGAGCGACGGCGGGCATCGGCGCCGCGTTCGCGCGACGGCTGGCTGCCGAGGGGCACGACCTGGTGCTGGTGGCCCGGGATGTCAAGCGGCTCCGGGAGCAGGCGACGGAGCTGCACGACCGGCACGGCATCGAGGCGGAGGTGCTGGTGGCGGACCTCGCCGGGGACGAGGGGATCGAGGCGGTGGCGGCCCGGCTGGGCGAGCGCCGCGACCCGGTCGACCTGCTGGTCAACAACGCCGGTTTCGGCAACAAGGGGCGTTTCCTCGACGTCCCGATGGCCGACGAGCTGCGGATGCTGAGGGTGCACTGCGAGGCGGTGCTGCGGCTGACGGCGGCGGCGGCCGAGGCGATGCGGGAGCGGGGCCGGGGCGACGTGGTCAACGTGGCCTCGGTCGCGGCGTTCGTCCCGCGCGGCACCTACGGCGCGTCCAAGGCGTGGGTCGTGCAGTTCACCCAGGGGGCGGCCCGGGACCTGGCCGGGAGCGGGGTGCGGCTGATGGCGCTGTGCCCCGGCTTCGTGCGCACGGAGTTCCACGAGCGCGCCGGGATGGGCACGGACAGCATCCCGAACTGGATGTGGCTGGACGCCGACAAGCTGGTCTCGGCCGCGCTGGCGGACCTGGCCCGCGGCAAGTCCCTGTCGATCCCGGACCCCCGCTACAAGGCGCTGATGGGGGCGACGAAGCTGGTGCCGCGCGGCATGCTGGGCGGGCTGTCCTCGGTGACGGGACGCAAGTACGGGCCGCGCTAGCGCGGGGGCGGACCGGCCGCACCGGCCCGGTGCCGGCGGCCGGGCGGGCGCGGGGCACGCCGACCGGAGGGGACGCGGGCGGGCCGGGCGCGGGCGCCGGGGCCGTCGGGCGGGCGGAACGCGGCCGTCGGGCGGCGGGACGCCGTAGGGCCCGGGGCTCCCGACGCCCGGCCCCCGGGAACGCGACGGTGCCCGGCGCCCCCGGGAAAGCGGGGGTGCCGGGCACCGTCGGGCGTTCGGCGCGGTGCTCAGTGGGCGTGGCCGTGGCCCGCGGCGGCCGGCTCTTCCTCTTCCTTCTTCTCGACGACCAGGGTCTCGGTCGTCAGCAGGAGGGAGGCGATGGAGGCGGCGTTCTCCAGGGCGGAGCGCGTGACCTTCACCGGGTCGATGACGCCGGCCTTGACCAGGTCGCCGTACTCACCGGTGGCGGCGTTGTAGCCGCTGCCCTTCTCCAGCTCCGCCACCTTGGAGACGATGACGTAGCCCTCCAGGCCGGCGTTCTCGGCGATCCAGCGCAGCGGCTCGACGGCGGCACGGCGGACGACGGAGACACCGGTGGCCTCGTCGCCGGTCTTGCCGAGGTTGCCCTCCAGCACCTTGACGGCGTGGACCAGGGCGGAGCCGCCACCGGAGACGATGCCCTCCTCGACCGCGGCGCGGGTCGCGGAGATGGCGTCCTCCAGACGGTGCTTGCGCTCCTTCAGCTCCACCTCGGTGGCGGCGCCGACCTTGATCACGCACACGCCGCCGGCCAGCTTGGCGAGGCGCTCCTGGAGCTTCTCGCGGTCCCAGTCGGAGTCCGTGGCCTCGATCTCGGCCTTGATCTGCGCGACGCGGCCCTGGACCTCGTCCTTCTTGCCGGCACCGTCGACGATGGTGGTGTCGTCCTTGGTGACGGTGATGCGGCGGGCGGAGCCCAGCACGTCCAGACCGACCTGGTCGAGCTTGAGGCCGACCTCCTCGGAGATGACGGTGGCGCCGGTGAGGACGGCCATGTCCTGGAGCATCGCCTTGCGGCGGTCGCCGAAGCCGGGGGCCTTCACCGCGACGGCGTTGAAGGTGCCGCGGATCTTGTTGACGACCAGCGTGGACAGGGCCTCGCCCTCGACGTCCTCGGCGATGATCAGCAGCGGCTTCGAGGAGTTGGCCTGGATGACCTTCTCCAGCAGCGGCAGCAGGTCCGTGATGGAGGAGACCTTGCCCTGGTTGATGAGGATGTAGGGGTCCTCCAGGACGGCTTCCATGCGCTCCTGGTCCGTCACGAAGTACGGCGACAGGTAACCCTTGTCGAAGGCCATGCCCTCGGTGAAGTCCAGCTCCAGGCCGAAGGTGTTGGACTCCTCGACGGTGATGACACCGTCCTTGCCGACCTTGTCCATGGCCTCGGCGATCAGCTCGCCGACCTGCTGGTCCTGGGCGGACAGCGCGGCCACGGCGGCGATGTCGGACTTCTCGTCGATCGGACGGGCGGTGGCGAGGAGGTCCTCGGACACGGCGGCGACGGCCGCGTCGATGCCCTTCTTCAGCAGCGCCGGGGAGGCACCGGCGGCGACGTTCCTCAGACCCTCGCGGACCAGCGCCTGGGCCAGCACGGTCGCGGTGGTCGTACCGTCACCCGCGACGTCGTTGGTCTTGGTCGCGACCTCCTTGACGAGCTGGGCGCCGAGGTTCTCGTACGGGTCCTCGATCTCCACCTCACGGGCGATGGTGACGCCGTCGTTGGTGATGGTCGGGGCGCCGAACTTCTTGTCGATGACGACGTTGCGGCCCTTGGGGCCGATGGTCACCTTGACCGTGTCGGCGAGCTTGTTGACGCCGCGCTCAAGGGCGCGACGGGCGTCCTCGTCGAACTTCAGGATCTTCGCCATGGGAGCGTGAGCCCTCTTCCGTAATCCGGGGAAAACTGACTGCGCCCCCGACGCCCGGCTTCTTATCGTTCGCGGGTGCCAGGGGCGCAGCTGAGGCAGGGGCCGAGGTGAGTCGGCGGTGCCGGGGCGGACCCGGCCTGCGTCCTACTTCTCGATGATCGCGAGCACGTCGCGGGCCGAGAGGACGAGGTACTCCTCGCCGTTGTACTTCACCTCGGTGCCGCCGTACTTGCTGTAGAGCACGACGTCACCGACGGAGACGTCGAGCGGAAGACGGTTGCCGTCCTCGAAGCGGCCCGGGCCCACGGCCAGGACGACGCCCTCCTGGGGCTTCTCCTTGGCGGTGTCCGGAATGACCAGGCCCGAAGCCGTGGTCTGCTCGGCGTCGAGCGGCTGGACCACAATGCGGTCCTCGAGCGGCTTGATGGCAACCTTGGAGCTGGTGGTCGTCACGATCCGACCTCCCCCTTCGGAGATCTCACGGGGTTAACTGTCTGAGGTGGCGACCAGGTGGATCCGTCGTCGCGGGTGCCGGACCTGCCCGTCGCTTTGTTGGCACTCTCCAGGGGGGAGTGCCAGAGCCGAGACTATGACCGGGATTAGCACTCGGTCAAGCGGAGTGCCAGTGGACGCGGCGCGTCGCGGGATTTCCCGGCGCCCGCCGCCCCTCCGCGCGCCCCCGGCGGACGGCCCCCGGGCGCCGTCCCGGGCGCCGGCGCGCGGGGCTCGGCCGGCACGGGTCACAGGTAGTCCTCCAGCCGGGCCACGGCGTATCCCTCGGCGGTGATCCGGTCGAGAAAGCGGCGGGCCAGGTCGGTCATCGTGCCGTCCCAGTCCCCGCGCCCCCGGAAGTGGGTGAGGACGATGTCACCGGGGTGCAGGTCCTGGTCCCACTCGCGGTACTCCCAGTGGTCGACGTAGACCTCCTCGTTCCAGATGGGCGCGTACCGGATGCCGCAGGACCGGGCGGCGCGCAGGGTGTCGCGGTTGTAGTTGCCGTAGGGCGGGCGGAAGAGGGCGGGGCGGGTGCCGTACCGCTTCTCGATCACGTCCTGCATCCCGCAGATCTCCCGCCTCTGCTCCGCGTAGGAGAGGGCGGGGAGGTACGGGTGGGTCAGGGTGTGGTTGTTGAGGGTGACCCCGGTGTCCCGCATGCCGGTGAAGTAGCCGTAGTCGTCCTTGATCTCCTTGTCGGTGAGGAAGACGGTGTACGGGACCTTCAGCTCGCTCATCATGCGCAGGAACGCCGGGTCCTTCTCGGCGCCGTCGTCGATGGTGAGGAAGACGACCTTCTCCTCGGTGGGGACGGTGGTGAAGACCGGCGGCAGGTCCTCCTGCCCGTCCACCTCGAAGCCCTCGCGGGCCGTGATCCGGGGCTTCTCCGCCGGGGGCGGCGGCGCGGCGAGCGGTACCGCCGCCAGCTTCCACCGCCGGGCGGCGGCGACCCTGGCCGCCTGGGCCGCGCGCAGCTTGGCGGCGTAGGAGTCGAGGGCGCGGGCCGGGGGCGCCTGGAGCGGCTGCTGCCCCGCGGCGCCCCGCACCCCGGGAGGGTCCCCGCCCTGCGCGCAGCCGGCGCCCAGGGCGGCGGCGGCCACGAGGACCAGGCCGCCGCGGGCGGCACGGCGGGCGCGGGCGGCACCGAGGGGACGGGGCGCGCGGGGCGTCCGGGACCCGGAGGAGGTTGCCCGAAGCGACCATGACGGCCCTCTCCCCGGCATCCGCTTTTTATCTGTTTGTACGACTTCGTGCATAGTGCGGCATGCTCGCAGTCCCCGGCCCGCGGACCCGGTCCGACACCGCGCCGGGAGCGGACCGTCCACCGACTGGCCCACAATGTCCCGGTGAACCAGCTCGACGCCCTCCGCTCCCCCGAAGGCCGCGCCCTCCTCGACGAGGTCCGCGACACCGATCCCGCGCACGAGCTGGCCGTGGCCACCCGGCTGCGCCGCACCCACCCGGCCGAGCTGGTGTCGGCGGCGCTCGGACAGGCGCGGCTGCGGCAGCGGGCGGCGGCGAAGTTCGGGGCCGAGGACGCCGGGCGGATGTTCTTCACACCCGACGGGGTCGAGCAGTCGACCCGGGCCGGCGTGGCCGCGCACCGCGCCGGGCGGCTGCGCGAGCTGGGCGTGGCCTCGGTGGCCGACCTGTGCTGCGGGATCGGCGGCGACGCGATCGCGCTGGCCCGCGCGGGCATCCGGGTGCTCGCGGTGGACCGCGACCCGGTGACCGCGGCGGCGGCCCGCGCCAACGCCGAGGCGCTGGGGCTGGACGGACTGGTCGAGGTGCGCGAGGCGGACGTGACGGAGGTCGACACCACCGGGTACGACGCGGTGTTCGTGGACCCGGCGCGGCGCGGCGGGCGCGGCGGCCGCGGGACGGGCGGGCGGATCTTCGACCCCGAGGCGTACTCGCCGCCGCTGTCCTGGGCGGTGGGGGCGGCCCGCCGGGCCCCGGTCGCCGCCGCGCTGAAGGTCGCGCCCGGCATCCCCCACGAGGTGGTGCCCGAGGACGCCGAGGCCGAGTGGATCTCCGACGGCGGTGACGTCAAGGAGGCGGTGCTGTGGTTCGGCACGGCGCCGGGCACCGTGCGGGCCACGCTGCTGCCGGGCCCCCGCACCCTCGTCGGCGCCGGCCTGCCCGACCCGCCGGTCCGCGAGCCCGGCCGCTACCTGTACGAGCCCGACGGCGCCGTCATCCGCGCCCATCTGGTGGCCGACGTGGCCGAACGGGTCGGCGGCGGGCTGCTGGACGCGACCATCGCCTACGTCACGGCGGACGAGCTGCGGCCCACGCCCTACGCGACGGCCTACGAGATCACCGACCGGATGCCGTTCCATGTGAAGCGGCTCAGGGCGCTGCTCCGGGAGCGGGAGGTCGGCACGCTGACGGTGAAGAAGCGGGGCTCGGCGGTGGAGCCGGAGGAGCTGCGCCGCAAGGTCCGCCCCCAGGGGCCGAACGCGGCGACGGTCTTCCTCACCCGGGTCGCGGGCGCCCCCACGATGCTGCTGGGCCACCCGGCCCGGTGAGCGGGCGGGCGGCCCCCGCCCGCGCCGTCCGGCCCGCCGGGACGGGGGACCGGGGGACCGGGTGCGGCCGTACGACGAGGAGGCGGCCCCGGCCCACGGCGAAAGGGGCGGCCCCGAGCCACGAGGAGGGAACGGCACCGGCCCGCGAGGAGCGGGCGGCTCCGGCCCCGTGGCCCTCACCGCCCCGGTGCCGTACCGCTCACCGCTCCGGCCCGGTCACCCCCACCGACTCGAAGCGCCAGCGGTGCACCGGCCGGGTGACCAGCTCGGCCGCCGGTTCGGGCAGCTCCGGCAGTTCGGCGTCGTACGGGGCGTCCCACCAGGTGATGACGAGGACCCGGTCCTGGGGCGCGCGCAGGGTCTCCCGGCGCAGGGGCACGGCGTCGAGGTCACGCGAGCGCGCCCACTCCAGCAGCTCCCCGCCCCGGCCGGGCACGGCCCGCGCCTCCCACATCAGCGCGACGGTCACGGGTACAGGTTCTCCTTGCTGACCTCGTGCACATGGTCGTGGCCATGCCCGTGCTCGTGCCCGTGCCCGTGCCCGTGGTCATGGCCGTGGCCGTGGCCGTGGCCGCTCCCCGGGACGTGCGGGTCGGTCACCGGCAGGGAGGAGTCCGCCGACAGGTCCCAGTCGGAGGCGGACCGGCCCCGGGCGACCATCTCGGCGCCGAGCGCGGCCACCATCGCGCCGTTGTCCGTGCACAGCTTGGGGCGCGGCACCCGCAGCCGGATGCCCGCCGCCTCGCAGCGCTCCCGCGCCAGCTCCCGCAGCCGGGAGTTGGCGGCGACCCCGCCGCCGATCATCAGGTGGTCGACGCCGTTGTCCTTGCAGGCCCGCACGGCCTTGCGGGTCAGCACGTCCACCACGGCCTCCTGGAAGGACGCCGACACGTCGCGCACCGGCACCTCCTCCCCCGCCGCCCGCCGGGCCTCGATCCAGCGGGCCACGGCCGTCTTGAGGCCGGAGAAGGAGAAGTCGTACGGGGCGTCGCGCGGCCCGGTCAGCCCGCGCGGGAAGGCGATGGCGCCCGGGTCGCCCTCGCGCGCGTACCGGTCGATGACGGGGCCGCCGGGGAAGCCCAGGTTCAGCACCCGGGCGACCTTGTCGAAGGCCTCGCCGGCCGCGTCGTCGATGGTGGCACCGAGCGGGCGGACGTCGGCGGTGATGTCCGTGGAGAGCAGCAGCGAGGAGTGCCCGCCGGAGACCAGCAGCGCCATCGTGGGCTCGGGCAGCGGGCCGTGCTCCAGCTGGTCGACGCAGATGTGCGAGGCGAGGTGGTTGACGCCGTAGAGGGGCTTGCCGAGGGCGTAGGCGTACGCCTTGGCGGCCGAGACTCCGACCAGGAGGGCGCCGGCGAGGCCGGGACCGGCGGTGACCGAGATGCCGTCCAGGTCGCGGGCGCTGACGCCCGCCTCCTTCAGCGCGCGGTCGATGGTGGGGACCATCGCCTCCAGGTGGGCGCGGCTCGCCACCTCCGGGACGACCCCGCCGAACCGGGCGTGTTCGTCGACGCTGGAGGCGACCGCGTCGGCCAGCAGGGTGGTGCCGCGGACGACACCGACGCCGGTCTCGTCGCAGGAGGTCTCGATCCCCAGGACCAGGGGTTCGTCAGCCATTGATCTCGGTTCCTCGCTCGGTTCCCGGCAGGGGGTCGGTACCCGCCACGGAGGCGGACGGATCGGTCAGGCGCATGACCAGGGCGTCCACGTTGCCCGGCTGGTAGTAGCCGCGGCGGAAGCCGATGGCCTCGAAGCCGAAGCGCTCGTAGAGCCGCTGGGCGCGGGTGTTGTCCACCCGGCACTCCAGCATCACCTCGGCGCACTCGAAGGCGGTGGCGGCCCGCAGCAGCTCGGTCAGCAGCCGGGCGCCCAGCCCGGTGCCCCAGCGCTCGCGGGCCACGGCGATGGTCTGCACGTCGCCCTGGTCGCCGGAGGCGACGAGGCCCGCGTAGCCGACGATCCGGCCGTCGGCCTCGGCGACCAGATAGCGGCGGGTGGCCGCCGGACCGCGCGCGTGCGCCAGCTCGGACCAGAACATCCCCCGCGACCAGGCGTCCTCCGGGAACAGCTCGCGCTCCAGCAGGAGCACCGCGTCGATGTCCCACCAGCGCATCTCGCGCAGGGCGGCGGGGCCGGGCGGGGGCTCGGGCTCGGGGACGGGTCCGGCGGCGGGGCCGGGTTCGGGTGCCGTCACTTGGGGGTGACCACCTTGTAGTTCTTGGGGACCTGGGCGTCCGGCCGCCGCAGGTAGAGCGGCCGGGGCGCGGGCAGCTCCTCCCCCGCCGCGAGCCGCTCGACGGCGAGGCGGGCCAGCGCGGCGGCGGAGACGTGCTCGGGTTCGTGGGCCCGGGGGAAGGTGTCCGGGTACAGCAGGGCTCCGGCGCCGACGGCGGGGAGCCCGGCCACCCGCTCCGCGATGTCGGCGGGGCGGTCGACGGCCGGGTCGGTCAGACGGGTGCGGGAGTCGGCGTACCGGGCCCAGTAGACCTCCTTGCGGCGGGCGTCGGTCGCCACCACGAAGGGGCCCTCCAGGTCGGCGGCGCGGGCCAGGCCGTCCAGGGTGCACACGCCGTACACGGGCACGCCGAGCGCGAGCCCGAAGGCGTCCGCCGTCATCAGGCCGACGCGCAGCCCGGTGTACGGGCCGGGACCGGTCCCGGCGACGACGCCGGTGACGGCGCCCAGCCGCAGACCGGCCTCGGAGAGCACCCGGTCGACGGCGGGCAGCAGCAGCTCACCGTGGCGGCGCGCGTCCACCTGGCTCGACGAGGCGATGACGTCCGTGCCGTCGTGCAGCGCGACGGTCACGGCGGGCGTGGCGGTATCCAGAGCGAGCAAGAGCACGCGAACAGCGTACGGCGCCGCGGCGCCCGTGTCGGACGGCCGGGAGCGGCCGTCACGGACTGCTACCGTCGCTCCACGGAACGCGTACGGCGTCCGGAGTGCCCCGGACCCGCGGGGCGCGCGCGGCGCCCGGGACGCACGGGACAGGACGACGGGGTGGTCGCCAGTGGCAGCCAGCAGCGCCGGATTCGTGGCCGCACTCACCACGGCGGCCCTGGTGACGGTGGGCACGCTCGCCTACCGCGCGGCGGCGGAGGCGCCCGAGCCCCCCGCCACCCGGCCGCGGGCGTCGGGCTCGCCCGCCCCCGGCGCCGTCAAGGCGCCGCGCGACCGGCGTCACCCGGAGGCGCTGCCCGCGCGGTCCGGAACGGGTGAACGGGTCGTGTACTCGGTGGACGACGACCGGGTCTGGCTGGTCGGCGCGGACGGCGCGGCCCGGCGCACCTTCCGGGTGACCCCCGGCGCGGTCGACCCGGCACCGGGCGACTACGCGGTGACGTCCCGTTCGAACCGGGTGATCGGCACGGACGGCGTCCCGATCGAGCACGTGGTGCGGTTCACCGCGGTCGACGGGGTGGTCATCGGGTTCAGCGCGGCCGTGGACGACGAGCCGCCCGAGCCCGACCTGTCGGCGCCGACCGGCGGCATCCGGGAGTCCCGGGCGGACGGCGACGCCATGTGGGAGTTCGCGACGATCGGCCGCCCGGTGGTCGTGATCCGCTGACCGCGCGGCGGACCCGGCCGCGGAACGGGCGGGGCGGGTCCGCGCGGGGTCCGCGGCGGGCGGGGCGGAACGGGCGGACGGGGGTGCGCGGTCAGGCGGCCTCGCGGCGGCGCTCCGGTGACACCGACGGGCTCGGCATCGGCCCGGGCGCGGGCGGCGGGGTCGAGACGGCCGCCGCGGCGGCACCGGCCGCGAGCAGTTCCTTCATGGACACCGCGGGGGCGGTGCGCGACGGGTCCCTGGTCTCCGGCATGGACGCCTCCTGGGGCTCGGGGGCCATCCTGGTTAGGCGTGCCTAACCACGGCCCGGACACCATGTGACCACGGGGGGAAGGCCGAAGGCAACACTTTTCCGACACCATGTCGGAAACCCGGTGGGCCGGCGCGCCGCCACCGGCCGGTCCGGGACGGCCGGGCACGCCGGAACGCCCAGCGCGTCACGGGGCACGGCGACACGGGGACACGGCGACACGGGGACACGGCGACACGGGGACACGGGGACACGGGGACACGGGGCAGGATCACCCGCTCCCGGTGGGGCCGGCGGAAGCGGGGCGGCCCCGGGGCGAACGGACGCCGGACGGGCGCGCGGAACGGACCCGCGGCGAACGGCGCGGACCGGCGCCGTTCGGGCCGGGCCGGACGCGCTCCCGGGCGCGGGCAGGCGGTACGGGACGGGACGGCGGCGAGCGACACGGGTCGTAGCGGCGCGGGGAGCACCTGAAGCACCGGGCGTACGGTGCGAACCGGTACCCCGCCGGTACGCCCGGGTCCGTACCGGCGCGGGAACGCTCAGCCGGTGAGGGCGTCCAGGTCGGCCCCGGTCCAGCGGGCGCCGACGCCCTTGAGGGTCACCCGCCGCACCTCGTCGGTGGTGTCGCCCACGGCGCGGTGGATGGTGAGCTGGAGCCGGTCCTCGGTCAGCTCCTCCACCTTGCCCTCGCCCCACTCGACCACGATGACCGAGTCGGCCAGGGAGACGTCCAGGTCGAGGTCCTCCATCTCGTCGAGCCCCCCGGACAGCCGGTAGGCGTCGACGTGGACGAGCGGCGGACCGTCGCCGAGCGGCGGGTGCACCCGGGCGATCACGAAGGTCGGGGAGGTGACGGCGCCGCGCACCCCGAGGCCCTCGCCGATCCCCCGGGTCAGGGTGGTCTTGCCCGCACCCAGCTCCCCGCTGAGCATCAGCAGGTCACCGGCGCGCAGCGTGGCGGCCAGCCTGCGGCCGAACTCCCGCATCCGGTCGGGGGAGGTGACGGTGATCTCGGCCTCGGGAGCGGGCTCGGCGGGACCGGACGGTGCTGCGGGTGCTTCCATGGCACCCCACGGTAGCCGCTGGACGGCGCCCGGCGGCCCGCCCTCGGGGGCCGTCGCCGCCGACGTCCCCGGTACGGCCCCGGACGGCCCCGGGCGCCGACGCGTCCGCCGTCACGGCCGACCGCGCCCGGTCGCCCCCGGCGCCGGCGTCGTACGCCCGGCCGGAACGCCCGGCCCCGGCGCGGCCTCCGCACGGTCGCGCCGCGGTGCCGCCGCCGACCGGGCGCGGTGCCCGGCGCGCGCCGCTCCCCCGTGCCGTCAACCGGTCGACGGGGTCCTCATCCCGCCGTGCCCCGGGTCCCGCCGTCCCCCGGGGCCGCCGCGTCCCCCCGGGTCCGTTCACGGGCCCGGGCGATCAGGCCGGTCAGGCGGTCCGTGACCAGTGCGGGGTGTTCCAGCATCACCAGGTGCCCGGCGTCGGGCACCATCACCAGCTCCGCCCCGGGCAGCAGTTCCGCGATGGCCTCGCTGTGCTCGCTGGGCGTGACCAGGTCCCGCACCCCGGCGAGCACCAGCACCGGCAGTTCGCGGAACCGGGCCAGGGCGGCGGTCTTGTCGTGGTCGTCGAATGCCGGGTAGAACTCGGCGACCACGTCGATGGGCGTCGACTCGATCATCCGCTCCGCGAACCGGGCCACCGCCGGATCGATGTCCCGCCCGGCGAAGGAGTAGCGCTTGACGATCCCGGCGAACAGGTCGGCGGTGGCCCGGCGCCCCCGCTCCACCAGCTCCGCCCGCTGCCCCAGCGCCCTCAGCACGCCCGGCAGCACCCGCCGCACCGCGTTGACCCCGGCCACCGGCAGCCCGAAGTTCACCTCGCCGAGCCGCCCCGAGGAGGTGCCGACCAGCGCGACACCGGCCACCCGCTCCCGGACGAACCCGGGGAACTGGTCCGCCAGGGCCATCACCGTCATCCCGCCCATGGAGTGGCCGACCAGCACCACGGGCCCCTCGGGCGCCGCGGCGTCGAGGACGGCGCGCAGATCGCGGCCCAGTCCGTCGA
The DNA here is from genome assembly GCF_055598485.1 of Streptomyces sp. NPDC107521. NCBI lineage: Bacteria > Bacillati > Actinomycetota > Actinomycetes > Kitasatosporales > Streptomycetaceae > Streptomyces > Streptomyces sp. NPDC107521. Next base: position 304,974 of record NZ_JBVKAT010000006.1, read on the forward strand.
TGGTGACCGGCTCGCCGTCGCGGCCCTGGGTCACGCCCCGTCCGGAGCGGCCGTGGCTGCGCTGGTCCCAGTACACGCCGCGGACCGCACCGCGCAGGGCGGCGCGCTGGAAGTGCCAGGAGTCCTGGCTGAGGCAGTAGCCGTGGCAGAAGACGACGGTCAGCGGCGCGGGCGCCCGCCGCCCGGATCGCTGCCGCGCTCCCCCGGCGGAGCCGCCCCCGGCCCCGGCTCCGCCGTCGGCCCCGTCCCCCGCCGCATCGGCGTCATCGGCGTCATGGGCGTCATGGGCGTCATGGGCGTCATGGGCTACGTCGGTCCCGGTCGCGGCCCCCTCGGCCGTGCCCGTCCCCCCGGCCCCGTCGGTCTCGTCGGTCTCGTCGATCTCGTCGATCTCGTCGATCTCGTCGATCTCGTCGATCTCGTCGATCTCGTAGTACAACTCGGTGCCGTCGTCGGCGTACGCCCTGCCGGGGGTGCCGCGCAGTTCGCCGAACGGGCCCGCCGCGTCCAGCACCATCCGGGCCTCGCGGCGCATCTCGCGGCCGACGGTGAGCCGTTCCACCGCCACACCGGCCGCCGCGCCCGCCGCGACGACGCCCAGGGCCAGGCCCGCGATGCCGGTGGCCCGGCGCCAGCCGCCGGTGGCCGCGTCCACGACGGCGTCCGCACCGCTCTCGCTCACGTACCGCTCCTCCTCGCCGGGGCGCCGCGCCGGTCGCTCTCGTCGCCGTCCGGCATCACCCGGACGGGTGCATCATGCACGGGACGGGGTCACCCGCGCACGGTGCTCCGCCGGTCCACGAGGACCCGGGGGACGCGCGGGCCGATCCGGGTGACGATCTCGTACGCGATCGTGCCCGCCGCCTGCGCCCAGTCCTCGGCGGTGGGCTCGCCCCGGTCGCCCGGCCCGAACAGCACCGCCTCGGTGCCCGGGGCGGGCAGGTCGCCGCCGAGGTCGACGACGAACTGGTCCATCGCCACCCGCCCCGCGACGGTCCGCCACTTGCCCTCGACCAGGACCGGGCCGGTCCCGGAGGCATGCCGGGGGACGCCGTCCGCGTAGCCGAGGGCGACGAGGCCGAGGGTGGTCTCGCCGGGGGTGGTGTAGTGGTGCCCGTAGCTCACGCCGTGGCCCGCGGGCACCCGCTTGACCAGGGCCAGCGGGGCGGACAGCGTCATCACCGGGCGCAGCCCGAAGTCGGCGGAGGTGCCGACCTCCGGGCTGGGCGACAGCCCGTACATCGCGATGCCGGGCCGGACCAGGTCGAAGTGGCTCTCGGGCAGGGTGAGCGTGGCCGGCGAGTTGGCGATGTGCCGCACCTCCGGGCGCACCCCCTCCCCCTCGGCGTACCCGGTCATCTCCCGGAAGCGGGTGAGCTGGGCGGCGATGGAGGGGTGCCCCGGCTCGTCGGCGCAGGCGAAGTGGGACCAGAGCCCGGTGACGCGCACCAGGCCCGCGCGCTCGGCGGCGAGCGCGGCGGCGACCAGCGCGGCCCACTCCGGGCCCGGCTGGCAGCCGTTGCGGCCGAGGCCGGTGTCGGCCTTGAGCTGGATCAGGGCGGGCCGCCCGGCGCGGCGGGCCGCCCCGGTGACCTCCTCCAGGGCCCATATCCCGCTGACGGAGATGTCGAGACCCGCCTCGACCGCCTCCCGCCAGGGCCCGCCGGGGGTCCACAGCCAGCACATGATCCGCACTCCGGCGAGCGCGGGCTCGGCGCGCAGCGCGAGCGCCTCCTGCGGGGTGGCGGTGCCCAGCCAGCCCGCCCCCGCCTCGACGGCCGCGCGGGCGCACGGGACGGCTCCGTGGCCGTAGGCGTCGGCCTTGACGACGGCCATCAGGGCCGCGCCGGGTGCCCGTTCGCGCAGGGTGCGCACATTGTCCCGCAGGGCGTCCAGATCGATCTCGGCCCGGGCCCGCGGGCCCGTTTCCGGCCGTACCACACTCTCACTCATCACCGCACAGTCTCTCAGAGCAGGCAGGATGCCCACCGGTCGGAGGGCCGGGCGGGCCTCCGGACGGCCCGGACGGCGCTCCGGAAGGGGTCCGTGGGGACGCGTGGGGACGCGTGGGGCGGGTGCGCCGGAGGGTGCGGCGCCGGGCGGGGAACACTGGGGGCATGCGGAGTGCGTACAGCGTGGAGACGGTCAGGAACGCCGAGCGGGAACTGATGGCGCGGTTGCCGGAGGGGGCGCTGATGCAGCGCGCCGCCGCCGGGCTCGCCGCGGCCTGTGCCCAGTTGCTCGGCCGGGTCTACGGCAGCCGGGTGGTGCTGCTGGTCGGCAGCGGCGACAACGGGGGTGACGCCCTGTACGCCGGGGCGCGGCTCGCCGGCCGGGGGGCGGGGGTCACGGCGGTGCTGCTCACCCCCGGCAGGGCGCATCCCGGGGGCCTGGCGGCGCTGCGCCGGGCCGGGGGGCGGATCGCGCCGGACGGTGCCGGGGAGGAACTGATCGGCCGGGCCGACCTCGTCGTGGACGGCATCACGGGCATCGGGGGGCGGGGCGGGCTGCGGCCGGGGGCGGTGCCGCTGGCCGCGGCGGCGGAGCGGTCCCGGGCGGCCGTGGTCGCCGTGGACCTGCCGAGCGGGGTCGACGCCGACACCGGCGAGGTGCGCGGCGCGGCGGTGCGGGCCGATCTGACGGTGACCTTCGGCACCCACAAGCCGGCGCTGCTGGTCGACCCCGCGCGGGAGTACGCCGGATCGGTGCGGCTGGTGGAAATCGGGCTGGCGCTGCCCGGCAGGGGGGCGGTGCTGGAGGCGTTCCAGCACGCGGACGTGGCGGCGCTGCTGCCGGTGCCGGGCGCGGAGAGCGACAAGTACCGGCGCGGGGTGGTCGGCGTCGCCGCCGGGTCGGCGCGGTACCCGGGCGCGGCGGTGCTCGCCGTGGCGGGCGCGCTGCGGGGCGGGGCCGGCGCGGTGCGGTACGCGGGCCCGGCCGGGGACGCGGTGATCGCCCGGTTCCCCGAGGCGCTGGTGTCGGCCGGGGGGCCGAAGGGGGCGGGGCGGGTGCAGGCGTGGGTCGTCGGCCCCGGGATCGGCGACGACGCCGCGCCCGTGGCCGAGGCGGTCGCGGCGGAGGTGCCGGTGCTGATCGACGCGGACGGGCTGCGACTGGCCGACGCCGGGGCGGTGCGGGCCCGTACGGCGCCGACGCTGATGACCCCGCACGCGGGGGAGGCGGCGGCCCTGCTGGGCGTGGGCCGCGCGGAGGTGGAGGCCGCCCGGCTGGCGACGGTGCGGGAGCTCTCGGCGCGGTACGGGGCGACGGTGCTGCTGAAGGGCTCCACGACGCTGGTCGCGGCGGCGGACGGCGGGCCGGTGCGGGCGAACGCCACGGGGACGCCGTGGCTGGCCACGGCGGGCAGCGGCGACGTGCTGTCGGGCCTGGCCGGTTCGCTCCTGGCGGCCGGGCTGCCCGTCCCGGACGCGGGCGCGGCGGCGGCCTACCTCCACGGGCTGTCGGGCCGCCTGGCGTCCCGGTCGGCCCCGGCGACCGCCCACGAGGTGGCGGACCACCTCCAGGACGCCTGGCGCGGCATCCACGCGCGCTGACGCCGCGTCGGCCCGGCGGGGCTCCTCCCAGGAGGTGCGCCGGCCTCCGGGGACGCCCTCGCCTCCAGGGGCGCCCTCGCCTCCGGCGGGGCCCCGTGGGAGGCGCCCTCCCGCGGCTCGCCCTCCCTCCGGGAGCGATCCCCTCGCCGCACGGCCCCGGCGACCGCCCACGAGGTGGCGGACCACCTCCAGGACGCCGGGGCGGCATCCACCCGCGCTGACGCCGCGTCGGCCCGGCGGGACTCCCCCCAGGGGGGCGCCCTCGCCCCCGGCGGGAATCCCCGTGGGGAAACGCCCTCCCGCGGCTCCCCCTTCCTCCGGGAGCGATCCCCTCGCGGCACGGCCCCGGGCCCCGCCCGAGCGGCCCCGGGGCCCGGCCCGGCCCGGGTAAGGGCTACCCCTCCGCGATCACCACCGCCGACGCCACCCCCGCGTCATGGCTCAGCGACACGTGCCAGGAGGCCACGCCCAGCTCCGCCGCCCGCGCGGCCACCGTGCCGCTCACCCGGAGCAGCGGGCGGCCCGCCTCCCCCACGTACACCTCGGCGTCCGTCCACAGCAGCCCGCCGGGCGCGCCCAGCGCCTTGGCCAGCGCCTCCTTCGCCGCGAACCGCGCCGCGAGGGAGGCGACGCCGCGCCGCTCCCCGCTGGGCAGCAGCAGTTCGCCGGGCAGGAACAGACGCCGTGCCAGGGCCGGGGTGCGGGCCAGCGACGCCCCGAACCGTTCGATCTCGGCCACGTCGATCCCGACCCCGATGATGCTCATGCCGCACACCCTACGGCGACGGCCCCGCCCCGCCCCGGACACCGCCAAGGGCCACCCGCGGCGGGCGCGACGGCACCGCGGGCGACGCACGGCGCGCGACCGACCGGCGGGGCCCTGCGCCACGGGCGGGTCCTACGCCACCGGCACCGGCACCGGCACCGGCCTCATTCCACCGTCACCGACTTGGCCAGGTTCCTCGGCTGGTCCACCTCGTTGCCCCGGGCGGTCGCCAGCTCGCAGGCGAAGACCTGGAGCGGCACCGTCGTCACGAGCGGCTGGAGCAGCGTCGGGGTGGCCGGGACCCGGACGAGGTGGTCGGCGTAGGGCACGACGGCCTCGTCGCCCTCCTCCGCGATGACGATGGTCCGCGCCCCCCGCGCCCTGATCTCCTGGATGTTGGAGACGATCTTGTCGTGCAGCACGGACCGGCCGCGCGGCGACGGCACCACCACCACGACCGGCAGGTCCTCCTCGATGAGCGCGATCGGCCCGTGCTTCAGCTCCCCGGCGGCGAACCCCTCGGCGTGCATGTAGGCGAGTTCCTTGAGCTTGAGGGCGCCCTCCAGCGCGACCGGGTGGCCCACGTGGCGGCCGAGGAAGAGCACCGTGTCCTTGTGGGCGAGGGAGCGGGCCAGCTCCCGCACGGGCTCCATGGTCCCCAGGACCCGTTCGACCGCCTCGGGCACCCGGGACAGGTCGCGCACGACGGCGCGGATCTCGTCGCCGTACTGGGTGCCGCGCACCTGGCCGAGGTAGAGGGCGACCAGGTAGCAGGCCACGAGCTGGGTCAGGAAGGCCTTGGTGGAGGCGACGGCGACCTCGGGACCGGCGTGCGTGTAGAGCACGGCGTCGGACTCGCGCGGGATGGTGGACCCGTTGGTGTTGCAGATGGCGAGGACCCTGGCGCCCTGTTCGCGGGCGTGGCGCACGGCCATCAGGGTGTCCATGGTCTCCCCGGACTGGGAGACGGCGACGACGAGGCTGCGCTGGTCGAGGATGGGGTCCCGGTAGCGGAACTCGCTGGCCAGCTCCACCTCGCAGGGCACGCGCGTCCAGTGCTCGATGGCGTACTTGGCGATCAGCCCGGCGTGGAAGGCGGTGCCGCAGGCGACGATGACCACCTTGTCCAGTTCGCGCAGCACCCCGGCGGGGATGCGCACCTCGTCCAGGCTGAGCGTGCCGGAGCCGTCGATGCGGCCGAGCAGGGTGTCCGCGACGGCCTTGGGCTGCTCGGCGATCTCCTTGAGCATGAAGTAGTCGTAGCCGCCCTTCTCGGCGGCGGAGGCGTCCCAGTCGATGTGGTAGGCGCGCACGTCGGCCGGGGCGCCGTCGAACCCGGTGACCGTCACGCCGTCCCGGCTCAGCTCGACGACCTGGTCCTGGCCCAGTTCGACGGCCTCCCGGGTGTGCGCGATGAACGCGGCCACGTCGGAGGCGAGGAAGGACTCGCCGTCCCCCAGGCCCACCACGAGCGGGGAGTTGCGCCGGGCGCCGACCACCACGCCGGGGGCGTCGGCGTGCACCGCGACCAGGGTGAACGCGCCCTCCAGGCGCCGGCACACCCGCCGCATCGCCTCCGCGAGGTCGGGATGGGCGGAGAACTCCTCGGCGAGCAGATGGGCGACGACCTCGGTGTCGGTCTCCGAGGCGAGGGTGTGGCCGCGCTCCTCCAGTTCGGCGCGGAGCGGGGCGAAGTTCTCGATGATGCCGTTGTGGACGACGGCCACCCGGCCCGCGTTGTCGACGTGCGGGTGGGCGTTGGTGTCGGTGGGGCCGCCGTGGGTGGCCCAGCGGGTGTGGCCGATGCCGGTGGTGGCGGCCGGCAGCGGCCGTTCGGACAGCTCCTTGTCCAGGTTGACGAGTTTCCCGGCGCGCTTGGCGGTGGCCAGGCCGCCGTCCGCGGGCAGGGCGACGCCCGCCGAGTCGTAGCCGCGGTACTCCAGACGCTTCAGTCCGGCCAGTACGACGTCCAGCGCCGACTGCGGACCCACATATCCCACAATTCCGCACATAAAGGGCAGCCTAGGGGCTGTCCCGTGATCCGCGGTGGATCAGCGCGCGGCGTCGGGCGCCGGGGACGCGGACCGGCGCCCGGAGGCGGGAATCGCCCGCGAACCTGCCCCGGAGCGGCCCCGGACCTGCCCCGGACCTGCCCCGGAACCGGACGTTCCCGCCGGGAACCGCACGGCCCCGGCGGCCCCCGGCGGGTCCCCGGTCAGCCCAGCTTGGTGACCTGGGCCCCGGCGACGTTCTCGGGGAAGGGGAAGTCCTTGCCGGTGGCGGCGGCGCCCAGGTTGATCTCGGCGAAGGCGGCGAGGGTGGAGCCCTTGCGGGTGACGATGACCTTGACCGGGAAGCTGGAGCCCTTCTCGGGGTCCAGCTTCAGGGTGAGGGCGACCGTCTCGTCGGCACCGGCGGGCGCCACGTCGCCGGGGAGGACCTCACCGATCCTGGTGCGCTGCCCCTTGGCGGTGAAGACGAAGCCGTCCTTGCACGCCTCGAAGGACTTCCGCAGGGCGTCGACGGCCTTCGTGGCACCGTCGCCCTGGTAGGACGAGAGCGTCAGCAGCCCCTTGGACATGCCGTTCATGCGCTCCATGGGGTCGGCGCTCCGCTCCTTCCCGGAGGGCTCCTTCGGCGCCGAGGCCCAGGACCGCTTGACCGCCGCGGCCGGGTCGGCCTGGGGGACGCCGTTCTGCGCCAGGGCGAGCGGCAGACAGGCCGCGTTCTCCGTCGTCACCTCGTCGCGCGCGACGTCGTCGACCTTCACGACCTCGGTGACCGTGATGTCCTGGAGGTCGGACTGGGTCAGCGCGCGCATGTCCAGTTCGGCGCTGGAGTGCGTCCGCTGGTTCTCCGGGGACGGGGTGGCGCTGCCGGTGGCGCTGGCGCTCGCGGAGGGGGTGGGGCTGGGGGCGGTGCTCGCCCGGTCCTCCCCCTTGCCGTCGTCCGACGAGCCGCCGCAGGCGGTGACGAGGAGGGCCAGGGCGGCGGCGGACGCCGCGAGGGCGGTACGGCGGACGGCGGTCGTGGTCACGGCGGGGACTCTTTCGTAGCCGGGGCCCGGTGAACTCCGGGAAGTCTGCGGGAACTTTACGCACCGGTGGCGCGGATTCCGCCACCGGTCCGGCAGCCGGAACGCGACCGTGACCGGCGTGTCCGGCGTTGTCCGGCGTGACCGACCTGTCCCCCGCCCCGCGCGCCCGGACGCCTCCCGGACGCCTTCCGCGTCCCTCCCCGCGGCCCCTCCCCGCGGCCGCGCCGCGCCGGATCACCCGGTGTCCCGACACGTCCCGCCACATCCCCACACGTCCCGCGCCCGGCCCCCGGCCCCTCCCGTGCCGCCCGGCCCCCGCGCCCCGTCCGGCGTGACACAGCCCACCTGTCGCCCCGTTCGAACTCCGTTAACAATGGACTGTGATCTCTCCGGTCTCCTCGATACCCCGGAGCGCCCACCGGCAGCGGCCGGAGGCGACTCCCTACGTCGACCTCACCCGTGCCGAGTGGAGCGCGCTGCGCGACAAGACGCCGCTGCCGCTCACCGCCGAGGAGGTCGAGCGGCTGCGCGGCCTCGGCGACGTCATCGACCTCGACGAGGTGCGGGACATCTACCTCCCGCTGTCGCGGCTGCTCAACCTCTACGTCGGCGCCACCGACGGCCTGCGCGGGGCCCTGAACACCTTCCTCGGCGAGCAGGGCTCCCAGTCCGGGACCCCGTTCGTCATCGGGGTGGCCGGCTCGGTCGCCGTCGGCAAGTCCACCGTCGCCCGGCTGCTCCAGGCGCTCCTGTCCCGCTGGCCCGAGCACCCGCGCGTCGAGCTGGTCACCACGGACGGCTTCCTGCTGCCGACCAGGGAACTGCAGGCCCGGGGGCTGATGTCGCGGAAAGGTTTCCCCGAGTCCTACGACCGCCGGGCGCTGACCCGCTTCGTCGCCGACATCAAGGCGGGCAAGGACGAGGTCACCGCGCCCGTCTACTCCCACCTCATCTACGACATCGTCCCGGACGAGAAGCTCGTGGTCCGCCGCCCCGACATCCTGATCGTCGAGGGACTGAACGTCCTCCAGCCCGCGCTGCCCGGCGGCGACGGCCGCACCCGGGTCGGGCTCGCGGACTACTTCGACTTCAGCGTCTACGTCGACGCGCGCACCGAGGACATCGAGCAGTGGTACCTCAGCCGCTTCCGCAAGCTGCGCGCGACCGCCTTCCAGGACCCCTCCTCGTACTTCCGCCGGTACACGCAGGTGTCCGAGGAGGAGGCCCTCGACTACGCCCGCACCACCTGGCGCACCATCAACCGGGTCAACCTGGTGGAGAACGTGGCGCCCACCCGGGGGCGGGCCACCCTGGTGGTGCGCAAGGGACCGGACCACAAGGTGCGGCGGCTCAGCCTGCGCAAACTGTGACGGAGGGGTCGCGGCCGGTAGAAATACCGGATGCTGCATCTGCGCCTGATCATCCCGGCCGACCGGACCGACGACGCCGTCCGGCTCGTCCGGGAGACGGTCGGCACCACCCATCTCGTCGTCCTGCCCGGTGCCGCCCGCGAACCGGAGGGCGACGTCGTGCTGTGCGACGTGGCCCGCGAGTCGGCGGACGAACTGGTGCGCCGGCTGCGGCGGCTGGGCATCCAGCGGGACGGGGCGATCACCGCCGAGTCGATCGGGATGTCGCTGTCCGACCACGCCGACCGGGCCGAGCGGGAGGCGCCGGGCGCGCCCGCGGACGCGGTGCTGTGGGAGCAGCTGGAGGAGGCGACGAACGAGGAGTCCTCGCTGTCGATCACCTATGTCGCCTTCATGGTGCTCGCCACGATGATCGCGGCCTGCGGGGTGGTCCTCGACAACGCGGTCCTGATCGTGGGCGCGATGGCGGTGGGCCCGGACTTCGGACCACTGGCCGGGATCTCCACGGCCGTGGTGCAGCGGGCGCCGCGGCTGGCGGCGCGGTCGCTGCTCGCCCTGCTGGTGGGCTTCGCGGTGGCGATGGCGGCGACGGTGGTGCTGAGCTGGGGCATGACCGCGCTGGGCCTGTTCAGTGAGGAGCGGCTGGAGGGCCCCCGGCCCAACACCGGCTTCGTCTACTCCCCCGACGCCCTCTCGTTCGCGGTGGCGGTCATGGCCGGCATCGCGGGCACCCTGTCGCTGACCTCGGCCAAGTCGGGCGCCCTGGTGGGCGTCGCCATCTCGGTCACCACGGTCCCGGCGGCGGCGAACGCGGCGGTGGCCCTGAGCTTCGGCGACCTCACCCAGACGGTGGGCTCCGCCGAGCAGCTCCTGGTGAACCTGACCGGCATCACGGTCGCCGGGACGGTGACCCTGCTGGCCCAGAAGTCCCTCTGGTCCACCCAGCGCAAGCACCTGACGAAGCCCGGGACCCCGTAGCGGGACCGGGCCGGTGCCCGTGCCTTCCGGGGCCGCCGCTCGCGCGCGGGGCGGGCGGCGGCACGCTCGGAGCGCGGGACGGCGCGGGCCCGGGCACCCGGCCGGCCCGGGCGGAACCCGGCCGGCCCGGGCGAAACCCGGCCGGCCCGGGCGAAACCCGGCCGGGAGCGGCGCCCGGCGGGGCCGGGCGGGAGGGCTACCCCAGGGAGGACTTGACCGCGTCGGCCAGCCGTCCCGCCACCGAGCGGGCCTGTTCGAGGTCCGCCGCCTCCACCATCACCCGCACCAGCGGCTCGGTCCCGGAGGGCCGCAGCAGCACCCGGCCGGTGCTCCCCAGCTCCCGCTCCGCCTCCGACACGGCGGTGGCCAGCTCCGCCGACGTGCCCACCCGCGCCTTGTCCACGTCGCGCACGTTGACCAGCACCTGCGGCAGCCGCTCCATCACCGACGCCAGCTCCCGCAGCGACCGCCCGGTCTGGGCGATCCGCGCCGCCAGCATCAGCCCGGTCAGCGTGCCGTCCCCGGTGGTGGCGTGGTCGAGGATGATCACGTGCCCGGACTGCTCGCCGCCGAGGGCGTACCCCTTGGCCTTCATCTCCTCCAGCACGTACCGGTCGCCGACCCCGGTCTGCACGAACCGGATGCCCTCGCGCTCCATGGCCAGCTTGAAGCCCAGGTTGGACATGACCGTGGCGACAACGGTGTCCTCCCGCAGCGCCGACCGCTCCCGCAGCGCGAGCGCCAGCACGGCGAGGATCTGGTCGCCGTCGACCTCCGCGCCGGTGTGGTCCACGGCGAGGCAGCGGTCGGCGTCGCCGTCGTGCGCGATGCCGAGGTCGGCGCCGTGCTCCACGACGGCGGCCCGGAGCAGGTCGAGGTGGGTGGAGCCGCAGCCGTCGTTGATGTTGAGGCCGTCCGGCACGGCGCCGATGGTGACCAGTTCGGCCCCGGCGCGGGCGAACGCCTCCGGCGAGACCCGGGAGGCCGCGCCGTGCGCCTCGTCCAGGACGATCTTCAGCCCGTCGAGCCGGTTGGGCAGGACGCCGATGAGGTGGGCGACGTACTGGTCGAGCCCCTCCTCGTACTCGCGGACGCGGCCCACTCCGGAGCCGGTCGGGCGGTCCCAGGGGGCGCCGGTGCGGTGCTCGGCGTAGACGGCCTCGATGCGGTTCTCCAGCTCGTCGGCGAGCTTGTGGCCGCCGCGGGCGAAGAACTTGATCCCGTTGTCGGGCATCGCGTTGTGGCTCGCGGAGAGCATCACGCCGAGGTCGGCGCCGAGCGCCCCGGTGAGGTGGGCGACGGCGGGCGTCGGCAGCACGCCGACCCGCAGCACGTCCACGCCGGCGCTGGCGAGCCCGGCGACGACGGCGGCCTCCAGGAACTCCCCGGAGGCGCGCGGATCGCGGCCGACCACGGCGGTCGGCCGGTGTCCGGCGAAGGTGCCCGCCTCGGCCAGTACGTGCGCCGCGGCGACGGAGAGCCCGAGCGCCAGCTCGGCCGTCAGATCCGCGTTGGCGACGCCGCGCACGCCGTCCGTGCCGAAGAGTCGTCCCACTTGTCCTCCTGAGGAAACGTCAATTCCGGAAGCGGCTGCCGGTGCGGCCCGCCCAGTCGGCTCCCGAGGCCCGGGACGTGCGGTAGGCGCACTGCCAAGCCATACGAACACACAAGCATCAGAGCGTCTTGTGTCGTTATACGCCTAACGGCGGGGATACACGAACGCCCCGGCAGCACATAGGCGTGCCGCCGGGGCGTTCGGAGTACGTACGGGCGAGCCGGACCGGCTCGCGAGACGCACGAGCAGGCAGCGAAGCTTAGCGCTTGCTGTACTGCGGGGCCTTGCGGGCCTTCTTCAGACCGGCCTTCTTCCGCTCGACCGCGCGGTCGTCGCGGCGCAGGAAGCCGGCCTTCTTGAGCGGGCCGCGGTTGTTGTCGACGTCGGCCTCGTTCAGCGCACGGGCCACGCCCAGGCGCAGCGCACCGGCCTGGCCGGAGACGCCGCCGCCGGCGATGCGGGCGATGACGTCGTAACGGCCCTCCAGCTCGAGCACCTTGAAGGGCTCGTTGACCTCCTGCTGGTGCACCTTGTTGGGGAAGTAGTCCTCAAGGGTGCGGCCGTTGATCTTCCACTTGCCGGTGCCCGGGACGATCCGGACGCGGGCGATGGCGTTCTTGCGGCGGCCCAGGCCGGCGGCCGGCTGCGGCTCGCCGAAACGGGAGGCGAGGGACTCGGAGGTGTACTCGCCCTCGACGGGCACCTCGGACTCGCTGGTGTAGCTGTCGATGTCGATCTCTTCGAGCGGCTGCTCGGCAGTGGTCTCGGCCACGATGCTCCTCAGATTCTCTTCAGTCTTAGGGGGTGGCCGGACTTACTGCGCGACCTGGGTGATCTCGAACGGCTGCGGCTGCTGCGCGCCGTGCGGGTGCTGGTCACCCTTGTAGACCTTCAGCTTCGAGAGCATCTGACGGCCCAGGGAGTTCTTCGGGAGCATGCCCTTGACGGCCTTCTCGATGGCCTTCTCCGGGTTCTTGTCCAGCAGCTCGTCGTAGCGCACGGAGCGCAGACCGCCCGGGTAGCCGGAGTGGCGGTACGCCATCTTCTGGGTCCGCTTGTTGCCGGAGAGGTGCACCTTGTCGGCGTTGATGATGATGACGAAGTCACCGGTGTCGACGTGGGGCGCGTAGATCGGCTTGTGCTTGCCACGCAGGATGGAGGCGGCGGTGGAGGCCAGACGACCCAGGACGACGTCCTGAGCGTCGATGACGTGCCACTGGCGCGTCACATCGCCGGGCTTGGGGCTGTACGTACGCACGGTTCGTAGCCTTCGCTTCTTCAGTGATTGGTCCTGACAAGGTCACCGAAGACGATCACGACAGCCCTGACCGCACCACGGTGACGCAAACCGTGTGCTGGTCGCTGGTCATCGGTCCCGGTGGACCGGTGTAAGGGCCCCTCACGTGAGAATGAGCAAGCCAATACACATAACGACTGTGCAGAATACCCGCCCGGCCGCGGCCGGGTCAAAACGGTGCTGCCGACGCCCGCACGGGGTCCCGGGCTTCCCCGGCACGGTCGTGACCCTCCATGGTAGCCCGTGCCGTCACCGGTGCGTTCCGCGCCCGTCGCGCCACGGTCACCGCGAGCACGCCCAGCGTGAAGGCGTCCTTGAACGCCCGCCGCCGCACCCCCTCCAGCCAGGGCCAGGTCACCCCGGGGAGCTGGGGCACCAGCGCCGCCCAGAACCAGGGCCCCCGGGCCACCGACCCGGCGTACGGCAGCCCGGCGAGCAGCAGCGGCACCACGACCAGGAGGTAGTGGTCGTAGGACGGCCGGGAGACGAGGAAGGCGGAGAGCATCAGCCCGGTCCCGGTCTCCGCGTACCGCAGCGGTCCGGCGTCGCCCCGCCGCCAGCGCAGCAGGGCGCACAGCACCCCGGCCGCGGCCGCCAGCGCCGCCGCCCCCTCCGCCGGCGCCCCCGGCACCCCCAGCCGGGGCAGCACGGCCGCCGGGGACGCCTCGTAGAGCCGGACGAAGCCGTCGTCGCCGTGGAGCAGGAAGGGGAGGGCGCGGGTGAGGAAGCCGCCGGGGCCGGGCACCAGCAGGGCCGCCACCCCGGAGGCGGCGGCCGGCACCAGGACGGCCGCCGCCAGGGCCCGCCCGCGCCCGGCGAACAGGAAGAGCAGGGCCACCGGCGCCAGCAGCGGCTTGAGCGCCACCGCCGCGCCGATCACCCCGCCCGCCGCCGTCCACCGCCCCCGGCTGGCCAGCAGCAGGCACAGCGGCAGCGCCGCGGCCGCCGTCACGGTCCAGTTGCCCAGCCGCACCAGGTGCCCGAAGGGGGCGAAGCCCGCCGCCAGCCCGGTCAGCCCCAGGGCTGCCAGGCGGCTGCCGAGCGGCACCCGGTGCAGCGCGAGGGCGCAGGCCCAGCCGAGCGCCAGCAGCAGGACCACCGCGCAGGGGGCCGCCGCCCGCAGCACGGGGGCGGGCAGCAGGGCCTCGGGGGCGGCGGCCAGGACGGCGCTGGGGAGGTAGAGGAAGTGCGGGTCGTCGTAGGGCGAGCCGCCGGACAGCCAGGTGCGGGCGGCCCGCACCACGATCGCGTTGTCCATCCCGCCGGGCGGACCGGACCGGGCCGCACTCGCCACCGAGGCGGCCAGCACCGCCGCGAGCACCGCCCACGGTGCCCGGCCGGCCGGTCGCACCCACCATCCGCGGATGTCGCCCTCGCGCGTCGCCATGCACCGAACCCTAGGGTCTCGGGCCCCCTCCGCCCCGGACCCCGCCCGGCCGCGCGCCCCGGCCCGCGACGGCCCGCACCGACCCGAACCGGCGGGTCCGGCCGGGCGTCCCGGCGGGACGGCGGAGCCGGCGGCGCGCTCCGGCGGGGCGGCGGAGCCGGCGGCGCGCTCCGGCGGGGCGGGCCGGGCGCCTCGGCGGGGCGGGCCGGGTGCGGGCCGGGCCTCCGACGGGACAGGGGGTTGCGGAAGGCGGGTGCGGAGGACGGAAGCGAGGACGCGACGGGGGCGGGCGGGGGCCGCACGCGAAGACACGACGGGAGCGCCGCGGAGGACGGACACGAAGACACGACGGGAGCGCGCGGCGAGGGTCGCCGAGGGCGGCGCGGGCGGTGCCGGGCACCTCTAAAATGCCGCCCATGAGCTTTGGGCAGGGGGGACCCCAGCAGCCGTGGGACCCGTGGCGGTCGCACTCCGAGCAGGCCGGGAACGGGGGTGCCGGAACCCCGGACTGGGCCGCGCTCGCGGAGCGCTCCGAGGCCCGCGGCAGGCGCCGGAGACTGTTCCTCGTCGGCGGCGGTGCGCTGGCCGCCGTGGCGGCGGCCGTCGCGGTCGCGGTGGCCGTGGCCTCCTCGGGCGGCCCCGACGGGGCGGCGGCCTCCCCCTCCTCCGGGCCGCCGACGGCGGCCGGGCCGTCCGGCGCCACCGCCTCGGCCCCCTCCTTCGCCCCGACCAGCGCGCCGCCGCCGCTGGACCCGAAGGACTTCGTCTCCAGCGCCGCCAAGGACCGGGCGCCCCTCGGCCCGGGGACCCTCTTCCCCGGCACCCGCATGACCATGGGCGACGCGGAGTACGGGAAGGGTCCGGTGGCCGACACCCGGTCCTGCGCCACCGCCGCCCGGGGCACGCTGCCGCAGGCGCTCGACGCCCATGGCTGCACCCGTCTGATACGCGTGACGTACCGGCGGGACGGGGTGGCGGTGACGGTCGGGGTGGCCGTGTTCGACACGGCGGCGAAGGCGTCCGCGGCGCGGGCCGGGACCGACCGGCGGAGCACCGTCCGCTCCCTGTCGGGCGAAGGGGTCCCCGCCTTCTGCACGGGCGCCGTCTGCCGTTCGACCACCAACTCCTACGGCCGCTACGCCTACTTCACCCTGGCGGGCCGGGTCGACGGCAAGGACGTGACGCAGGGGGACGCGGCGGTCTTCCGGGCCGGGGACGACCTGGCCGAGTTCACCTTCCGGCAGATCCACCGCCGGGGCCGGGCCCAGGCCTCGGCGGCGGCCGCCGCGGACTGACCGCCCCCGGCCGGACGGCACCGCCCGGGACCGCAGCCGCCGCGGGCACCGTCCCGGGCGACGGACACCGCGGGCCGGGGTCCCGGCGGGCACGGCCGCCCGTGGGCGGGGCGTCGGCGGGCACGGGCGCCGGTGGCCGCACCCGGCGCCGCGCCCGCCCCGGAGGGGGCAGAGCCGCGGGGTCAGAGCCGCTTGGCGCTGCGCAGGGTCTTGGCGTAGTAGCCGTTGCCGTCCAGCCGGGAGACGCCGCCCACGTCGCCGATGGTCGGGCCGTTGATCTCCTCGCGGCTGGAGACGAAGATCAGGTGCCCCTCGGTGTCGTAGCCGAGCACCATGCCGACGTGGTCCAGCCGCTCGGCGGTGCGGGTGTCGAGCTTGAAGAAGACCAGGTCGCCGGGCTGGAGCTGGTCGATGGCGGAGGGCCGGTCGTCCGGGGTGATGCCGGTCAGCGGGAGCACGTCGGCGCCCTCCTCGGAACGGGCCATGCCGTTGGCGGTGCGCGGCAGCCCGTCCCCGGAGGTGTCGGAGGACATCAGCGGGTAGCGGGCGCGGTAGCCGAGGACCATCCGGATGAAGCCCGAGCAGTCCAGGGACTTGGCCCGCATCGTCTCCGGCTGGCCCACCGAGCCGTCCCGGAAGGGGTACGTGACGCCGAGGTAGTCGTAGAAGTCGGACTGCTCCAGGCGCAGGTCGCCGCCCTCGGCGCCGGTGGTGTTGAGGGGGCCGAAGTTGGCGTCGCCCGCGTAGACGAGGCCGGTGTCGTCCTTCTTCTGCGGGGCGCCCGCCACGTACTGGAAGGCGATGGCGAAGAGGTCGTCCTCCTTGCTGTCCCGGGACTCGGCGTACCAGTCCTTGAACCACGCCTCCTTCTCCGCGCCCTTCTTCCACAGCTCCGGCATCAGCCGGACCCAGTCGGTGGTGGAGACCTTGGAGGCGGTGGAGGCCGGCTCGGTGAAGGTGCGGGCCGGGCCGGTCAGGGTGGCGGTGCGGGCCCCGTCGGTGAAGACGCCCATGATCCGGCCGTCCTCGCCGCGCAGCACGGAGCGGGCCGGGTTCTCCAGCCGGGACCAGCTCGCCTCGCCCTCCTCCTTGGCGGAGGGGCGGCTGCCGTCCAGGACGCCGACGTTGCGCACCGAGGTGACGCCCTCCTGGTCCTGCTTGCGCAGTTCCAGGGTGAGGTAGGTCGAGGCCCCGACGAGTGCCAGCACCACGAGACCCGAGACGACCGGGCGCGATTTCCTCTTCGCCTTCGCTGCCATGGTGTTCTCCTCTGCTTCTCGTATGTCAGACGGTGGGCATGACGCCGAGCAGCAGTCCTGCGGCGACGACGATGTAGGCCATGAGGGAGACCGTGCCGGTGGCCAGCAGGGTGGCCCCCTTGGGCTGGCGCACCATCTGGTAGGCGACCAGTCCGGGCACGATGAAGCCCAGCGTCTGGTTGCCGTAGAGCAGCGGGAACTCCATGGAGAGCACGATCATCACCGTGGCCTGGAGCAGCACGCCCAGCAGGACCACGGCGGCGAACAGCCGCTTGCCGTAGAGGATCACCAGCCGCTGCATGATCTTGGTGCCCGCGTAGGTCAACGCGGTGACGCCGACCATCATGGCGGCGCGCTGGAGGTCCTCGATGAGGGTGAGGGCGATCCAGCCGGGCGTGATCATTCCGCCGGGCGACAGGTTGGTGGTGAGGTAGCACAGCAAGGAGAAGAACAGCCCGATGGCGATGCCCAGGGCGGCCATCTCGGGGGTCAGGGCGGCGGTGGTCAACGGGGTCTCCGGGCGGGCGGGCGGGCGGACCCGCCGTAGGGGTCGTCGTGCGGATCGTCAGGGGTCGGCCAGGACTGCTGCGTGGGGACGTACTGCCCGTAGTGCCCGTACTGCTCTTCCTGGTACTGCTGCCGCTGCTGCGGCGGGTACGGCTCGGTGTCCTGCGGGTCCTGCTGCCGCGGGTCCTGCGGATGCTGCCGGCGCGGGTCCTGCGGCGGGTACTCCCGGGTGTCGTGCGGCTCCTGCGGGTCCTGACCGCGCGGGTCCTGCGGGCCCCGCTGCCGCGGCGCCTGGTGACGCGGCTCCAGCGGTTCCAGCGGCCCCTGCGGGTGCTGCGGGTGCCGGTCCTGCGGCGGGTGGTGCGGCTCCGGCCGCGGCGGGTACGCCTGCTGCGGCTGGTGCTGCTGTTGCTGGTGCTGCTGTTGCTGGTGCTGTTGCTGGTAGGGCTGCTGCCCGTAGGGGCCGGTCGGCTGCTCGGGGATGCGGACGACCGGGATCTCCTGGGTCCGCGTGGCCTGGTAGCGCTCCTCGTAGGCCATCGGGTACGAGGCATAGGGGTCGATGCGCTGCGGCTGGGCCGGGGCGGCAGCGGCCGGGGCGGCGCCGTCGTCGGCCTCGCTCTCGTCGGCGGGCAGCTCGGCCAGGTACTCCAGGAGCTCCTCGCCCTGGCCGTGGATGTTGCCGATGGCGACCAGGGAGGAGCCGTCGGACATCCGGCCGAGCAGGGCGGGCATGAACTCGTCGGCGGCCCGCCGCTCACCGCCGAGGTCGACGGCCCGGTCGCGCCACTGCGCGGGGATGGCGTCGATGGCGCTCTTGGCCGGGTGGCCGATGACGAAGACGTTGTCCGGCTCCAGGTCCGGGATGATCTCGCCCATCTGGCCGTTGCGCTCGACGCGGTCCGGGCGGCAGTTGATCACGACGTTCAGCGGGCGGCGGATGGCGCCGAGGTCGAGGAGCTGGTTGATGTTCATCAGCGTCGACTCGGGGTCGTTGGCCGCGAAGACGTTGGCGAAGGCGAGCCGCTTGCCCTCGGGGGTGGCGTAGCGCTCCACGGAGAGCACGCCGGGGTCCGGCGGGGCGTCGTACATGCCCTGGAGGGCGACCCGGCGCTCCACACCGAGCAGTTCCGCGACGACCAGCGCGATGGCGACGTTCTCCTTGAAGGTGAACCAGCTGAAGCCGCGCAGCTCGTCGTCGGTGACCATCTCGGGGTCGGCGTAGACGAGCTTGCAGTTCCGGGCGTCGGCCTCCTCCTGGAGGATGTGGAAGCGGTCCTTCTCGGCGGTGACGCAGATGCCGTTCTCCGGCATCGAGCGGCACAGCGAGCGGGCCACGTCGTCCAGGGTGGGGCCCATCTCCGCGAGGTGGTCCTCGCGGACGTTGCACAGGACGCCGATGGTGGAGCGGATCAGCTTGCTCTGGTTGACCTCCTGGAGGGCCGGCATGACCGCCATGCACTCGATGACCAGCGCGTCGGGGCGGTAGGTGGCCGCCCGGCGGACGATGCCGATCTGCTCGACGACGTTGGCGATGCCGAACTTGCGGTAGACCGGCTCCTCGGTGGCGTCGGGGTGGATGAAGCGGGCCGCCGTGCCGGTGGTCTTGGCGACGGTGACCAGGTCACCGCCGCGCAGCGCGCCCGCGCACAGCCGGGTGATGGAGGACTTGCCCCGGATGCCGTTGACCAGCACCCGCGAGGGGATGGAGTGCAGCGCGGCGTAGTGGCGGCGCTGCTCCACGATGCCCGCGGCCAGCAGGAACAGGCTGCCGACCAGCAGCACGAAGTACAGGTAGAGCACGACGGGTCACCTTCCTCCGACGCCGGTCCGGGTGTCGGCGGCCCGGCGCGTCTGGCTCTGCCGCTGGGCCTGCAACTGCTGCCGGATCAGTTCGAGGCTGCGCACCACGGCACCGACCTCGTCCTGGTAGCGGGGGTACTGCACGGTCTTGAGATCTCCGTCCGCGAGCTTCTCGGCGCCGGCGGCCAGGGCCCGCAGCGGCCTGGCGACGACCAGATGGATCCAGCCCAGGCAGACGACGATCGCGGCGAGCCCGAGCATTCCGGCGAGGACGCTGCGGTCCTCCCGCTCGTAGGCGGCGATCTCGAAGTGGTTGGCCTTCTGCCAGCTCACCACCGTCCAGCCGAGGTCGGCGGCGACGCCGCCGCCGGAGAAGGGGGCCGCCGCCGCGACGGTGACGGCGCCGCCGTCGCGGATGAGGAGGCCGTTCTCCATGGGCCCGGCGCCCACCGGGAGCCGCCCGGCCCGCACCAGGTCGGTCAGGGAGGAGTGGGGCAGCTTCTCGAAGGCCAGGAACCCGGCGTTGCCGGCCACGGTCTTCGCGTCGGGGCCCACCACCCGGACCTCGCCGAGGCCGGGCCGCTTGAGCAGGGAGTTGAGGAACTCCACCCGCACCTCGCCGACGAGGGTGGCGCCCTTGGGCTCCGCCACCGGGGCGCCCGCCTGGATCACCGGCTTCTTCCCGCCCTGGCCGGAGACCCGGACCAGGGGCAGTCCCTTGCCGTCCTTCCAGGAGTGCGGGTCGGCCCCGGCCCTGGCGAGGACGGCTCCCCCGGCGTCGGTGACGTAGAGGGCCTGGTAGCGGGTGTGCTTGCGCAGGGCGTCCTTGAGGACGGTCTCGGTGGCGGCCGCGTCCTTGCCCTCGATCAGGCGGGAGGTGGAGACGAGGTCGGCCTGGGCCTCGTTCAGCGCCCGGCGGACCCGGTCACCGATCAGGTCGGTGCGGTCGCGCTGGTCGTTGACGATGGTGGCGGGCACGCTGACCGAGCCGTCGGTGCGGTTGACCAGCAGGCCGACGGGGACGCACCACAGCAGCAGCAGGACGGCGGTGATCCCGAGCGGGGCGCGGACGCCGAGGCGCAGTCCGCGCACCCGGGCGGCGGGCGGCTGCTCGCCGCCCATGCCGTTGAGCTGGGTGCGCAGCCGCTCCAGGGCGGTGCCGATCCGGGCGGCCTCGCCCCAGCGGGGCACGGCGACGGGCCGGGTCAGATCGCCCCGGGCGAGCCGGCGGGACTCCAGGAACAGCCGGAGCAGGGGGCGCTGCACGGCGGCCCACAGCACGGCGGCGGCCAGCAGCCCGAGCCCGACCAGCGCCCCGGCGGCGATCAGCCCGTACAGCTCGCGGCCGGACTCGGCGGCGCCCTGCTGCTGGACCACGGGGAGCATGGCGACGACGGTCAGGCCCAGCCCGGCGGCGACGCTGTCCTTCTCCTCCGGGTCGGAGGAGGCGAGGGAGGCGTATCCGGCGGTGGCGACGCGGCCGTTGTAGCGGTCGCCGAGGAGGCTGCCGCTGACGCCGGGGTAGCCGCGCGCGCCGGGCTCCCGGGCACTGACGGGGTGCTGCTCGGTGCGCTCGGCGGCCTGGTCGGCGAGGCGGCTCATCTGCTTCTGGAGGAAGTTCAGCTCCTCGCGCTGGGTGTCCGAGTTCAGCGCCTCGGACTGCTCGAACCCGGCGGTGGCGAGGATCTCGCCCTCGCGCGTGGCGACCGCCATGGTGCGGAACGGGCCCAGGGTGATCTGCGGCACGGTCAGGCTGTTGGAGGCGATCAGCAGCTGCTGGGGCCGGTCCTTCCAGTCGAGTACGGCCATCGTCATGAGCCGGACGTCACCGGTCTCCAGCCGCACCATGCGGGGGGTGAGGGCCTGCTTGCCGGTGAGGACGTCCTTGTCGAGCCAGGCGAGCGGGATGTGCTCGCCGCGGGCGGCGAGGACCTTGCCGTCCTCCAGGTCGATGACCGTGGTGCCGGTCCACTTCTGGTAGGCCCGGCCGAGGCCGGACAGCACGTCCTCCGCCTTGGTGGGCCGGCCGGCGTTGAGCGCCGCGGCGGTGCGCTGGAGGTCGGTGACGCGCTCGTCGATGGAGGCGCGCAGCGCGATGGCGCCGTCCTCCGCGAAGTGCTGCTGCGAGGAGAGGACCGCCTTGGGCACCGCCTCGTCGGGACGGGGACCGAGCACCTTGGCCGTGAGTCCGGCCAGGGCGAGGATGAGCAGGCAGAGCAGCGCGATCGGGGGACGGATGCCACCCAGGAGCGGCATGTCCGCCCGTCTGCGGCTGCGTCGCCGCCCCTTCCGTCCGGAGTGCGCGGCAGGACTCGATGTCACCGGTCTTCTTCCTTGGTCGCTGCGGGTGTCCAGAGCGGGAAGTGGACACACCACTGCCGCAGTGCACGGCGCTCTGATTTAAAGGACAGTTAAAAACTGTCAAGGTTGCTCAACTGGCCACGCCATCACATGTGTTACTGATCACTTCTTCAGCATCAACGGCTGCAATCCGTCACCGCCGGGGGCGCCGCGGTTGTAGAGGAATCCTCGGGTCCGGTCGGAGGCCAGCCGGTAGCGGGCCAGCCGCTCCTCGGACACCTCGCCGGGACGGTCGAGCGCGTCGCGCACGTCCACCAGCCGGTGGTCCTCCACCGCCCCCTCGGGGAGCTTCTCCTCGGGCTGGAGCTCCGGCGGGATCTCGATCAGCGTCGTGCGGTACCGGGCATCGACGGTCCAGCCGCCCCCGGCCGCCTCCCGGAACTCGAACCAGCCGATCGCGCCCTCCTCGGTCAGTCCGGTCGGGGAGGAGTGCCGGGCCACCTGGTTGCCGAGGCTGTAGGCGACCCAGGTGCCGTTGACCTTCTGGATGGGTTCGACCACGTGCGAGTGGTGCCCGATGACCAGGTCGATACCGGTCTGCTCGCCGATCTGCTCCGCCAGTCGGACCTGGACGACACCCGGCTCGTTGTAGTGCTCCGCTCCCCAGTGGATGGAGAGGATCACGACCTCGGCGCCCTTCTGCCGGGCCCGGGTCTCGGCCTTCTTGATCTCCTTCAGACCGGTCCGGTTGAAGGCCCAGCTCACCTTCTTCGGCACCGGGTGGACGAACGACTCCCAGGAGAACGAGAGGTGCGCCACCTTCACCCCGTTGACCTCGCGGATGTTGACCTTCTCCGCCTCCTCGGGGGTGCGCGCGGAACCGGTGTGGCCGAGACCCGCCTCGTCCATCGCGTCCAGCGTCCGCTTCACGGCCTTCATGCCGTGGTCGAAGGTGTGGTTGGAGGCGGTGGAGCAGGTGTCGTATCCCACACCCTTCAGCGCGGTGAGGATCTGCGGGGGCACCAGGAATTCGGGGTAGCCCTGGAAGGGGCCCTTCGGGTCGCCGACCGGGGTCTCCATGTGGCAGATCGCGAGGTCGGCCTTGCTGATCACCGGCTGGACACCGGCGAGCAGCGGGCCGAAGTCCAGTCCCTCCTGGCCCTTGCCGGTCTTCTGGGCGTCCTTGGCCGCCTGCTCGACCAGCTCGGGGTGGATGAGCACGTCGCCCGCCGCCGCCACCGTGAAGGAACGGCCGCCGGGCTTCGCCTGCGGCTCCGCGGACCGGGACGTGCAGGAAACGGTGAGACCGGTCACCAGCGCCAGAGTGGCGGCAACACGACCCATACGGAGAGACTTACGCAATGTCACCGAGACATGGTCACACGCGCCCCTTCCGTGCCTCTGGCTTTGCCGTCACAAAACTGTCACGTTTGCTTGTCTTTATGACCGCGATAGGACTATTTCTGACAGTGACGGGATGTCAGGACTCTCCGGACACCGATACGGACCAAACCGTTCCGGCCAACCGGGAGTTGGTCGACCTGCGCGGGCGCATCCTCGGCTACACCCAGGGCTTCCGGCCGGACGGCGACTACGACGCCCCCGACGGCGAACAGCGCGAGCAGATCGCCCTCGGCGTCGGCCGTCTCGTCGAAGGCGACGCGCGGGGGGCGGAGCGGCTGCTCGCCCCGCTCGGCCTCGGGGTCACCCGGCTCACCGACACCGACTCCCGCCGCCGCTACGACGAGATCGCGGCCACCCGCCCCGGCCCCAGCACCCACTGGGGGCGGCTGTACCTGACCGCCGACTCCCGGGTCCGCTGGAACGTCCAGGTGCCGCACCCCGTCGCCGACCGGGCCACCGAGTCGCTCGGCGTCCGGCTCCTGGAGGGCACCCCCGGCGGCTCCCTGGTCCTCGCCGGCGCCCACCGCAGGGCCGGGGACGAGGGCACCGCCGACGTGGCCCACCGCGAGGACAGCGCCTTCCACGCCATCGTCCTGGAGCTGCAGAAGCGCGGCGTGCCCGGACTCCAGCTGCACGGCAAGTCCGGCTCGTCCGCCAGCAAGTACGACGCCGTCCTCTCCACCGGCGCCGCCCGCAGCGCCCCGGCCGAGGTGCACGCCCTCGCCGACCGGCTGAAGGCCGACGGCATCCGGGTCTGCCGGGGCTGGGCGGCCCGCTGCCCGCTGGAGGGCGCCCGGAACGTCCAGGGCAAGGCGGCCCAGCGCCGCCACGTCACCTTCGTCCACCTGGAACTGGCCCCCGGCTTCCGCACCGGGGGCCGCGACACCGAGGAGATCGCCGCCGCGGCGGGCGGGCTGCTCAGCGCCTGGGCGAAGGGCTGACCGCCGCCGCGCCGCCCGCTCAGCAGCAGCCGGCGCCCGGCAGCGTCCGCCTGTTCCGCGCCTCCCGGCTGCGGGCGGCCAGCAGGCCGTCGGCCGGATAGCCGACCTCCTCCAGGGTCAGCCCGTGCGGGCGCACCACGTGCACCGCCGAGTCCCGCACCCGGGCGGCCAGCACCTCGGCGGGCCACGCGGGCGGCCGGTGGCCGTCGCCGACGAAGAGCAGGGCGCCGATCAGGGAGCGGACCATGTTGTGGCAGAAGGCGTCGGCCCGCACGGTCGCGGTGACGATCCCCTCCCCGTCCCGCACCAGGCTCAGCTCCTGGAGGGTGCGGATGGTGGTGGCGCCCTCCCGCTTCTTGCAGTAGGCCGCGAAGTCGTGCTCCCCCACCAGACCGCGCGCCGCCTCGTTCATGGCGTCCACGTCCAGCGGCCAGTCGTGCCAGAGCACATGGCCGCGCAGCAGCGGGTCCACCCCGCCCGGATGATCGGTGACCCGGTAGGCGTAGCGCCGCCAGACGGCCGAGAACCGCGCGTCGAAGCCGTCGGGCGCCTCCCGCGCGGACCACACCCGGACGTCCCGGGGCAGCCGCCCCGCCAGCCGCTTCAGCAGCTTGTCGCGGTGCCCGGCCCACACCTCGCGCGGCAGGTCCACATGGGCCACCTGGCCCCGGGCGTGCACCCCGGCGTCGGTCCGCCCCGCCACCGTCAGCTCGTGGGTCTCCCCCGAGCGGGTCACCGTCCGCAGCGCGTCCTCGATCTCGCCCTGCACGGTGCGCCGCCCGCCGGCCTGCTTGGCCCAGCCGGAGAACCCGGACCCGTCGTAGGACAGGTCGAGCCGCACCCGGACGCTCCCGGACCGTACTTCGTCACTCACTCCCGCATCCTCTCAGCCAACCAGAACGGGCCCGCCCCCCGGTGAGGAGGGACGGGCCCGTGAACACCCTGGAGGGGCGGGACACCTACGCGTCCTTGGACTCCTCGGCGTCCTTGGTCACGTCGACCTTGGCGTCGTCGGCCGGAGCGGCCTCGACGGCCTGGGTGGCCTCCGCGTCCTTGGCGGCGCGCTTGGTGGCGGCCTCGGCCTCACCCGTCGCCTCCTGCGCGACCGTGAGCGCCTCGACCAGCTCGATCACGGCCATGGGCGCGTTGTCGCCACGGCGGTTGCCGATCTTGGTGATGCGGGTGTAGCCACCGGGGCGGTTCTCGTAGCGCGGGCCGATCTCGGTGAAGAGCGTGTGCACGATGCTCTTGTCCGTGATCACCTGGAGCACCTGGCGACGGTTGTGGAGGTCGCCCTTCTTCGCCTTGGTGACCAGACGCTCGGCGTACGGGCGCAGCCTGCGCGCCTTGGCCTCGGTGGTGGTGATGCGGCCGTGCTCGAAGAGGCTCTTCGCGAGGTTCGCGAGGAGCAGCTTCTCGTGCGCGGCGCTGCCGCCCAGACGGGCACCCTTGGCGGGCTTCGGCATGGTGATTCTCCTCAGTGTCTGCCCCGGCCGTACCAGGTACCGGAGTCAGTATCCGAGCAGGCGGCCGCCTGTCGGAGATCCGGGAGCCGCCCGCGGGGGTGGCTCCCGGAGGGGGGACCGTCGGTCCCGAGCCGTCAGTACTGCTCGGTCTCGACGAACCCGGCGTCCGCGTCGTCGTCGGCGCCGAAGGCGTCGGCGGCGGCGGTCGGGTCGAACCCGGGGGGCGAGTCCTTGAGCGCGAGGCCCATGCCCGCCAGCTTGGCCTTGACCTCGTCGATGGACTTCGCACCGAAGTTGCGGATGTCCAGCAGGTCGGCCTCGCTGCGCGCGACCAGCTCACCCACGGAGTGGATGCCCTCGCGCTTGAGGCAGTTGTACGACCGGACCGTGAGCTCGAGCTCCTCGATCGGCAGCGCCAGATCGGCGGCGAGCGCGGCGTCCGTCGGGGACGGGCCCATGTCGATGCCCTCGGCGTCGATGTTCAGCTCGCGCGCGAGACCGAACAGCTCGACCAGGGTCTTGCCCGCGGAGGCCATGGCGTCGCGGGGACGCATCGCCTGCTTGGTCTCGACGTCGACGATCAGCTTGTCGAAGTCGGTGCGCTGCTCGACACGCGTGGCCTCGACCTTGTACGTGACCTTGAGGACCGGCGAGTAGATGGAGTCGACCGGGATGCGGCCGATCTCCTGGCCCGCCTGCTTGTTCTGCACGGCGGAGACGTAGCCGCGGCCGCGCTCGACCGTCAGCTCCATCTCCAGCTTGCCCTTGCCGTTGAGCGTGGCGAGGACGAGGTCGGGGTTGTGCACCTCGACACCGGCCGGGGGCGCGATGTCGGCGGCGGTGACCAGACCCGGGCCCTGCTTGCGCAGGTACATCACGACCGGCTCGTCGTGCTCCGAGGAGACGACGAGCTGCTTGATGTTGAGGATCAGGTCGGTGACGTCCTCCTTGACGCCCGGCACGGTGGTGAACTCGTGCAGGACACCGTCGATGCGGATGGACGTGACCGCCGCACCCGGGATCGAGGAGAGGAGCGTGCGCCGCAGGGAGTTGCCGAGGGTGTAGCCGAAGCCCGGCTCCAGCGGCTCGATGACGAACCGGGAGCGGAACTCGTCGACGACCTCTTCGGTCAACGAGGGACGCTGAGCGATCAGCATGTGTATTCCTTCAGTCAGGGGCGCCCGCTATTTGACGCCCGACTCTGTACTGCAAGGGTACGGGCGATACGGCCGAAAGGGCCGTACCGCCCGGAAAACCCTGGTGCCGCACGGTGCGGGGCGAACCCCGCACCCCACGCGTCAGACGCGGCGGCGCTTCGGCGGACGGCAGCCGTACCGCGGCATGCGGGGGACGACCCCCGCACCCCCGGCCGGACACCGCCCGGGCCGGACCGACGCGTCAGACGCGGCGGCGCTTCGGCGGACGGCAGCCGTTGTGCGGGGTGGGCGTGACGTCCTGGATCGAGCCGACCTCGAGGCCGGTGGCCTGGAGGGAGCGGATCGCGGTCTCACGACCGGAGCCCGGGCCCTTGACGAACACGTCGACCTTGCGCATGCCGTGCTCCTGCGCGCGACGGGCGGCCGACTCGGCGGCCATCTGCGCGGCGAACGGCGTCGACTTGCGCGAGCCCTTGAAGCCGACGTGGCCGGCGGAGGCCCAGGAGATCACGTTGCCGGACGGGTCCGTGATCGACACGATGGTGTTGTTGAACGTGCTCTTGATGTGCGCGTGGCCGTGAGCGACGTTCTTCTTTTCCTTGCGGCGCACCTTCTTGGCAGCGCCCTGACGTCCCTTGGGGGGCATGTCGTTCTCCTACGGGAGGTGGTCGGTCCTACAGCGAAGACCGCTGGACGGCGAGTCCGCTGCGGACTACTTCTTGCCCGGCTTCTTCTTGCCGGCGATGGCGCGACGCGGGCCCTTGCGGGTACGTGCGTTGGTGCTGGTGCGCTGACCGCGGACGGGCAGGCCGCGGCGGTGGCGCAGACCCTGGTAGGTACCGATCTCGACCTTGCGGCGGATGTCGGCCTGGATCTCGCGACGGAGGTCACCCTCGGTCTTGATGTTGTTGTCGACGTACTCGCGGATCGCGACCAGCTGCTCCTCGGAGAGGTCCCGAACACGGGTGTTCGGGTCCACGCCGGTGGCGGCCAGCGTCTGCTGGGAAAGAGTCCGGCCGATGCCGAACACGTAGGTGAGGGCGATCTCCACGCGCTTTTCGCGCGGGATGTCAACACCGGAAACGCGTGCCATTCAATGGCTCCAGTTGATGGTCGGAGGTCTTCCGCAGAACCTGCTCCCAGCCGCCGTACCAGGTACGAACTGGGTCCCCGGCCTCCGAGCCGGGGGTGTCGGGCACCAGGGCGCCCGGGTTCTGCGTATGAACGAAATCAGTTCGCGTCGCGCGAAGTTCTGCGAATCGCAGAGGGAACGGTCGTGCGTCAGCCCTGGCGCTGCTTGTGGCGCGGGTTGTCGCAGATGACCATGACCCGACCGTGACGGCGGATCACCCTGCACTTGTCGCAGATCTTCTTGACGCTCGGCTTGACCTTCATGGGATGTGAGGTTCTCCGGGTCAGTTGCCGACGGCCCTACGCGGATCGCGGGTGAACGCGAGACGCGCGGGACGCAGGCAAGATCTACTTGTACCGGTAGACGATCCGGCCACGCGTCAGGTCGTACGGAGACAGCTCCACCACGACCCGGTCGTCAGGGAGGATGCGGATGTAGTGCATACGCATCTTGCCGCTGATGTGTGCCAGGACCTGGTGGCCGTTCTGGAGCTCGACCTTGAACATGGCGTTCGGAAGAGACTCGACGACAGTGCCCTCGATCTCGATGGCACCTTGCTTCTTGGCCACGCTTCGCCCTTCGAATCGACTACCTTGATCAACTCGGGTGCCTCGTGCGAACGAGCCGCATGCAGACATGCGGATGCACCAGAGCCGACGAGTCAGTCTACGTCAGCACCCTCGGAAAGGCGAAACGAGGAATTCTGCCCCACCCGCGTGATCATCATGCGAGCGGATCCGGGGCCGCCGTCACGCCCAGCTCGGCCAGCTTGGCCCGGCCGCCGTCGGGGGCGGTCAGCACCAGGGGCCCCTCGGGGGTCAGGGCGACCGAGTGCTCCCAGTGCGAGGACCAGGTGCCGTCGGTCGTGACGACCGTCCACTCGTCCTCCAGGACCTCCGTGCGGGGGGTGCCGAGGGAGACCATGGGCTCGATGGCCAGGCAGAAGCCGGGGACCAGCTTGGGGCCCTTGCCGCGCCGGCGGTCGACGTAGTTCAGCAGGTGCGGGTCCATGTGCATCTCGGTGCCGATGCCGTGGCCGCCGTAGTCCTCGATGATCCCGTACTTGCCGCCGCCGGGCCGGGGCTGGCGGCGGATGTAGGTCTCGATGGCGCGGGAGACGTCGACCAGGCGGTTGCCCTGCCGCATGGCCGCGATCCCGGCCCACATCGACTCCTCGGTCACACGGGACAGCTCGACCAGCTCCGGGGAGTGACCGGAGCCCACGAAGGCCGTGTAGGCGGCGTCGCCGTGCCAGCCGTCGATGATCGCGCCGCAGTCGACGGAGATCACGTCGCCGTCCTTGAGGACCACGTCGTCGGAGGGGATGCCGTGCACCACGACCTCGTTCACCGAGGTGCAGATGGTCGCCGGGAAGCCGCCGTAGCCGAGGAAGTTCGGCTTGGCGCCGTGCTCCGCGAGCACCTTGCGGGCGACCTGGTCCAGGTCCCTGGTGGTGGCGCCGGGCACCGCCGCCTCCCGCGTGGCCGCGTGGATGGCGGCGACGACCAGCCCCGCCTCACGCATCCTGGCGATCTGCTCGGGGCTCTTGATCTGCACCATGGGGGCTGCGGCCTTTCTGGACCGGGGAAGTGGGGAACGTGTCCACGATACGGGCCGCGGCGGACCGCACCGTGCCGTGTCCGCCCCACGACCACGGCCGCGGCTCCCGAGGGGGAGCCGCGGCCGTGTGGTGGCGCGGACGGACCGCGAGGGTCACTCGTCGCGCTTGAGCGCTTCCAGCGCGCGGGTGGTGACCTCGTCGACCGGACCGGTCGCGGAGATGGTCACGACCAGGCCCTGGGCCTTGTAGTAGTCGATGATCGGCTCGGTCTGCGTGTGGTAGACCTCCAGCCGGGTGCGGACCGTCTCCTCGGAGTCGTCGTCGCGCTGGTACAGCTCGCCGCCGCAGACGTCGCAGACGCCCTCGGTCTTCGGCGCGTTGTACGTCACGTGGAAGACGTGCGCCGAGTTGTTGCGGCACACCCGCCGTCCGGCGATCCGCTTGACGACCTCGTCCTCGGGGGCCTCCAGGTCCAGCACGGCGTCGAGCCGCATGCCCTCGGAGGCGAGCAGCTCGTCCAGCGCCTCGGCCTGCGAGACGTTGCGCGGGAAGCCGTCCAGCAGGAAGCCGCCCTCGGCGTCGGGCTGCAGCATGCGGTCCTTGGCCATGGCGATGGTGACCTCGTCGGGAACGAGGTTGCCCGCGTCCATGTAGGACTTGGCGAGCTTGCCCAGCTCCGTCTGCCGGCTGATGTTGGCGCGGAACAGGTCACCCGTGGAGATGTGCGGGATGTGCAGCGTTTCGGCGAGGCGGGTGGCCTGCGTACCCTTTCCAGCACCCGGCGGCCCGACGAGGACGATTCGCATCAGCGGAGGAACCCTTCGTAATGACGCTGCTGGAGCTGGCTCTCGATCTGCTTCACCGTCTCAAGGCCGACACCCACGATGATGAGGATGCTGGTCCCGCCGAACGGGAAGTTCTGGTTTGCCCCGAAACCCGCCAACGCCATTGTCGGTACGAGAGAGATCAGCCCCAGATACAGCGAGCCCGGCCAGGTGATCCGGTTGAGTACGTAGCTCAGGTACTCCGCGGTCGGTCGGCCAGCCCGGATGCCCGGGATGAAACCACCATACTTCTTCATGTTGTCCGCGACTTCCTCGGGGTTGAAGGAGATCGCCACGTAGAAGAACGCGAAGAAGACAATCAGAAGGAAGTACAGGGTGATGTGGGCCGCCGCGGCCGGATCGGCCAGGTTCTTCTGGATCCACACCGCCCAGCCCGACTGCGAGCCCGAGAACTGCACGATGAGTGCCGGGATGTAGAGCAGCGAGGCCGCGAAGATGACCGGGATGACACCCGCCTGGTTCACCTTGAGCGGGATGTAGGTGGACGTGCCGCCGTAGGAGCGGCGGCCGATCATGCGCTTGGCGTACTGGACGGGGATCCTGCGCTGCGCCTGCTCCACGAAGACGACCAGGCCGACCATCACGAACCCGACGAGCAGCACGATGCCGAACTCGATCCAGCCGTCGGCCAGCGTGCCCGAGGTCTTGATCGTCCACAGGGCGGACGGGAAGGTCGCGGCGATCGAGATGAACATCAGGATCGACATGCCGTTGCCGATGCCCTTGTCGGTGATGACCTCGCCGAGCCACATGACGACGGTCGTACCGGCGGTCATGGTCAGCACCATGATGATGGTGGTCAGCATCGAGCGGTCGGGCACGATCTGGCCGGCGACGGTGCAGCCGGAGAAGAGCGCGCCGCTGCGGGCGGTGGCGACCAGGCCGGTGCCCTGGAGGACGCCGAGGGCGACGGTCAGGTAGCGGGTGTACTGCGTGATCTTCGCGGTACCCGCCTGACCCTCCTTCTTCAGGGCCTCCAGGCGCGGGATCACCACGGTCAGCAGCTGCAGAATGATGCTCGCCGTGATGTAGGGCATGATGCCCAGCGCGAAGATCGTGATCTGCAGCAGGGCCCCACCGCTGAACATGTTGACCAGACCGAACAGGCCCTGATTGCCGGACGCCTGGTCCACGCATTCCTGGACGTTCTTGTAGTCGACGCCCGGAATCGGAATATTGGTGCCGATTCGGTACACCACAATGATGCCGAGCGTGAAGAGCAGCTTCTTGCGCAGGTCGGGCGTCTTGAACGCCCGGGCGAACGCGGTGAGCACGGTGCCTCCTGCGACCCCCGCGCTACTGCGTCAAGGGTGACGGTCTTGAGGTTCGACTGACGACAATTGAGTAACGGATGACTGCCGTTCAGGGTGCCCCATGTGTGGCAGCCGTGAAAGGACAGCGCAGGCCACCTTACCGGCGACACCGCCCCCCTAGGAACGACCAACCGGGGATACCCCTTTTGTGGGGTATCCCCGGTCGGGATCGCTCACGTCATCGATGCGCCCGAAAGGATCAGACGAGCTCGGTGACGGTACCGCCCGCGGCGGTGATCTTCTCCTTGGCGGAGCCGGAGACGGCGTCGACCGTCACCTGCAGCGCCACGGTGATCTCACCCTGGCCGAGGACCTTCACGAGCTGGTTCTTGCGAACGGCTCCCTTGGCCACCAGACCCTCGACCGTGACCTCGCCGCCCTCGGGGTAGAGCGCGGCCAGACGGTCCAGGTTCACGACCTGGAACTCGGTCTTGAACGGGTTCTTGAAGCCCTTCAGCTTCGGGAGGCGCATGTGGAGCGGCATCTGGCCGCCCTCGAAGCGCTCCGGAACCTGGTAACGGGCCTTGGTGCCCTTCGTACCACGACCGGCCGTCTTACCCTTCGACGCCTCACCACGACCGACGCGGGTCTTGGCGGTCTTGGCGCCCGGGGCGGGACGGAGGTTGTGGATCTTGAGCGGGTTCTGCTCCGCCATGATCAGTCGACCTCCTCGACCGTCACGAGGTGGCGGACGGTGTGCACCATGCCGCGGAACTCGGGGCGGTCCTCCTTGACGACCTGCGTGTTGATGCCCTTGAGACCAAGGGAACGCAGGGTGTCGCGGTGGTTCTGCTTGCTGCCGATGTAGGACTTGACCTGCGTGATCTTCAGCTGCGCCATGACTACGCACCCGCCCCGGCGCGTGCACGCAGCAGGGCCGCGGGGGCGACGTCCTCGAGCGGCAGACCGCGGCGGGCCGCGATCTCCTCGGGACGCTGCAGGCCCTTCAGGGCCTCCACGGTGGCGTGCACGATGTTGATCGCGTTGTCGGAGCCGAGCGACTTCGACAGCACGTCGTGGATGCCCGCGCACTCCAGCACGGCACGCACGGGACCACCGGCGATCACACCGGTACCCGGCGAGGCCGGCTTGAGCAGCACGACGCCGGCAGCCTTCTCACCCTGGATGGGGTGCGGGATGGTGCCCTGGATGCGGGGGACCTTGAAGAAGTGCTTCTTGGCCTCCTCAACGCCCTTGGCGATGGCGGCCGGCACCTCCTTGGCCTTGCCGTATCCGACACCCACGGTGCCGTCACCATCGCCCACCACGACCAGCGCGGTGAAGCTGAAGCGACGACCACCCTTCACAACCTTGGCGACGCGGTTGATCGCGACGACGCGCTCAACGTAAGCGGTCTTCTCGGCGGCAGCTGCGCCGCCGTCACGGCCCTTCCGGTCCCGCCGCTCGCCGCCACCGGCACCGCTGCCGCGGCGCTGGGGTCCAGCCATTGGAATTACCTCTCTCTGTTTCCGCTAGCTCCGGAACCGACTCAGAACTTGAGCCCGGCCTCGCGGGCGGCGTCGGCCAGGGCGGCGATGCGCCCGGCGTACTGGTTGCCACCGCGGTCGAACACCACGGCCTCGACACCGGCGGCCTTGGCACGCTCGGCGACCAGGGCACCGACCTGCTTGGCCTGCGCGGACTTGTCGCCCTCGCCGCCGCGGACCGACGTGTCCAGGGTGGACGCCGACGCCAGGGTGTGACCCTTGATGTCGTCGATCACCTGGGCCACGATGTGACGGTTCGAGCGGGTCACGACCAGACGGGGACGCTCCGCGGAACCCGCGATCCGCTTGCGGATGCGAATGTGACGGCGCTTGATCGCGGCGCGCTTGTAGGCGTCGCCCTTGAGGATCTTCTGCCCGTATGCCATGGCTTACTTACCCGCCTTTCCGACCTTGCGGCGGATGACTTCGCCCTCGTACTTGACGCCCTTGGCCTTGTACGGGTCGGGCTTGCGGAGCTTGCGGATCTTGGCCGCAACCTCGCCGACCTTCTGGTTGTCGATGCCCTCGACCGAGAAACGGGTCGGGGTCTCCACCTTGAAGGTGATGCCCTCGGGGGCCTCGACCAGGATCGGGTGGCTGTAGCCGAGGGAGAACTCCAGGTTCGAACCCTTGGCGATCACACGGTAACCGACACCGCTGATTTCGAGCTTCTTCACGTAACCCTGGGTCACGCCGGTGATCATGTTCGCCACCAGCGTGCGGGACAGGCCGTGCAGGGCCTTGCTCTGACGCTCGTCGTTGGGGCGGGTGACGTTCAGGACGCCGTCCTCACCCTTGGCGATGTCGATCGGCGCGACGACGGTGTGGGTCAGGGTGCCCTTGGGGCCCTTCACCACGACCGTGCGGCCGTCGATGGTGACGTCCACTCCGGCGGGAACCGTGATGGGGAGCTTGCCGATGCGCGACATAGCTGTTTCCTCCGTTCCCTTCCGCTACCAGACGTAGGCGAGGACTTCCCCACCCACGCCCTTCTTGCCGGCCTGCTTGTCGGTGAGGAGCCCGTGCGACGTGGAGATGATCGCCACGCCCAGGCCTCCGAGCACCCTCGGCAGGTTGGTGGACTTCGCGTACACCCGGAGACCGGGCTTGGAGATCCGCTTGATGCCCGCGATGGAGCGCTCACGGTTCGGGCCGAACTTCAGCTCGAGGACGAGGCTCTTGCCGACCTC
This sequence comes from Streptomyces sp. NPDC107521, assembly GCF_055598485.1. Lineage (NCBI taxonomy): Bacteria > Bacillati > Actinomycetota > Actinomycetes > Kitasatosporales > Streptomycetaceae > Streptomyces > Streptomyces sp. NPDC107521. The sequence goes on from NZ_JBVKAT010000006.1 coordinate 338,579, forward strand.
GGCGTCCTCGACCTTCCAGCCCGTGATGAAGCCCTCCTGCTGGAGGATCTCCGCGATGTGAGACTTGATCTTGGATGCCGGCATCGTCACGGAGTCGTGGTACGCCGAGTTCGCGTTCCGCAGACGCGTCAGCATGTCTGCGATCGGATCAGTCATGGTCATGAATTGGCCTTCGGCCTCTCTCGCCGGGGTTTCCTGGTGCGCCATCCCTCTCCCCGATCCGAGACGGGACGGGTGCGGCGCGGTGGACCTACGGCGTAGTAAGCAAACAGTAGCGGGCCTGGCCCGCGGGCGTACGGGTGGCAGACGCCCAACCCCACAAGCCTAAGGCATGCGGGGCCGGACCTCTGCCGACCCGGTGCTTACCGAGAGTCTGAATAACCCGGAACTACCGGATTACCAGGAGCTCTTGGTCACGCCCGGCAGCTCGCCGCGGTGAGCCATCTCACGAAGGCACACGCGGCACAGGCCGAACTTGCGGTAGACGGAGTGCGGGCGGCCACAGCGCTGGCAGCGGGTGTAGCCGCGCACACCGAACTTGGGCTTGCGAGCAGCCTTAGCGATCAGAGCCTTCTTCGCCATCTCGCTCACGCCTCCTTGAACGGGAAGCCGAGGTGACGAAGGAGCGCGCGGCCCTCAGCGTCGTTGGTCGCCGTGGTCACCACGGTGATGTCCATACCCCGGACGCGGTCGATCTTGTCCTGGTCGATCTCGTGGAACATGACCTGCTCCGTGAGACCGAAGGTGTAGTTGCCACGGCCGTCGAACTGCTTGGGGGACAGACCGCGGAAGTCGCGGATGCGCGGGAGCGCCAGCGACAGGGTGCGGTCCAGGAACTCCCACATGCGGTCGCCACGAAGCGTGACGTGGGCACCGATCGGCTGGCCCTCGCGCAGCTTGAACTGCGCGATGGACTTGCGGGCCTTGGTGACGGCCGGCTTCTGACCGGTGATCGTGGTGAGGTCGCGGATGGCGCCCTCGATCAGCTTGGAGTCGCGGGCGGCGTCGCCCACACCCATGTTGACCACGATCTTGACGAGGCCGGGAACCTGCATGACGTTCTCGTAGGAGAACTCCTCACGCAGCTTGCCCGCGATCTCCTCGCGGTACTTCGTCTTCAGACGCGGAGTGGTGGTGGTAGCCATCAGATGTCCTCACCCGTCCGCTTGGCAACGCGGATCTTGTTGCCCTCGGCGTCGAAGCGGTAACCGACGCGCGTGACGACCTTGTTCCCGTCCTTCTCCACGACCAGCTGGACGTTGGAGACGTGGACCGGGGCCTCGGTGGTCACGATGCCGCCGGCCTGGGAACCGCTGGCGGTCGGGCCGGCCTTGGTGTGCTTCTTGACCCGGTTGACACCCTCGACCAGGACGCGCTCCTCGCGCGGGTAAGCGGCAATGACCTTGCCCTGCTTGCCCTTGTCCTTACCGGTGATGACCTGGACCAGGTCGCCCTTCTTGATCTTCATGCTCACAGCACCTCCGGCGCGAGGGAGATGATCTTCATGAACTTCTTCTCGCGCAGCTCACGGCCGACCGGGCCGAAGATACGGGTGCCGCGGGGGTCGCCGTCGTTCTTCAGAATGACGGCGGCGTTCTCGTCGAAGCGGATGTACGAGCCGTCCGGACGGCGGCGCTCCTTGACGGTGCGAACGATGACCGCCTTGACGACGTCACCCTTCTTCACGTTGCCACCGGGGATCGCGTCCTTGACGGTGGCGACGATGACGTCACCGATGCCCGCGTAGCGGCGACCGGAGCCACCGAGCACACGGATGCAGAGGATCTCCTTCGCACCCGTGTTGTCGGCGACACGCAGTCGCGACTCCTGCTGGATCACGTCTATCTCCTGATTGTCTGCCGGTTCCCCGGGGGCCGTTCACCACGTGGGCGAGCGGCTCCCGGAGCCTGGCGGAACGACCTGCGAGGGGCGCCTCGCAGGAGAATTACTTGGCCTTTTCGAGGATCTCGACGACGCGCCAGCGCTTCGTCGCGGACAGCGGCCGGGTCTCCATGAGGAGGACACGGTCGCCGACGCCCGCGGCGTTCTGCTCGTCGTGCGCCTTGAGCTTCTCGGTACGGCGGATGACCTTGCCGTACAGCGCGTGCTTGACCCGGTCCTCGACGGCGACGACGACGGTCTTGTCCATCTTGTCGCTGACGACAAGGCCCTCACGGGTCTTGCGGAAGCCGCGCGCGGTGTTCTCTTCAGTCACGTTGCTCTCGCTCATCAGGCGTTCTCCACCGTCTCGATGCCGAGCTCACGCTCACGCATGAGGGTGTAGATCCGGGCGATGTCCTTGCGGACCGCCTTCAGTCGGCCGTGGTTCTCGAGCTGACCCGTGGCCGCCTGGAAGCGGAGGTTGAACAGCTCTTCCTTGGCCTCGCGGAGCTTCGCCAGAAGCTCCTCGTTGTCCAGCTCGCGCAGCTCGGACGCCTTGGTACCGGCCGACATCACGCTTCACCTGCCTCGCGCTTGACGATCCGGCACTTCATCGGCAGCTTGTGGGCCGCACGGGTCAGCGCCTCACGGGCGATCTTCTCGTTGGGGTACGACAGCTCGAACATGACGCGTCCGGGCTTGACGTTGGCGATCCACCACTCCGGGGAACCCTTACCGGAACCCATGCGGGTCTCGGCCGGCTTCTTGGTGAGGGGACGGTCCGGGTAGATGTTGATCCAGACCTTGCCGCCACGCTTGATGTGGCGGGTCATCGCGATACGCGCCGCCTCGATCTGGCGGTTCGTGACGTAGGCCGGGGTCAGCGCCTGGATGCCGTACTCGCCGAACGCAACCTGCGTGCCACCCTTGGCCATGCCGTCACGCTTCGGGTGGTGCTGCTTGCGGTGCTTGACCCTACGGGGGATCAGCATGGTGGTCAGGCCTCCGTTCCGGTGCTCTCAGCCGGAGCGGCAGCCGCCGGAGCCTCGGCCTTGGGAGCCTCGGCGGCCGGAGCCTGCTGCTGCGGCTTGCGCCCGCGACGCTCGCCACCGCGGCCACGGGCCGGGCGGTCGTTGCCACCACGGGCCGGGCGGTTGCCGGCACGGGCGGCGGCGTTCTCGGCGCGGACCTCGGCGATGTTCTTGACGTCGCCCTTGTAGATCCAGACCTTCACACCGATGCGGCCGAAGGTCGTCTTGGCCTCGAAGAAGCCGTAGTCCACGTTCGCGCGGAGCGTGTGCAGGGGCACACGGCCCTCGCGGTAGAACTCCGAGCGGGACATCTCGGCGCCGCCGAGGCGGCCACCGCACTGGATCTTGATGCCCTTGGCGCCCGCCTTCATGGCCGACTGCATGCTCTTGCGCATGGCGCGGCGGAAGGAGACGCGGGAGGAGAGCTGCTCGGCGACGGCCTGGGCCACGAGCTGGGCGTCCGTCTCGGGGTTCTTGACCTCGAGGATGTTGAGCTGGACCTGCTTGCCCGTGAGCTTCTCGAGGTCACCGCGGATGCGGTCGGCCTCGGCGCCGCGGCGGCCGATCACGATGCCCGGACGCGCCGTGTGGATGTCCACGCGGACACGGTCACGGGTGCGCTCGATCTCGACCTTGGAGATGCCGGCGCGCTCCATGCCGGACGTCATCATCCGACGGATGGCGACGTCTTCCTTGACGTAGTCCTTGTAGAGCTTGTCGGCGTACCAACGCGACTTGAAGTCGGTCGTGACGCCGAGCCGGAACCCGTGCGGGTTTACCTTCTGGCCCATTACCGGGTTCCTTCCTTGCTGCTGACGACCACGGTGATGTGGCTGGTCCGCTTGCGGATCCGGTAGGCGCGGCCCTGGGCACGCGGACGGAACCGCTTCAGGGTCGGGCCCTCATCGACGTAGGCCTCGGAAATGAAGAGGCTGTCGACATCGGTGTGGTCGTAGTTGTGCGCGGCGTTGGCAATGGCGCTGTCCAGCACCTTGCCGACCGGCACGCTCGCGGCCTGCGGGGCGAAACGCAGGACCGCCTGAGCCTCCGTGGCATCCATGCCACGGATGAGGTCCACCACGCGGCGGGCCTTCATGGGCGTGACGCGGATGTACCGCGCCTGGGCCCTGGCTTCCATGGTTGTCCCTTCAGTGTCTGTCATTGGTCATTCCACCCCGCGTCAGCGGCGCTTCGACTTCCGGTCGTCCTTGACGTGACCCCGGAAGGTGCGGGTCGGCGAGAACTCGCCGAGCTTGTGGCCGACCATGGACTCGGTGACAAACACCGGGATGTGGGTCTTGCCGTTGTGCACCGCGATCGTGTGTCCGAGCATGTCCGGGACGATCATCGAGCGACGGGACCAGGTCTTGATGACGTTCTTGGTGCCGGCTTCGTTCTGGACATCCACCTTCTTGATCAGGTGGTCGTCGACGAAGGGCCCCTTCTTCAAGCTACGAGGCATCTCAACCCGTCCTTAGCGCTTCTTGTTCGTCTTGCGGCGGCGGACGATGTACTTGTTCGACGCCTTCTTGGGCGAACGAGTACGGCCTTCCTTCTGGCCCCACGGGGACACGGGGTGACGGCCACCGGAGGTCCGGCCCTCACCACCACCGTGCGGGTGGTCCACCGGGTTCATGACCACGCCACGGACGGTCGGGCGGACGCCCAGCCACCGCTTGCGGCCCGCCTTGCCCCAGTTGATGTTGCTCTGCTCGGCGTTGCCGACCTCGCCGATGGTGGCGCGGCAGCGGACGTCGACCAGGCGGATCTCACCGGACGGCATGCGCAGGTGGGCGTAGGCGCCCTCCTTCGCGAGCAGCTGCACGGAGGTACCGGCCGAGCGCGCGAGCTTGGCGCCGCCACCGGGGCGGAGCTCGATCGCGTGGATCGTGGTACCGACCGGGATGTTGCGCAGCGACAGGTTGTTGCCGGGCTTGATGTCGGCCGTCGGGCCGTTCTCCACCCGGTCGCCCTGCTGCAGGTTGCGCGGGGCGAGGATGTAGCGCTTCTCGCCGTCGGCGTAGTGCAGCAGCGCGATGCGCGCGGTGCGGTTGGGGTCGTACTCGATGTGCGCGACCTTGGCCGGCACGCCGTCCTTGTCGTGACGACGGAAGTCGATCACGCGGTAGGCGCGCTTGTGTCCGCCACCCTGGTGGCGAACGGTCACACGACCGGCGTTGTTACGGCCGCCCTTGCTGTGCAGGGGGCGGACCAGCGACTTCTCCGGCGTGGACCGCGTTACTTCGACGAAGTCGGCGACGGAGGAGCCACGGCGGCCCGGCGTCGTCGGCTTGTACTTGCGGATTCCCATTGTCTCTCAGTCCTCGGAAGTGTTCCGAAATCCGGGACGATCCGGACCTCCGTCAGGAGGTCGGACCGCCGAAGATGTCGATACGGTCGCCCTCGGCAAGGGTCACGATCGCGCGCTTGCTGTCGGCGCGCTTGCCGAAGCCCGTGCGGGTGCGCTTGCGCTTGCCCTGGCGGTTGATCGTGTTGACCCCGGTGACCTTGACCGAGAAGACCGACTGCACGGCCTCCTTGATCTGGGTCTTGTTGGCCCGCGGGTCGACGACGAACGTGTACTTGTTCTCGTCGAGGAGGGCGTAGCTCTTCTCCGACACGACCGGCTTCAGCAGCACGTCACGGGGGTCCGTGTACGCCTTGCTGGCCGGGGTGACGACGGTGTTCTTGCCCTCGGCGGCGTGGCGGCGCGCCTTGGCGACCCGCGCGGCCTTGGCGGCCTTGGCCGCCTTGGAGGCGATGGAGGGGTGACGCGTAGCCATCAGGCCTCGCTCCCTTCGGTGTCGTTGGCCTTGTTCGGGCCGGCGACGAAGGACTCGAAAGCGGCCTGGGTGAAGACCACGTCGTCCGAGACGAGAACGTCGTACGTGTTGAGCTGGCCCGGCTCCAGGATGTGGACCTGGGGCAGGTTGCGGGCGGACAGCCACGCGGCCTCGTCGGCGCGGACGGCGACCAGGAGCAGGTTCTTGCGCTCCGAGATCTTGCCGAACAGCGTCCGGGCGGACTTCGTGGAGGGGGTCTCGCCCTCGATCACGCCGGTGACGACGTGGATGCGGTTGTGGCGGGCCCGGTCGGTGAGGGCGTGGCGCAGGGCCGCGGCCTTCATCTTCTTGGGGGTCCGCTGCGAGTAGTCACGCGGCTGCGGGCCGTGGACGACGCCACCGCCGGCGAACTGCGGAGCGCGGGTCGAGCCCTGACGGGCGCGGCCGGTGCCCTTCTGGCGGTACGGCTTCTTGCCGCCACCGCGGACCTCGCCACGACGCTTGGTCTTGTGCGTGCCCTGACGCGCGGCGGCGTTCTGCGCGACGACGACCTGGTGGATCAGCGGAATGCTGATCTTCTCCACGCCGAAGATCTCCGCGGGGAGTTCGACGCTTCCGGTCTTCTCGCCGGCAGGCGAAAGGATGTCAACAGTGCTCATCGGTTACCTCAGGCCCCCTTGGCCGCGGTGCGGACCAGGACGAGGCCGCCGTTCGGACCGGGAACCGCGCCCTTGATGAGCAGCAGACCCTTCTCCGCGTCAACGGCGTGGACGGTCAGGTTCTGGGTGGTGACCCGCTCGTTGCCCATGCGGCCGGCCATGCGGAGGCCCTTGAACACGCGGCCCGGGGTGGCGCAGCCACCGATGGAACCGGGCGAGCGGTGCTTGCGCTGCGTGCCGTGTCCGGCGCCGAGACCGTGGAAGTTGTGGCGCTTCATGACACCAGCGAAGCCCTTGCCCTTGCTCTTGCCGGTGACGTCGACCTTCACGCCGGCCTCGAACACCTCGGCGGTGACTTCCTGGCCGAGGGTGTACTCGCTGGCGTCCGACGTGCGGATCTCCACGAGGTGGCGGCGGGGGGTGACGTCGGCCTTGGCGAAGTGGCCCTTGAGGGGCTTGTTCACCTTGCGCGGGTCGATCTCGCCGAAGGCGATCTGGACGGACTCGTAGCCGTCGGCGTCGTTCGTGCGGACCTGGGTGACGACGTTGGGGCCGGCCTTGACGACGGTGACGGGAACAACGCGGTTGTTCTCGTCCCACACCTGCGTCATGCCGAGCTTCTCGCCCAGGATGCCCTTGATCTGCTTGGTCATCTTCAGATCACCGGCCCTCAGAGCTTGATCTCGATGTCGACACCGGCCGGGAGGTCGAGTCGCATCAGAGAGTCAACGGTCTTGGGCGTCGGGTCGAGGATGTCGATCAGGCGCTTGTGCGTGCGCATCTCGAAGTGCTCGCGCGAGTCCTTGTACTTGTGCGGCGACTTGATGACGCAGTACACGTTCTTCTCAGTGGGCAGCGGCACCGGGCCTGCGACCGACGCACCAGTCCGGGTCACCGTCTCGACGATCTTCTTCGCCGAGGAGTCGATGACCTCGTGGTCGTAGGCCTTGAGCCGGATGCGGATCTTCTGTCCCGCCATGGCTACTTCGTAGTCCTGTCTCTCGTAAACGCTCCGGAGCCCGGTGTTCCGTACTTTCTCTTCTCCGACCCACGCGGTCGGGCGTGTCGCGCTTCCGCTGACACAGATGTCCCTTGTTCGAACATCCCTGCACGGGGAAGTGCGGGCCCTTCCGGAACCGCGGACCGGGGGCGAGAGGCCCACCGGGCGCCTGGCCGGTACCCCGCTGACACTTCCCGGAAGATTCCCGTACGTCCGCTCCAGCGCTGCCCGGTGGGCAGTTGGGGCGACGAGTACTGTGGGACTCGCTTCCGGTCCTCCCGGCGGGAGGCGCACAGCATCGGCACTCGACCGAGCAACCCCGCTAGTCTGCCACACGGGGCGTCGCGCTGGCCAATCGAAGCGGATGACTGTACCCCAGCTCACCGCCGCTCACACGCGGCCACCCCCGCGCACCTCCGCGTTAGGGTCGTCCGGCGCACATCCGACGATCTTGATCCGGGGGACGGCATGACGGCGACCGGCACGAACGGGACAAACGGAGACGGGGCCGGGGCGGAGGCTGGGGCCGGGGCGGAGGCCGGGGCCGGCGGGAGCGGGCCCGCCACCGGCGACGGCCGGGCCGACGGGGGCGCCGGGGACGCCGAGCGGCGGCGCCTGGCGCGGGACGCTGGCCGCATGGACAAGTGGTCGATGGCGTTCCTGGTCGTGGCGCTGGCGCTGTGGCTGTGCCTCGCGGTCCTGATGGTCTCCTCCTACGGCCCCGAGAACTACGACGGCGAGCCGCAGTGCGAGGGCCCGCTGATGAACCCGTTCCAGCGGCCCGGCTACGACTGCGACAGCGAGCTGCGCCAGTGGCCGGCCCTGCTGGGCGTGCTCGGCCTGGCGACCCTCGCGAGCGTCGTCGCGGCGGCGACCACGGTCCACGCGAGACTGCTGGGCCGTCTGTCGAGACTGACCGCGGGCGGCGACGCACGGCCGTAGGCGGGCGCCCGGCGTCCCGGGCCGACGGCGCCGGGACGGCGGGCGCCCAGCCCAGCCCAGCCCAGCCCAGCCCCGTCCCGTCCCCTCCCATCCCCGACGGCCTCACCCGCGACCGATCGTGGATGCTGTGTCGTGGGGGGGGCGAGAGCCGGTTTCGTGACTGAGTACGGTCACCGACGAGAGGGTCCGAGGTATGAGCGGGCGAGTGACGGCGGTCAGCAGCAACGGGGAGTACTCGTTCACCAAGCCGAACCGGGACAGCATCAGACTGCTCACCGGTCTCGGCGTGGAGGGGGACGTGCACGCCGGCGTCACGGTCAAGCACCGTTCGCGCGTCGCGCAGGATCCCACCCGACCGAACCTGCGCCAGGTCCACCTCATCCATGAGGAGCTCTTCGCCGAGGTCGGCGAAGAGGGCTTCGAGGTGGCGCCCGGCGAACTCGGCGAGAACATCACCACGGGCGGCATCGATCTGCTCGGCCTGCCGGTCGGCGCGTTGCTGAGCGTCGGCGACTCCGCCGTCCTGGAGGTCACCGGCCTGCGCAATCCCTGTCTGCAGATCGACAACTTCCGGAACGGACTGCTGAAGCGGGTCGTCGGCCGCGACGAGACGGGGAACATCGTGCGCAGGGCCGGAATCATGAGCGTCGTGAGGGAGGGCGGCGTCGTGCGCCCCGGCGACACGATCGGCGTGGAACTCCCCAGCGGTCCGCACCGGCCCCTGGACCGGGTCTGACCGGTTCCCCGGGCGGGCGGTGCCATCGGGACGGCCGCGCGAGTCCTTGAGGCGCGAGGACCGGGCGCATCCGCGCGGTCAGCCGTCACGCCCCGCACGGTGTCGCGCTTCGGCAGGTCGGCGAGCCGATCGGGGAACCCGCGCCACGCCGGGAAGGTTCGCCGCGGGACACCGGCTGCCCGGATCCGGCGCCTTCGCGACCGTCTCCGGTACGCAGGGTCTCCGGAGGAGCCCGGCGGTACGACCGCCGGGATCTTCTAGGCGGGCTTGGCGACGGTGAGGAGGACGGCGGAGTCCTCCAGGGCGTCCAGCGTGTGCCGGGCGGGCGGAATCACCACGAGGTCGCCGTCCCGGCCCTCCCAGGCGTCGTCGCCGCTGGTCAGGCGGACCCGGCCGCGCAGCACCTGGAGGGTCGCCTCGCCGGGGCTGTCGTGCTCCGCGAGGCCGGTGCCCGCGGTGAGGGCGAGCAGGGTCTGCCGGAGCACCAGTTCATGGCCGCCGTGCACCGTGGTGGCGCTGCGCCCGCTGGAGGAACCGGCGGCGCGTTCGAGGTGTTCCCGGACCAGCGCGTCGAGCGAGATCTTCTGCATGCCCTCAGTCTGGTCACCGTTGCCTCCCTGTCCTAGGGCCGAGTGGGGTAGTGCGGGCCGTGACGGCACCGCGCCCCCGTCCCGTGGTGCGGGGCGGGGGCGTGGTGGGTGGTGCGGGGCGGGGAGGGTGCCCCGCGTGTTGGGGCCCGGTGGCCGCGGCTGGTTGTCGCGGTCACCGGGTCGGGGTGGCGGGTGTCAGGTGCGGCGTCGGCGTCGGGTGATGGCCAGGGCGGTGCCTCCGGTGATCAGGAGTGCGGTGGCCAGGGCGGCCGCGATGAACACCGTGGTGCCGGTGCGGGCCATGATCCCGGACAGGCCGCCGGGGGCCGGGGTGCCGGGCTGTCCGGGCTGGCCCGGGGCTGCGGGGGTGCCGGGCTTGCCCGGGGTTCCGGGCTGGCCGGGCTGGTCGGGTTGGGTGGGGACGGTTGCGGTGGCCTCGGGTGAGACGACCGGGGTGGTGCCGGCTCGGCCGGAGGCGGTGGCGGTGTTGGTGACCTTTCCGGTGGCGGCCTCGTCGGTGGTGATGGTGTGGGGCTTGGTGGTGCATTCCATGGTCTCGCC
>NZ_JBVKAT010000007.1:0-15215 GCF_055598485.1 Streptomyces sp. NPDC107521
CTACACCGAACTCCCCTCCACCAACCCCGCCGTCCTCGCCTTCCTCCGCCGGCACGACGACGACCTCGTCCTCTGCGTCCACAACTTCTCCCGCTTCGCCCAGCCCACGGAGGTGGATCTCGGTGACTTCCGGGGCCGCCGCCCGGTCGAACTCCTCGGCGGCGTCCGCTTCCCCGCCGTCGGGCCGCTCCCCTATCCGCTGACCCTCGCGGGCCACGGCTTCTACTGGTTCCGCCTCCGGGAGGAGCCCAGCTAGCGCCTCTCGTCCGGATCACGCCGGGCTCGCGGGGTCCGGCCCGATCCAAACGGAAGACCCCGGCGCCGGGGCGCACCGGTCGGCGCCCCTCCCGCGGGGGAGCCCGCGCCGGGCCGGTCCCGCTCCGGTTCCGGCCCGGCGCATCCGGCCCCGGGTCACTCCTCCCGGGCGAGCCCCTCCCCGGCGAGACCCTCCGGCAGCTCCCCCGTGTGCAGGACGCCGAGGTGCCGGGTGGCCCGGGTGAGGGCGACGTAGAGGTCGCTGGTGCCGTAGCGGGCCGGTTCGACGACCAGCACCGAGTCGAACTCCAGCCCCTTGGCCTGGCGCGGGTCCAGCAGCACGACCCGCCGCGTCAGATCCGGCTCGGCGCCCGCCGTCACCCCGTCCAGCCGGGCGGCCAGCGCCCCGTGCAGCTCGCGCGGCGCGATCACCGCGAGCCGGCCCTCGTCCGGGGTCAGCTCCCGGACCGCCCCGGCCACGGCCGCCGGCAGGTCCCGGGCGGCGCGGACCCACGGCCGTACTCCCGTGGAACGCACCGAGGCGGGCGGGACGAACCCCGGGTCCCCGGCCCGGGCCACGGCCGCCGCCAGCTCCATCACCTCCGCCGGGGTGCGGTAGTTGACGGCCAGCCGGGTGTGCTTCCAGCGGTCGCCGACATAGGGCGCCAGGATCTTCGCCCACGAGCCGACCCCCGCCGCCTCGGCGGTCTGCGCCGGATCGCCCACGAGGGTCATCGAACGCGTCGGGCAGCGCCGCATCAGCAGCCGCCAGGCCATCGGGGACAGCTCCTGCGCCTCGTCCACGATGATGTGCCCGAACGCCCAGGTGCGGTCGGCCGCCGCGCGCTCGGCGGCGCTGCGGTGGTCCTCCTCCTCCTGGCGTTCCGCGAACCGCTCGGCGTCGATGATGTCGTGCGCCAGCAGCACCTCGGCGTCCTCGTCGTCCACGTCCTCGAACTCGTACGTCCGCGACGCGTACGACACGTCCAGGACGCCCTGGGCGTAGGCGATCTGCTCGCGGCGCTCGCGGTCGGCCCGGTCGCGGGCGATCCGGTCGTCCACGCCGAGCAGTTCGGCCGCCTCGTCCAGCAGCGGCACGTCCGCCGCGGTCCAGTGCCGGGTGACCGGGCGGCGCACGGCTGCGGCGTCCTCGGCGGACAGGAACCCCTCCGGCGCCGCCAGCAGGTCCGCGACCAGCCGCTGCGGCGTCAGCCGGGGCCAGAGCCGGTCGACGGCGGCCCGGACCTCCGGGTTCTCCGCGAGGTCGTCACGGATCTGGGTGATGTCGGCGTCGTCGAGCAGGCTCGACCCGTCGTAGGGGTCGGTGCCGATCCGCTCCGCGACCATATCGGTCAGCGTGTTCAGGACATGGCCCTCGAAGTACTCCCGGGCCGCGTTGTGCGGCAGCCTCGCGGCGCGGGCACGGTCGCGGGCGACCCGGACCAGGCCGTCGTCGAGCATCAGCACCTCGCGGTCGTGCTCGATCGCCACGACCGGGTCGGGCAGCGCCTGCCGGGCCCGGACGGCCGCCGCGAGGACGTCCGCCATCGCGGCCCCGCCCTTGACCGCCGCCGCCTCCGGGGTGTCCGTCCCCGTGGCCCGCACCCCGGGGAACAGCTCGCCCACGGTGGCCAGCAGCACCCCTGTCTCCCCGAGGGAGGGCAGCACCTCCCCGATGTAGCCGAGGAAGGCCGGGTTGGGGCCGACGACGAGCACGGCGCGCCGCGCCAGCAGCTCCCGGTGCTCGTAGAGGAGGTAGGCGGCCCGGTGCAGGGCCACCGCCGTCTTGCCGGTGCCGGGGCCGCCCTCGACGACGAGGACGCCGCGGTGCGGGGCCCGGATGATGCGGTCCTGGTCCGCCTGGATGGTCCGCACGATGTCGCCCATGCGGCCGGTGCGCGCCGAGTCCAGCGCGGCCAGCAGCACCGCGTCGCCGCTGGGGTCCTCGTGCCCGGTGCGCGTCCGGTCGCCGAGGTCGAGGATCTCGTCGTGCAGTGCCGTCACCCGGCGGCCCTCGCTGGTGATGTGCCGGCGGCGGCGCAGGCCCATCGGGGTGTGGCCGGTGGCCAGGTAGAACGGCCGGGCGACCTCGGCCCGCCAGTCGATCAGCACCGGGGTGCGGTCGGCGTCGGCGGCGCGCAGGCCGATGCGGCCGATGTGGTGGGCCTCGCCGGAGGCGAGGTCGATCCGGCCGAAGCAGAGCGAGCCGTCCACGGCGTTCAGCGCGGCCAGCAGCCCGGAGCGCTCCGTGACCAGGATGTCCCGTTCCAGCCGGGCCTGCATGGGGGTGTTGCCCTGGGCCAGCGCGTCGGTGACGGAGGTCTCGGCGTCATCGCGCAGGGCGTCCACGCGGGCGTACAGTCCGTCGACGAATTCCTGCTCGTGCCGCAATTCCTCGTCCGGCTCCTCGGTGTTTGACAATTCCACTCCCGCTCGCATAAGCTGCACTCGAAGGACTTCTCCATGACTTCTTTCCTGTGAAGTCATGAGCCATCGAATATACGCCGCGAAATCCCCCGGGCGCCATTGCCCAGGGGATTTTTTGTGTCCCGAACCGGTCGGCGGGGATCCGCGCGGGCGCGCTCCGGTGCCCGCAAGGGAAGAGGGCCCGCCCGTGCCGGGGGAGACACGGGCGGGCCCGGACCGGGCGGCCGCGTAACGGGGGGGGTCCGGGCCGCCCGGGGCTTCATGGCACCGGGATCACGTCGGGAACCGCTCCCTCCCGGCGCCGCTCCCGGTGTCCGTCCTCCCGTTCCTCCCGTCGTCCGGACCGCCGCCCTGCCGGGGCGGTCCGCTGCCGTCCGCGACGCCGACCGCACCCGGCGCGCCCGCGTCGGCGCCGTCCCCGTCGGCGCCGCTCCCGGGGGCGTCGTCGAGGAGGGTCGTCTCGTCGAACGGGATCCGGCCCGCGAGCACCTCGTCCACCCGGTCCCGGTCGATCTCCCGGGTCCACGTGCCGACCAGCACCGTCGCCACGGCGTTGCCCGCGAAGTTGGTCAGCGCACGGGCCTCGCTCATGAACCGGTCGATGCCCACGATCAGGCCGACGCCGTCCACCAGCGCGGGCCTGTGCGACTGGAGGCCGCCCGCCAGCGTCGCCAGCCCCGCCCCCGTCACCCCGGCCGCCCCCTTCGACGCCACCAGCAGGAACAGCAGCAGCGGGATCTGCTCGCCCAGCGCCAACGGGATCCCCGTCGCCTCCGCGATGAACAGCGACGCCATGGTCATGTAGATCATGGTGCCGTCCAGGTTGAAGGAGTAGCCCGTCGGAACGGTGATGCCGACCACCGGCCTGCTCACCCCCAGGTGCTCCATCTTCGCGATCAGCCGCGGCAGCGCCGACTCCGACGACGAGGTCGACAGGATCAGCAGGAACTCCCGCCCCAGGTACCGGAACAGCGCGATCACACTGACCCCGGCGACCAGGCGCAGCAGCGCCCCCAGCACCACCACCGAGAACAGCGCGCAGGTGAGGTAGAAGACCAGCATCAGCATCGCCAGGCTCCTGAGCGCGTCGGGTCCCGCCGACCCGGTGACGGCGGCCATCGCGCCGAACGCCCCGACCGGCGCCGCCCACATGATCATCGCGAGGACGCGGAAGACCAGCCGCTGCACGTGCTCCACACCGCGCAGCACCGGCCGCCCCGCCGGACCCATCGCCTGCAGGGCGAACCCGCAGAGCAGCGCGACCAGCAGCGTCTGGAGCACCTCCCCCTCGGTGAAGGCGGAGACCATCGTGGCCGGCACCACACCGAGCAGGAACCCCGTCGCGTCCTCCGCCCCGCCGTCGATCTGGGCCTGCCCCGTCGCCCTCACCGCGTCCGTGACGGCCAGCTCCGGACCGGGCCCCAGGAGGTTGCCGACCAGCAGCCCGACGGAGAGCGCGACCAGCGACATCACCAGGAAGTACGCCAGCGCGATCCCGCCGACCGCACCCACTCTGGCGGCCCTGCGGACCGAACCGACGCCCAGCACGATCGTGCAGAAGATGACCGGCGGGATCATCATCCTGATCAGATTGACGAAGCCCGTGCCGACCGGCTTCAGCTCCACCGCGAACCCCGGCGCCAGCAGCCCCACCGCGACACCCGCGGCCACCGCGGCGATCACCGCCGGATACAGGTAGCGGGTGCGGTCCCGGCGGGCGCGGTCCGGGCGGGACCGCGGGGGTGCCGTACCGGCAGCGCTGGTCACGTCGGCCCCCTCCTCGATGACGTCGTCGGCATCACCCCGTCCGCGTCCGCGCCGGGCGGGGAACGGGGATGCGCCGACTGTCCCGGACCCGCGCGACGCGGTCACCCTTGCGTTCATTTAGTTCACGGACTCCGACCGGTCACACTGACGGTCATGCCGCTGACCGTCCCCCGCCCCCGCAGCCTCGCGGGGCAGCTCTTCGCCGTGCAGGCCGTGCTGCTCGCCGTCGTCGTCGCCGGATACGCGCTCTTCGCCCACCTCCACGACCAGGGGCAGGCCGAGGCCGCGGCCGGACGGCAGGCCAGGGCCGTGGCCTCGGCCGTGGCCGACTCCCCCTCCGTCCTGGAGGCGATCCGCACGGACGATCCGACGGCACGGCTCCAGCCGTACGCGCTGCGGGTCACCCGGGACACCGGGGTCGACTTCGTGACGGTCATGGACCCGGACGGCATCCGCTGGACCCATCCCGACCCCGGGCAGATCGGCCGCCCCTTCCGCGGCCACACCGCCCGCGCGCGCGGGGGCGAGGCGTTCACCGAGACCTACACCGGAACCCTCGGGCCGTCGGTGCGCGCCGTGGTGCCCGTCGAGGACGACGGCCGGGTCGTCGGGCTGGTCAGCGCCGGCATCCGGGTGGAGGAGATCAGCAGGCTCGCGCGCGCCGAGCTCACCACCCTGCTCCAGGTCGCGGGCGTGGCCCTGCTGCTCGGCGCCGTCGGCACCCATGTGGTCAACTCCCGGCTGCGGCGGCACACCCACGGCATGAACGCCGACCAGCTCAGCCGGATGCACGACTACCATCAGGCGGCGCTGCACGCCGTACGGGAGGGGCTGCTCATGCTGGACGGGCGGTACCGCGTCGCCCTGGTCAACGACGGCGGCCGGGAACTCCTCGGGCTCCACGCCGACGCGGTGGGCACCCCCGTCGCGGAACTCGGGCTGCCCGCGCCGCTCACCGACGCGCTGCTCTCCCCGGAGCCCCGGACCGACGAGGTGCACCTGACCGCGGACCGGGTGCTGGTCGTCAACACCTCACCGGTCTCCGGCGGCGAGCGCCGCGGCACGGTGGTGACCTTACGGGACGTGACCGAACTCCAGTCGCTCATGGGCGAACTGGACTCCGAGCGCGGATTCGTCCAGGCACTGCGCTCCCAGGCGCACGAGGCCGCCAACCGGCTGCACACCGTCGTCTCGCTGATCGAACTGGGCCGTCCCCGGGAGGCGGTGGAGTTCGCCACCGCCGAACTGGAACTCGCCCAGGCCCTCACCGACCAGGTCGTGGCGGCGGTCGGCGAACCCGTCCTGGCGGCCCTGCTGCTGGGCAAGACGGCACAGGCCAACGAGCACGGCGTCGAACTCGTCGTCTCCCCCCGCGGCCGACTCGACGACGGACTGCTGCCCCGCACCCTCCCGGCCCGGGACCTGGTCACCGTCCTCGGCAACCTGATCGACAACGCCGTGGACGCGGCGCGGGGCGCGCCCGACCCCCGGGTGACGGTGGCCGCCTACACGGACACCACCCCGGACGGCCCGGCCGAACTCGTCCTCCGGGTGTCCGACACCGGCCCCGGCGTCGACCCCGCCCGCACGGAACTGCTGTTCCGACGGGGCTTCTCCACGAAACCGCCCGCTCCCGGCGGCCGGGGCCGGGGGCTGGGCCTGGCCCTGGTCCGCCAGGCGGTACGGCGCCACGGCGGCTCCCTGACGGTGACGTCGTCCGACGACGGCGCCCACTTCGAGGCCCGCCTCCCCCTCTCCTCCCCCGAAGTCCCCCACGGTCCCGATGCCCCCCGTGGCCTCGACGCACCGGACGGGAGCGCCGTATGACCGGCGAACGGCCCATCCGGGTCCTGGTCGTCGAGGACGATCCCGTCGCCGCCGACGCCCATGTCCTGTACGTCTCCCGGATACCCGGGTTCACGGCGGTGGGCACCGCCCGCACGGGGGCGGAGGCCCGCCGGGTGCTGGAACGCGAACCGGTGGACCTGCTGCTCCTCGACCTGCACCTGCCCGACGTCCACGGGCTGCGGCTCGCGCGGTCCCTGCGCGCCGCCGGGCACCGCGCGGACGTCATAGCGGTCACCTCGGCCCGCGACCTGGCCGTCGTCAGGGAGGGCGTGTCGCTGGGCGTGGTCCAGTACGTCCTGAAGCCGTTCACCTTCGCCACCCTGCGCGACCGGCTGGTGCGCTACGCGGAGTTCCGGGCCGCCGCCGGGGAGGCCGGCTGCCAGGAGGAGGTCGACCGGGCCCTGGCCGCGCTGCGCGTCCCCGCCCCGGCGGCCCTGCCCAAGGGGCTCAGCGCCCCCACCCTGGAACGGGTGACCACCGCCCTGCGCGCTGCCCCCGACGGCCTGACCGCCAACGGTCTCGGGGAGAGGGCCGGGATCTCCCGCATCACCGCCCGCCGCTATCTGGAGCACCTCGTCACCACCGGCCGGGCCGCCCGCCACCCCCAGTACGGTCACGTCGGACGCCCGGAACTCGTCTACCGCTGGACGCCCGCCCGGTGACCCCCGGGTGAACGGGGGTTCACGGACCGGACCATAGCTTCCTACGATCCGTCTCCCCAGTTGAACAGCCTGTGGTCAACCGCGTCCGGTACGCCTACGGTGAGGGCCGTGCGCCGACCCACAGCTCCGTCCGGCCGGTCCGGACTTCCGTTCAACGCCCTGGCCGCCCGGCGGCTTCGTGCCGGACTCGGCATGGGGCCCGAGCACGTCGCCCACGGCATGCGGGTGTCGTACGGGCTGCCCCACGTGACCCCCGAGCACGTGATCGCCTGGGAACGGGGCACCGCCTCCCCCGAGAACCCGGAACTGACCGCGCTCGCGGGCGTGCTGTGGTGCTCACCCGAGGAACTGACCGGCCGTCCCCGCACCCTGCGGGAGCACCGGCTCGCCCACGGCCTGGAACCGGAGGACGTGGCACGCGCCGTCGGACTCGGCCTCTCCGCCTACCTCCGGATGGAGGAGGCCGGCGAGTGGCGCGGCACGGACCGCCAGTCGGCCGCCCTCGCCGAGGTGCTCGGCCTGGAGACGTCCTGCCTGGTGACCGTCATGGGCCGCGAGGAACGCCTCGCCGAACTGCTGCACGGCGCCGTCACCACCCGCTGGCAGGGCGGCGTCCGCCCGATCGCCAAGCTGGTGCCGGTGGACCGGCGGGTCCTGGAGAACGTCCTCCAGGTCCTGCACCGCGACTACCGGTCCCACCTGGCATCCGCCCCCGCCACCCACTCCGGCCGCGGCTCCGGCCCCGGCCCCGGGCACGACGGTTACGCCCACGGCGGCACCGACCCTCACGCGGACGGGAGCGGCGCCACGGGCACCGGCGAAGACACCGCGGCACGCGATTTCCTCGACCGGATCGTGGAGCACTTCTGGGCAGCGGTCGACCACCACCCCTGACCACCGGATCCCCAGCGCGCACACCGAAGCACCCCCACACCCCCGTGCGCCCGCACCCGCACCCGCACCCGGCAACCCGCACCCAGCCAAGCCCCTCCGCCCCCCGGTACCCGCGCACACCGAGGCACCGAGGCACCGAGGCACCGAGGCACCGAGGCACCGAGGCACCGAGGCACCGAGGCACCGAGGCACCGAACAGCGTTAGCACATCGGGGCGTTGCTCACGTATGGAGGCGTTGCCCACGGATTGGGGTGTTGCTCACGGATGCGAAGGGTGCTCGCGTCGGCGGACAGTGCCCGCAAACGCGCACGCTGCTCACCAGCGAGAGCACCGCTCGCGCCATCTGACGGCGCGCGGTACACGCGGACAGGCACGGTGCTCACCAGCGAGAGCACCGCTCTGCGACGCGAACAGTGATCGAGGACGTGAGCGGCGCTCCGCAGAGTGAGCGGTGCTCTGCGAAGTGAGCGATGCTCTGTGATGCGAACAGCGCTCACCGATGCGGGCCGTGCTCCCTCCCCATGGCCGGGGATGTCGGTGCGCGCGGTGCTCACATTTGCGAACAGTGCTCACGAAAGTGACGGGCGCTCACATCGGTGCGGTCCGGAGAGCCCGCGAACCGGCATCGTGGTCCTCCCGGTCCAGGTCGGAGTCCCCGAACCAGGCGAGGGAACGGGCCGCGCCCCGTGGCCCTCGGCGTGAAGGCCGGGGGGCGGAACGGTGCGTGGGGGGTGTGGTGGTTTTAAATGCGTGAACACTGGCCCTGGTGATGTTCTGGATTCGCTCGTTTGAGCGCGACGTGCACACTAGGCCGCCGACTGTTCACGGATTTTTGGGTACCCAGGGTCCCGCCCCCGGAGAACGGAACCGCCGCGCCGACGGCGTGCGCGCCTGCGCGTCGCCGACGGCGCGGCGGACACCGCGCGACGTGGAACCGACGGGTCCCGTCGGATCCGATGGGTCCAGGGCCTCTCGTTTGGATCATGTCGGGCTCGCGGGGTCCGGCACCGCACCTCGCCGCGTTGTCGTCGGTCGCCGGGGCTCCGCCCCGACTCCCTCCTCCGCCTCGCGACGCACGGCGTCGGACCCCGCTCCCTGATCCGGCCCGATCCAAACGAAAGACCCTAGAAGACCGACTCCGCCTCGTCCATGCGGTCCTTCGGGACCGTCTTCAGCTCAGTGACGGCCTCCGCGAGCGGGACCATGACCACGTCGGTGCCGCGCAGGGCGGTCATCTGCCCGAACTCGCCCCGGTGCGCGGCCTCCACGGCGTGCCAGCCGAAGCGCGTGGCGAGCACCCTGTCGTACGCGGTCGGCGTACCGCCGCGCTGGACGTGGCCGAGGATGACCGGCTTGGCCTCCTTGCCGAGCCGCTTCTCCAGTTCGTGCGCCAGGGCCGTGCCGATGCCCTGGAAGCGCTCGTGGCCGAACTTGTCGATCTCGCCCTTGCCGTAGTCCATGGTGCCGGCGGCGGGGTGGGCGCCCTCGGCGACGCAGACCACGGCGAACCGCTTGCCACGGGCGAAGCGCGCCTCGACCATCTTGACCAGGTCGGCGGGGTCGAAGGCGCGCTCGGGCAGGCAGATGCCGTGCGCGCCGGCGGCCATGCCGGACTCCAGGGCGATCCATCCGGCGTGCCGGCCCATGACCTCGACGACCATGACGCGCTGGTGGGACTCGGCGGTGGTCTTGAGGCGGTCCATCGCCTCCGTCGCCACGCCGACGGCCGTGTCGAAGCCGAAGGTGCGGTCGGTGGAGGAGATGTCGTTGTCGATGGTCTTGGGCACGCCGACGACCGGGAGGCCCGCGTCGGACAGCATCCGGGCCGCCGTCAGGGTGCCCTCGCCGCCGATCGGGATGAGGGCGTCGATGCCGAAGCTCTGGATCATGTCGCCCGCGTTGTCGCAGGCCTCTCGCAGCCGGTCGCGCTCCAGGCGCGACGAGCCGAGGATGGTGCCGCCGCGGGCCAGGATGCCGCTGACGGCGTTGAGGTCGAGGCTGCGGTAGTGGCCGTCGAGCAGACCGGCGTAGCCGTCCTCGAAGCCGATGACCTCGTCGCCGTAGTTGTCCACCGCTCGGTGCACGACCGACCGGATCACTGCGTTCAGGCCAGGGCAGTCGCCGCCTGCGGTCAGAACTCCGATACGCATCGTGCTGTGTCTCCTGCTCGCTGTCGACGCCGGTGAACCGGTGCCGATTGTTCCACGTTCCGGGTAACAGTGGCGACGCTACATTGACGGGCGTCGTACCTACACCCGAGGGTATTGTCAAGAGGGTTCCCCTGACCCGTAGGGGCGATTTTTGGCGATTCTGGCGCCGACGGTCGCCCCTGACTCCCGCACGGGCCGGACCGGCCCGGGAACACACCGGACGCACCACAGGAAACGGAGAGCACGCGTGACGCGCAGCGTGTACGTGACCGGCATCGACCGCGGTGACGGCCGCCAGGTCGTCGAGCTGGGGGTCATGGAGCTCCTGACCCGCCAGGTGGACCGGGTGGGCGTCTTCCGTCCCCTGGTCCACGACGGACCGGACCGGCTGTTCGAGCTGCTGCGCGCCCGCTACCGGCTCGCCCAGGACCCGGCCACGCTGTACGGCCTGGACTACCACGAGGCGTCCGCTCTGCAGGCCGAACAGGGCACGGACGAGCTGGTGTCGGCGCTGGTCGACCGTTTCCACCTGGTCGCCCGCGACTACGACGTCGTCCTGGTCCTGGGCACGGACTACGCGGACACCCAGCTCCCCGACGAGCTGTCGCTGAACGCCCGGCTCGCCAACGAGTTCGGCGCGTCGGTGATCCCGGTGGTGGGGGGCCGCAGGCAGTCCGCGGAATCGGTGCTGGCGGAGACCCGCAACGCGTTCCGCGCCTTCGACGGGCTGGGCTGCGACGTGCTCGCCATGGTGACCAACCGGGTGGCGCGCGAGGACCGCGACCTGATCGAGGAACGGCTCGCGGGCAGGCTGCCGGTGCCGTGCTGGGTGCTGCCCGACGAGCCCGCGCTGGCGGCGCCGACCGTGTCGCAGATCGTGCACGCCCTCGGTGCCCGGGTGGTGCTGGGCGACGACTCCGGGCTCTCGCGGGACGCGCTGGACTTCGTGTTCGGCGGCGCCATGCTGCCGAACCTGCTGGCCGCGCTGACCCCCGGCTGTCTGGTGGTGATGCCCGGTGACCGCGCGGACCTGGTGGTCGGGGCGCTGGCCGCGCACAGCGCGGGCACGCCGCCGATAGCGGGCGTGCTGCTCACCCTGGACGAGGTCCCCGGTGACCGGATCCTCACCCTGGCCGACCGTCTCGCCCCGGGGACCCCGGTGCTCTCGGTGCCCGCCAACAGCTTCCCGACGGCCGAGCGGCTGTTCTCGCTGGAGGGCAAGCTGAACGCCGCCACCCCGCGCAAGGCGGAGACCGCGCTCGGGGTCTTCGAGCGCTACGTCGACACCGCCGACCTGCGGCGCCGGGTCTCCGCGCCCAGCGGTGACCGGGTCACGCCGATGATGTTCGAGCACCAGTTGCTGGAGCAGGCGCGGTCCGACCTGCGCCGGGTCGTCCTGCCGGAGGGAACGGAGGAGCGGGTGCTGCGGGCCGCGGAGGTGCTGCTGCGCCGG
Source organism: Streptomyces sp. NPDC107521 (assembly GCF_055598485.1). Lineage (NCBI taxonomy): Bacteria > Bacillati > Actinomycetota > Actinomycetes > Kitasatosporales > Streptomycetaceae > Streptomyces > Streptomyces sp. NPDC107521. Next base: position 11,458 of record NZ_JBVKAT010000007.1, read on the forward strand.
GGGGTGTGCGAGCTGACGCTGCTCGGCCCGATGGAGCAGATTCGCAAGAAGGCGGCCGACCTCGGGATCGACCTGGGCGAGGCGCGACTGATCGATCCGGCCGTCTCGGAGCTGCGCGACTCCTTCGCCGAGCGGTACGCGGCACTGCGGGCGCACCGGGGGGTGACCGTGGAGCTGGCCTACGACGTGGTGTCGGACGTGAACTACTTCGGCACGCTGATGGTGGAGGAGGGCCTGGCCGACGGCATGGTGTCGGGCTCGGCGCACTCCACGGCGGCGACCATCCGGCCGGCCTTCGAGATCATCAAGACGAAGCCGGATGCGGAGATCGTCTCGTCGGTGTTCTTCATGTGCCTGGCCGACAAGGTCCTGGTGTACGGGGACTGCGCGGTCAACCCGGACCCGGACGCGGAGCAGCTCGCGGACATCGCGGCCCAGTCGGCGGCCACGGCGGCGCGGTTCGGGGTGGAGCCGCGGATCGCGATGCTGTCGTACTCGACCGGGACCTCCGGCTCGGGCGCGGACGTGGACAAGGTGCGCGCCGCCACCGAGCTGGTGCGGGCCCGGCGTCCGGATCTGCGGATCGAGGGGCCGATCCAGTACGACGCCGCGGTCGAGCCGTCGGTCGCCGCGACCAAGCTGCCCGGTTCGGAGGTGGCGGGCCAGGCCAGTGTGCTGATCTTCCCGGACCTGAACACCGGGAACAACACGTACAAGGCGGTGCAGCGTTCGGCCGGGGCGGTCGCGGTGGGACCGGTGCTGCAGGGGCTCCGCAAACCCGTCAACGACCTGTCGCGGGGGGCGCTGGTGCAGGACATCGTGAACACCGTGGCCATCACCGCGATCCAGGCGCAGCGGCCGTCCGCCGTGGCGTCCCCGAGCGGGAAGGAGACGGGCCGGTGAGCGCCTCCCGTGTTCTCGTCCTCAACTCCGGCTCGTCGTCGGTGAAGTACCAGTTGCTCGACATGCGGGACCGGACCCGGCTCGCGGTGGGTCTGGTGGAGCGGATCGGGGAGGGGACGTCCCGGCTGGTGCACTCCCCGGCCGGCGGTGCGGACCGCGAGTGGAACGGACCCGTCGCGGACCACGACGCCGCGCTGAAGGCCATGGCGGCGGAGCTGGACCGGGACGGTCTGGGCATCGACTCGCCGGAACTGGCGGCCATCGGGCACCGGGTGGTGCACGGAGGCATCCGGTTCAGCGAGCCGACGGTGGTCGACGACGAGGTGATGGCGGAGATCGAACGCCTGATCCCGGTGGCCCCGCTGCACAACCCGGCCAATCTGACCGGCATCCGCACGGCACGGGCGCTGCGGCCGGACCTGCCGCAGGTGGCGGTATTCGACACCGCGTTCCACACCACGATGCCGGAGTCGGCCGCGCGGTACGCCATCGACAGGGAGACCGCCGACGCGTACCGCATCCGCCGCTACGGCTTCCACGGCACGTCCCACGCGTACGTCTCGCGCGAGACGGCGCGGCTGCTGGGCCGGGAGCCGGAGGAGGTGAACGTGATCGTGCTGCACCTGGGCAACGGGGCGTCCGCGTCGGCGGTGCGGGGCGGGCGGTGCGTGGACACGTCGATGGGGCTGACGCCGCTGGAGGGGCTGGTGATGGGGACCAGGTCGGGAGACGTGGACCCGGCCGTCATCTTCCATTTGACGCGCGTTGCCGGAATGTCCGCCGACGAGATCGACACTCTCCTCAACAAGAGGAGCGGTCTGATCGGTCTGTGCGGTGACAACGACATGCGGGAGATCCGGCGCCGGATCGACGCGGGCGACGAGCGGGCCCGGCTCGCCTTCGACATCTACGTCCACCGGCTGAAGAAGTACATCGGCGCGTACTGCGCGGTGCTGGGGCGGGTGGACGCGATCGCGTTCACGGCGGGTGTCGGGGAGAACGCGGCGCCGGTGCGGGAGGCCGCGGTGGCGGGGCTGGAGGGGCTGGGGCCGGAGGTCGACCCGGTGCTGAACGCCGCGCGGGCCGACGGGCCGCGGCTGGTCTCGCCGCCCGGTGCGCGGGTGGCGGTGGCCGTGGTGCCGACCGACGAGGAAATGGAGATCGCGACGCAGACCTATGCGCTGGTGAACGACTCGTCGAATCTCACCTGAGCGGCATCCCGCCCTTTTGTATCTTCCGACGGCCGGAATATTCCGCCGCGAAACAAACCGTTAGGATCGCCCCATGCGCCGTTCGAAAATCGTCTGTACTCTCGGCCCCGCGGTCGATTCCCACGAGCAGCTCGTCGCGCTGATCGAGGCCGGGATGAACGTGGCCCGCTTCAACTTCAGCCACGGCACCCACGCCGAGCACCAGGGCCGGTACGACCGGGTCCGGGCCGCCGCCGCGGAGACCGGCAGGGCCATCGGCGTACTGGCCGACCTCCAGGGCCCCAAGATCCGTCTGGAGACCTTCGCCGAGGGCCCGGTGGAGCTGGTCCGCGGTGACGACTTCACCATCACCACCGAGGACGTGCCCGGCGACCGCACCATCTGCGGGACGACGTACAAGGGTCTGCCCGGTGACGTCACCAAGGGCGACCAGGTCCTCATCAACGACGGCAACGTCGAGCTGAAGGTCGTCGAGATCGAGGGTCCGCGGGTGCGGACGATCGTCATCGAGGGCGGTGTCATCTCCGACCACAAGGGCATCAACCTGCCCGGCGCGGCGGTGAACGTCCCCGCGCTGTCCGAGAAGGACATCGAGGACCTCCGTTTCGCGCTGCGCATGGGCTGCGACCTGGTCGCGCTCTCCTTCGTCCGGGACGCCAAGGACGTGGGCGACGTCCACCGGGTGATGGACGAGGAGGGCCGCCGGGTCCCCGTCATCGCCAAGGTGGAGAAGCCGCAGGCGGTGGAGAACATGGAGGACGTCGTCATGGCGTTCGACGGTGTGATGGTCGCCCGCGGCGACCTGGCCGTCGAGTACCCGCTAGAGAAGGTCCCGATGGTGCAGAAGCGCCTCATCGAGATGTGCCGGCGCAACGCCAAGCCGGTGATCGTGGCGACCCAGATGATGGAGTCGATGATCACCAACTCGCGGCCGACCCGCGCCGAGGCGTCGGACGTGGCCAACGCGATCCTGGACGGCGCCGACGCAGTGATGCTGTCCGCCGAGTCCAGCGTGGGCGCGTACCCGATCGAGACGGTGCGCACCATGTCGAAGATCGTGACCGCGGCCGAGCAGGAGCTGCTCTCCAAGGGCCTCCAGCCGCTGGTGCCGGGCAAGAAGCCGCGGACGCAGGGCGGTTCGGTGGCGCGGGCCGCCGCCGAGATCGCGGACTTCCTGGGCGGCAAGGGCCTGGTGGCCTTCACCCAGTCCGGCGACACCGCGCGCCGGCTGTCCCGGTACCGCGCGGTGCAGCCGATCCTGGCCTTCACCAGTGACGAGGGCACCCGCAACCAACTGGCGCTGAGCTGGGGCGTGGAGCCGCACGTCGTGCCGCTGGTGAACACCACGGACGAGATGGTCGAGCTGGTCGACCAGCGGCTGGTGGAGCTGAAGCGCTTCAACGCCGGCGACACGGTGATCATCACCGCCGGTTCGCCCCCCGGGGTGCCCGGCACGACCAACATGGTCCGGGTGCTCCACCTGGGCGAGGCGCGGCGCGACGCCTGACGCCCCGGCGCGCGCGGCCCGGATGCCGACCGTCCCGGCACGACGACGAGGGTGCCCCCCGATCGGGGGGCACCCTCGTCGTCGTGCCGGGGAGGGGGGGGGGGGGAGCAGGTGAGGGGGTGGGTGCGCAAAGGGGG